>NZ_JAKRFV010000002.1:0-333327 GCF_022347945.1 Pseudoalteromonas sp. MM17-2 | reverse complement strand
AAGAGACGCCCACACCTGGCTCTAAAATACAAAACGCCCGATGAAGTACATCAGGCGTTTTAATCAAAATAAGTGTCAACTTATTTCAGGACTAGTCACGTTATTCAGCAAGGCCGTCACCACCATAGCGATAATGACCGGTAATAGGATACTGAAAAAGAATATCTGTCACTTGCGGGCCAGCGCCAATATTATGGATAATTAAAGGCTGTCCCAGCTCATTGCGTTGCTCGCCGACAATACCAATATGCGGCAAGTTTCCTGGTAGCATCCATGAAACAATATCACCGGGTTTATAATTGTTACCGTCATCACTCACTCTCAGACTCTGTCCGTGACGAGTAAAAAAAGCACGTAAATTTGGCACGCGACGATGGTCAATATTGCTGTCCGGGCGCGTTAACCCCCAAATTCTGTGGGATGGATAGGCATCAAAGTTACGCTCCATATCCTCATGCACTAACTGCTGCAGATCGATGCCTAAGGCTCGATAACTGCGTATCACTACATCCGTACATACACCCATCCCAGCAGGTACATCCCCCTCAGGGTAATCAATAGCAATATAGCGACCATCATAGGTCACGTCCGCTAGAGTCCGCTCGTTAGCGGCACTGACTAACTGCTCACTGAAGCTTGGCTCTGCCGCAACCGGCATGGCTATGATGAGCGCGGCCCCAAAAAGCCAACTCCCTGTACCTCGTTTCCCTGTCATTCTCTCTCCTAAGTGTATGCCATGTATCGGCACCCACATCTCATTAAAGGGCTAAGTTATTCATAAATCAGTTTAAGTTGAACACAGCCGTAGAAAAACAACAATCTTTACTTCTTAGGGTTGAAAAACTCCCCATCCATTCCAAGCTCTATAGTAAGGGCCAAGTTTTTGGCTCGCAAAAAAGGAGATTGATATGATTGGTCGTTCTTATGTAGTGGTTGCCAACCACAGTGAAGCACAAATTTTTGCCTTACGTAATCATTCCACCGAGCTGGAGCTGCAAGCCCATTGGTCAAACCCCTTCGCACGCTCAGACGAGCAAGATATTTATACTGACCGTGCGGGCCGTCAAAGCGCCCCGGCAAAGCAAGTGCAAGGTGTCGATGCCATGAGCCGAAAAGATGCGGTTGATATAGAAGCGCAACGCTTCGCCGCAGATATTGCCAAGTGGCTTGACGACAAACGTAAAAACGACAAAGTATATCGTATCGAACTGATTGCTGAGTCGGGCTTTTTAGGCAAGCTACGCGGTGAGTTCAATAAGCACACCACCGAACTGATCGATAAGACCCTCGCTAAAGATGTGATTGGCGCTAATGAGGGACAAATTCTAGACTACCTTAAGAAAGTTCATTAATGATTCGTTAGGCGGCGTAGCCGCCTTTTTGAGGAGAGATGATGACATACGCATTTCGAGCTTGGGTAAGTGGCAAAGTTCAGGGCGTGTATTTCCGTGCTAACACTGCCCGCCAAGCACAGGCTCTCAATATTGCTGGTTACGCCAAAAATCTTGATGATGGTCGCGTTGAAGTCCACGCAGAGGGGGATAAGGCAGCATTAACTTCCTTACTTACTTGGTTAGAGCAGGGCCCGCAAACGGCTCACGTTGAGCAGCTCAACCACAAGGAGGTTGATGTACAGGGTTATAGTGAGTTTACCACCGCTTAGGGCTCACTGAGCACTTCTACCTCTACGGCAATCACGCCGGCAGACAAATTACTGATGTGCTTAAATGCACGACGGCTCAAGTCTATGATGCGCCCTGAAACAAATGGGCCTCTGTCATTTATCCGTACTACAACTGAGCGCCCATTATTGATATTGGTGACTTTTACTTTGCTACCGAAAGGAAGGTTACGGTGGGCTGCACTCAGAGCTGTTTGCTCAAAACGCTCGCCGCTAGCGGTAGTGCGCCCATGGTACTTATCATGATAATAAGACGCGAGGCCCTGCTGCACAGCTCCTTTTTCAGCAGGCAAGTGATTGGCGCAGCCTGATAAAACAACTAATAACACCACGGCAATGACACTTTTGAACATACTGCTCTCTCCTTGCTACTAAACGCTCAGTGTAATAGTCAAAACGTGAACTAAGCATGTATCGCCAGCAAGCTGAGCGCACTGGTGATACTCCTCAGGTACTGTTGTATGAAACTCGATACGCAATGACCCCGACTTACTTAGGCTGTCGCAACGCAACGGTCAAATATAGATACAAGGCCGGCTTCATAAAACGAGAATAAAATAGCTAACAATTTAAATATCCACTCCCATAAACTCATGGTAATATTCATCGCGTTTTATATTTGTATAAGGATATATTTTATGGATATTATCGTGGGACAACTGGTGCAAAAGAAAAAAGCCCAGTTAACTAAGCTGGCTGAACGTGCCATAGGCCGTGAATTTAAAGACCAAGCCGCATTAGCGATACAGATGACTCAGTGCAGCGCTGCTGTCTATCGTCGTTTGCAACGCACTTACAAATCCACTATCACACCTAAAGATCAAAAGCGCGTAAAAGCCGGAGGCTTAAGTACGCAATCAGTGACCTTCTCCGCCAGTAATAACAGTCAGAAAGCTTTTAACACCTTATTACCAGCTATGCGCGGCGGCAGCTCGGCACCTGGCAATGCTCCAAAAACCTCCGACGATGTTGCCGTAGCGAGCCACCAACCGCAAGCCACTAACCTGCTCGCGTTATTACACCCTATTCTCAGTGACGACATTACCAAAGCAGGACACGGTGTTGAAAAAGCGGCGACTATTTTGGGTCTAGTGACCACCACCGCAGGCTTTGTTGTGCCAGGTGGAGGCGTTGCTTCATCCATTGTCACTTGGCTTGGCAGCGGTGCGACCTACTCTGCTTACTCGGTATCACGAATTCGCCCTGATGCCCCAGATCGCGCCTACTATCAACTAACCAACTACATTGCTTGTCTCGCCGCATGGAACAAAAAAGCCTGTGAGCTTATTGATATTGCCGACGCTAAAGGACAATGGACATTCCGTGATATTGAAAGAGGCTTTGCATCATAACAGCACCAAAAAACCTCAACTTCGACCCATTTATAATAGCTATTACTTGGGTTGTATTGTGGGTTAAATAATCAAAGACTCCAGTATTGTTAATTTAAAAATAAACTCTCATTTTAAATAAATAATACATGTCCTTTGTTAACAAAAGGATAACAAATAAGATTTATACTCTAGGCTGGTGTTATCCTTTTCCCTTTACTATGACCCCTTACCTTTGTATCGGCTGCCACTGCATTACAGCATTGAAATCACTGCAATTGTGCACAGCGTCACCGGCATCGGCTATGAAAACTTGCTGCACCGCCGATACGTCATAGCGCAAATACTCAGAACATTGTGCACTTTGGCCATTACCCACCACCACTTGTACGCCGGGTTTAAGCTCACAGCGTACTAATTTATCTAGCGGCGACCATTGGTAGCAAATTTCATAGTTGGCGCGATATTCGCTGACAGTGCCACTGGGTTTTGCCCATGCCCACCAGCTCCCAAAGCGGCTATTTGGGTTCATGCTGTTATAAGCGCGGTACAAAATCACTGCCGTAGGCTGTGTGCTTTCATACACCTGACCTTGACAGAGCTTTCCTTGTTGTGGCTCACCCAGCGCCGATTGCAGCAGTTCGGGGTTGTCGACCGCGCGAAACTGGCCTTGCCACTGCGCTGGCAGTGCAGTGCTACCAACACACGCCTTGGTGAGTGCATTAACATCATCTGAGCGGGGCTGTTGCGCGCAGCCACCAATGAGCAGCAAGATAGCTGTGATAGTGAAGCGTTTCATCTTGGCTTGTCCTTCCCTGTGGGTTCTGTTTGCAGTGTAGTTAATACAGAGACAACTCTCCAGTCACTTTGTACCCCACAGCACTGTTTATTTATCTGCAGCGAAGCGATACCCACAAAAAAGCCCGTCGATGACGGGCTCAAGTAGCATTGCTGCGACAGGGCTTATTCGAAGTGTAGCGGAGCGCGTGCCGGCTCTCCGACTTCGTTCATGGTTGCAGCATCAAACAAACGTCCATTGATCATGGTGTAACGTACCTTATCGCTTTGACGAATATCACTTAGAATGTCGCCATCAATGACGATGAGATCCGCTAACTTGCCTTCCTCTAGTGAGCCCAGGTTATTTTCTAGACCTAAGGTTTTCGCCGGATCTATGGTGGCTGTGCGGATCACCTCTAACGGGCTCATGCCGCCTTGTGCAAACATCCACATTTCCCAATGCGCCGCTAAGCCTTCACGTTGACCATGCGCGCCAACATTCACCAGCACCCCTTGGTCTTGCAACTGTGCTGCAACCCGCGCATTGTTAAAGTGATTGTAGTGATGATCGGGCGCCTTGGTACGGCGCATCGCTCTCGGGAGCAACTGATTCTTTGGCACAAATTTACTTAACCGTGGATGATTCCATACATCGGTTTTATCGTACCAGTAGTTCTCCCCCCAGATACCGCCATAAGCCACGCCCAACGTAGGGGTGTAGGCAACATCACTTTGCGACCATAACTGGCGAATATCATCATAAATATTGGCAACCGGAATGGAGTGCTCAATCGTGGTGTGGCCATCAACCACCATGGTCAGATTATGCTGCAACAGAGAACCCCCTTCAGGAACAACCATCATACCAAGCTCTCGACCGGCTGCAATCACTTGTTGGCGCTGATCGCGACGCGGTTGGTTGTAAGACTTTACACTAAACGCACCGACTTTCTGCAGGCGCTGAAGGTGGAATTTCGCATCATCAAGGGAGTCAACATGGGAGGTATACCCCGGCATGTTAGCTCCGTATAGAATGGTCCCTGTGGAGAAAATACGTGGTGCAACGATTTTACCGGCCTTTTGCATCTCACTGGCAGCGAAAATTTCCGTGGTATCGTTGCTGGGGTCGTGAATCGTGGTGACTCCCAGGGATAAACCGGCTAGGTTTTTCCAGTTTTGCTCAGGAATAATTTCGTCACTGCCTTGAGCGCCATGCGCGTGCGCATCGATGATCCCCGGCATAATGGTTTTACCGCTGACATCAATCACTTCAGCATCTTGTGGAATCTCTACCTGGTCTTGACTGCCAACCGCTTTGATGTGCTTACCATCGGTCAGCACCACGCCATTATCAATGACTTTATCGCCCTGCATGGTGATCACTTTTGCTCCCACCAGCGCTATCATGCCCTGTGGCTCTGCCATGGTTTGTTTAAAACCAATATTATCGCCACTGTCTACTTTAAAGTCGGCGTTCTCATCGCTTTGAATATTAAAAATACCCGCCAGTGAGGCATGATAAAGCTCGGGCCCTAAACTCCAGTAAAGCCTATCACTTGCACCACTCCAACTGATATTTTCACCAGCACGCACAGATAACTGCTCTATTGGGAACTGGCTGTCTTTAGGGCCGATATTAATGGTTTTGCCACGTTCAACAAAAGGCGTCACGAACACTTTAAAACGCTCAGCAAACGCCAAGTATTCCCCGTTTGGTGAAATACGAAACTCAGTGGCATGCTCAGATTCATACAGTTTGCGGATTTTTTTACTTTCCAGCTCAACCACACTCAAGGTCGGCTTTGGCCACGGGCTCATCACATAGATACGGTCGTTGGCTTTACCAAACTGTGGCTGATAGCCATGTTCAGTAATAAGCTCTGGCTGCTCATCACCATCACTATCCACCGCGTAAATACCTGCTTTCAACGACCACTCCGGGGCAAGTAAACTGCTACCCGAAGACTTTCTAAATACCACGGTTTCTCCGTCGGGACTGAACGCTGGCTCGACGTATTTACCCGGCTGAGAGGTCAGCGTATCACCACGACCTGAACGCGCCGAAACCACGCGAACACTGCCTTGTTTTTCGTCATCCCAGGTGACATAGGCAATCTTTTTACCGTCGCGAGAGAAGGTCGGGAAGAATTCAAAATGATCGTCTTGGCGTGTTAGGCGCTGCACTTTACCTGATTCAAGGTCGCGCTTGTAAATGTGACCCATGGCTTCAAAAATGGCGGTTTCACCATCGGGTGATACCTGCACATTGCGCAGCATTTTTACGTCAAATTCTGAGGAGTCTAACTGCTGAGTTACACGCACCGCTTTTTGGATGGATTTACTGGTGTTTACTGCAAAGGCGATTTCTGAACTCTCACCGCTTTGCACATCAAGCTTGTGAATTTTACCCCCGGCCCAAAACACCAACGACTCGTTATCAGGCGTCCAAGCCATGCTAGGATAAACCCCGTGAATTGCCCAAGTCTCTTGCATATCACGCTCAAGCTTATCGTACAGCTTGGTTTCTTTGCCCGACTCTAAATCATATAAATACAGGGTGCTTTGGAAATCATCACGCTTGATGTAGGCCAACGTTTTGCCATCGGGAGAAGGCGTGGGCCGGATTGCACCACCGGGACCACTTAAAATGGTCTCTATATCACCTGTTTCGCGGTCATAGCGCTTAATTTTGTAGATGCCCTGTACCGAGTCTTTGGAGTAGTGGAAGGTTTTACCTGGGGTGGCGTCCTGTGAGAAATACACATAGCGGCCATCCGGTGAGAATGCCGGCTCGCCCAAGTCTTTCTGATCATTGGGGCGCTCTGTTAGCTGCACGCCCGAGCCACCGGCTTTGTGATACATCCATACTTCCCCGGCACCCAATGAGCGGCTTGCAGTAAAGTGCTTACGGGCAACTATAAAATCGCCATCGGGGCTCCATGCTGGGCTGTTAAGCAAGCGAAATGACTCCTTGGTCACCTGCGTTTGCTCCGAGCCATCGATGTTCATAATCCAGATATTGTCACCGCCACCTTGATCTGAGGTAAAAGCAATATGCTTGCCATCTGGGCTAAATCGAGGCTGCATTTGCCAGCCAATATCCGAGGTCAACTGTGTCGCCTCTCCACCGCTTATCGGCATGGTGTAAATATCACCAAGCAAATCAAATACTAAGGTCTGGCCGTCGGGGCTGACATCGACATTCATCCAGGTACCTTGAGTGACGTTGATGTTGGCATCAACAAATTCACCCTGAGGCTTATCTACTTGCCATTGTTGTTTTTCTTCTTGCTCGGCGCTGACCGGTAAAGCCAGCGAAACCGCCAGAGCTAAAGCACTGTATAGTGGAGTCTTCATTTGTGGGTCTCTTATTCTATTTATTTATTATCATTACCTACTAAAACAAAAACCGTATAAAAGTGGAAGTAACATGGGTTTAATGAGCAAAAATGGGGGATGGAATAGCAAGTCTGCGAATATCGCTGTTAAGTGAGCAAGATTGAAAGCTATGGCAATGTCGTTGACCAACTTGAGGCTAAAGTAAAAGGTAGCGAGCCAACAGCGCAGACCCTCTGGTCTGTCGCTGTTAGCGTGATTAGCGTGACTTAGAAGTCAAACTTCACAGCAAGGCTAACCACATCCACACCATCAAACTGTTCGTATGACAGCTCAGCTAGCATAGCGTTGCTGAAGTTATAACCAACTCCGCCACCTAAGCCAAATTCCCATTCGTCTTCAGAGGCAGACTCGCCGTAAGCCGATGCTTTAACCTCTAGGTTAGCGTATGAAGGAGCGCCGTAGATATACAGGCCGCTCTCAAGATCATATTGACCACGAAGTGATAGAGCCGTAAAGCTCTCTACTTCAATTTTAGCTCCGTATAACTCGTCATCACCAACACCTGTGCCCAAACGTAACTCAGGTACAAGGTAAAAGTTGTCACCTGTTTTAAATTTGTAGCCTAAAGAACCAACCAAAGCGTTAAGGCTGATGCTGTCACCACCTTCACTGTCAGAAAGATTTACATAGCCTACACCCGCTTGCCAATTAGCCTGAGAAGCGAATGAAGTACCGGCTAAAACCAGTGCTAGCAGTGTTTTTTTCATCATGTTATTTCCCTTTATTTAATTATTAGCATTGCCGGGAGAGAACAAATCTTCAGCCTATACCCGCATCTTTTAACTGCTGGCATAACCGCTGTCAGGAGAGCGCAGAGTCAGTGCCATAGAAAGGCTAATCGCATCCCAACGACAAATTCCATCCCTAGAAGTAACCCAGTAGTGATAGCTAGTTAACTAACACCTTTGTCACTTCGATGCGGATGTTAACAAAAAACAACATTAGCTACCTAGAGTTAAGCTTGATCTTTTTTCTGACCATTTAAGTAATCAGTTGCCTTGGAACGCTTACACTTTTAGTGTCTTTGCCAGTCACTGGGGTCGAATTGGTAATAATCTTTGAGGATATGAAATAGCTCAGCATCAAACTGCCGCATCGCCATGGGTTTTTCGATAAAGGTTTCGGTGGCCACGGCAAAAAACTCAGCCTCATTGGTGGCCCCATAGCTGTGCATTACATGGGGCATATTGTAAGCAACATGGCTTTTTAACTTGGTAAAAGCGCGCGAGAACACCTCGCCCCAGCGTTGATACGCGGCCTTATTTGCTAGCTGCGGCGTACCATTGGTGCAGCCTGTTACCTGATCTAACTGGTGTGCAAATTCGTGAAACACCAAGTTATGGCCATCTTCCGGGAGGCGGTTGCCCTCGAGCACATCGTGCCAGCTGAGTACCAAGGTGCCACCGGGCCATGACTCTCCTTCACGCACCACTTGATGATAGCTCACCAAACCGGCGACATCACGCTGGGTGACATTGGCGTAATAAGCACTGGGATAGAGCAAGATTTCTTTAACATTAGGGTACAAAGGCCAAGGTTTATTGAGCACCAACAGGCAGGCATCGGCGGCCACCACCAGTTTCATCGCCTCATCAACCTCTAAACCATCGCGACCGAGAAACCGTTTTTCGCCCAAAAACCAACAGATATGACGCTCAAGCTTGGCTCTATCGGCATCGGTCATGGCGTTATAAATGGGCATAGCCCGCTGCAAAAAACGCTGTTGCTCCTGGCTGAGCCCGGCATCATGGTATTGCCGCTGCCAGCGCTTGAGGCGGACATGGTCCCATTGCCAATACGCTACCACAAACACAATTAACAAAATCAACAGTATCAGGTTTAACATCGGGTAATTCCTTGGCGCTATTACATGTTAATATGACCGCTGGCGCTAATTTTCAATTCCTCTACAAGCTTAAACAACATTATTTGTATCCTATGACATTACCAATCGAGGCAATAAAAGATCAGTTTTTATCAACACTTAGGCAGCAAAATGTAATTGTTCATGCGCCAACCGGCAGCGGTAAGTCCACCAACTTACCGCTATGGGCAAGCACACAAGGGCGTGTTTTGGTTGTGCAACCACGGCGTATCGCTGCCACCTCGTTGGCGAACTATTTGGCTGAGCAATGCCAGCAAAAACCAGGACAAAGCATCGGCTACGCGATTCGCTTTGAGGCTAAAATGGCGGCCCAAACCAAGGTTGTGTTTGCCACCCCTGGGGTCGCACTAAGGTGGTTTTTCGAGCAACAGCTCGCTGATTTTGACGTGGTCATGCTGGATGAGTTTCACGAGCGCCGCTGGGATACCGATTTACTGTTGGCGCTGTTGAAACACCAGGGCGAGCACCGCCTGATACTCACCTCCGCGACCTTAGATGACCGTGCTTTAAGCGCTTATCTCACCACCAAAGCGCTCACAAGCCACGGCCGTACCTACCCTATCAGCAGCTACACCTTCGCCAGCGACGCCAGAGCGATGCCCAGCTCCCAAGATTTAGCGGCGCGTGTGCGCCAAGCTTGTGTCTATGCGCTGGATAACAGTGGCGCTGATATTTTGGTGTTTTTACCTGGTCGCGCCGAGATAGCCGCGTGCGTCAGCGCCTGTCAGGACTTACCCGCTGAATGTATTTCACTACACGGTTCCAGCCCGTTACAAGAGCAACAGCGCGCGCTGCGCCAAGGGCCACAGCGACGCATTATTTTTGCCACTAACGTGGCCGAAACCTCGCTCACCGTGCCTGGGGTCGAATGTGTTATCGATTCCGGGCTTGAGCGCCGCACGCATCTTCGCAAAGGGAAAACCGTACTCGGCCTTGACGCCATAGCCCAAGACTCCATGCGCCAACGTATGGGCCGCTGTGGACGCATCGCGCCTGGGCTGTATATTCGCCTATTTGGTGAGCATGCTCCCTTGCTCAGTACCACGCCGGTAGAGGTCGAACGTGAAGCATTAGACGAGCTCGTGCTCGCCAGTGCTTGCGCCGGTATTGCCGTGGATGATTTACCGCTGCTAACCACGCCGCCGGGTTCGTCTTTGCAACGAGCGATGACAAAATTACAACGCTTAGGGGCCGTAACCGCAGACGGCTTGGCCACCGCGTTGGGTAAAACCATTTACCCACTTCCTGTGGATGCTGATTTAGGTATGCTGATCCACAACATGCCCAGCAATGTATTGCGCCAAGCAATGATTGACTTGGCCGCCGCCATCGCCACCCCAGCGGCGCTGTTTTCGCCGCCAAGCAGCAGTGAGCGTGAACAACTGCAAGCGCAACTCGGTGAGCAGTATGCCCTGTGCGACTTGGCCCTGCATATCGCAGTGGTCCGTGGCGGTGCTGCACAGCACATACTCACTATCAATAGCGAGGCGCTTAGCGAAGCGCGCACCTATGCCAACTATTTACGCCATGCCTATCAATTACCAGAGCTCGATAAAGCAGCGCGATACCAACATGCCACCCTAGTCGAGGCCATCGCCGAGCTAAACCCACACTGTGTCCATGTAAAACGCGATAATCGCCGTGGCAGCTTCGCCAATGGCGAAGATGAAGTGCGTCCTGCAAAAAGCTCCCTGCTTCAACACAACAGCAATGCGGCGCTGGTACTGGCAACATTTTCCTTAGCCGGGCGCGGTAAAAAGCACGCCGACACCTTAGCGACTATGTGTGCGCCAATGCAATTATCCCAGGTGCGCCAAGCTGTACCTTACGACACCACCTTAGGCCAGTGTTATTGGTATGTTGACGAGCAGTGCTCGGAAGGAGAAATTCGTGCTGATATTATCCACAGCTATGCAGGAGTCGAGTTAGGGTCAAGCCATCAGCGCGTCGATGGCCAACATCTAAGCGCCAGCGTGGTTGCGCTTATGCGTGACAACCAGTTATTCGCCGGCAGCTATGAGCAGATATCGCAGGCTATTGCTCAGCATAATTTGTATCAGGCTTACCATCAACAACCAGCCATTGATATGGATGCCGATACCTTTATCGCTGAGCGTTTACATTCTCTGGGTGTGCAAAGCCAAGAAGATCTGCAGTTGATAGAGGCCGAGGATCTGCACTATCAGGGCATTGACCCTTGGCATGCGAAAGACTTTAATGAGCGCTTTCCCTTGCAAGTCACACTTCCGAGTATGGTACTCAACATCGAATATCACTTTCGCGCTAAGCGGTTAATCGCCCATTACCACAGCGGCGAGCGCAAAGACCCACCCAAGCGCTGGGAGTTACCGGCGTGGAGTGGCCTTAAAATTCAATATAAAAAAGCCAGTAAGCTTGTGGATATCCGCTAGGGCATTGGCTTTTGGTACACCACGACTTGGTTTCTGCCGCCCTGCTTCGCTTGATATAGGGCGTTATCCGCTTGGGCAAGCATTCGGTCATAGTCCTGTGCGCCTTGACTGTCGGCAACGCCAATACTCACGGTAATATGCACCCCATCGGCAAGCGCCGAGTAATCATGGCCGGATATCAATACCCGAATACGCTCGGCGCAGACTTGCGCCTCATGTACACTGAACCCTGGCAATAGCAATGTGAACTCCTCCCCACCCCAGCGAGCAAACATCGCCTCTTGCGGCGCACAATGGTGAATGAGGTTAGCCACTTCGGTGATCACTTTATCACCGACCATGTGCGAGTATTTATCATTGATGTTTTTGAAGTGATCAATATCAATAATAGCTAAGCTTAGAGGTTGTTGTTGCTGTTTAGCTTGCTCAAAATGCGCTATCAACCATTTGTCAAAGGCACGACGATTCGCCACCCCGGTGAGTTGATCATGCGTCGCTTGATGTTCAAAGGCTTTAGCTTGCTCCGCTAGGCTGCGAGTTTGCGCCTGCACCCTTAGCTTTAACTGAGCTTCGCTGCGCTTAAGGTGTAAAAAGCGCAAACGATATAGAGTAAATAGTGCCAATGCCAACACCACAATCATTGCGACTTTAAAGCTGAGTGTTTGCCAAAACTTAGGGGTAATGGTGAAATGAAAGCTTGCCGCAGATGCGGGCCATTCGCTATAAGGATAACGCGCCCGCACATGAAACTCGTAATTACCGGGCGGTAAATTAGTGTATTCGGTCAGTGTGAGGTTACCGCGATTTATCCAGTTATCATCAAAGCCTTTGAGCTTAGTTTGATACTCAATGCGCTCCGGCATAATAAAGCCTAAACCAGCATAGGCAATAGATAAACGGTCTGTTTCTGAAGGCACTGTTAACGACGTTTTATCAAGGTTAGGTAGGAAGCCTTGCTCATCGTCAAAACCAATACTCTCGATGCTCACCGGCAGTGAGACACTGGCCATACGAACCAACTTCGCTGGGTCGACCACCGCTGCACCGCGCGCTGTCGCAATCCAAACGCTGTCATCATGATGGCGCACTGCTGGGTATTGGGAGCCGCCGTTGGCTTGTGAGCTAAGCATGCCATCACCTTCATCAAATAAGGTGAATTCTAATTGTGCTTCCTCACTATCAAGGGAAGCCATCACATGAGCTTGACTTATGCGGATCACACCTCGGTTACTGGAAAGCCATAAGTGATCATATTTATCGTTTACAACGGCAAACAGCTTATCAACCGGTAACCCTTGCTCTCGACCGAGCTTGCGCAGACGATGACTTTGATAATCATAATGAAGCAGCCCGCGATCGGTGGCCATCCACAGTGCGTCATCCTGAACTAAAAACCCAAATGCGTAGTCGGCATCGAAATGCTCGCGCAACGGCAAGGTGGTAAACTGCCCTTGGTGATAAAAAGCAACACCGACCCCGGTGCCTATCCACAGTCGCTGTTGTTTATCTTGCGCTAGCGCCATAATAAAGTTACCGGGCAAACCTTGCTTATCGGTCAAGGTTGTTACTTCTTTGGCGTTTTTCATACGCACAAGGCCACCCGCAGTGCCAATCCATAACGTGCCGTCAGCTTGCTCGTGAAGGGCCCTTACTTCGTTGCTCGGCAGACCCGAATCCCGGTTAATCACTGTTTTCAAACGTTGGCCGTCAAAATACATCAACCCGCTGGTATAAGTACCGACATACACACCACCACGTTGGCTACTCGTAAGTGAAAGTACAGAAATGGGTGCATCCAAGGGAGATGAAATTTGTTCCACCTGTCCTTGGGTGTAGCGGTTTAAGCCGTTACTGGTACCAATGTAGAGCGCTCCATCAGTGTGCGAAAGCACACTACGCACATAATCTCCTGAGAGCCCGCGTGCGGTATTGACGGTGGTAAAGGGCGCTTGCCGCAAGCGAAAAAGCCCCCCATTGGTGCCAATCCAAATACTGTGTTCATTATCTTCAAGCAGCGATAAAATGCGATTGCTTGGTAGGCCAACATTGGCGTCTAACTTTTCCAGCCCATACTCGCTGAAGCGAAATACCCCTTGATTGATGGTGCCAAGCCAAATGTCACCACGAAAGTCAACCAAAATACTCGACACAGAATCGTCTGCCAGAGCGTTATGTAGCAACGTAAATTCATTATTTACATAACGCCATACACCCTGCTCGGTGCCAACCAATAACGCCCCATCACGGTCTTCAGCCAACGAATAAATGGCGCCGGTAATAGCGCTGTTATCGCCCTTAACACCATGCATGGCTCCGTCTTCATAGTAATAAAGGCCGTTATTTGTTGCTGCCCAAATTCGCCCTTCTTGTTGCTCAAAGACTTGATAGGCACTGACATTAGACAGCAAATTTTGCTCGTCGCCCTGTTGTGTTCTGCGCACCAAGCCGCCATCTTCTAGCGCCAGCCACAAGGCGCCATCACCACTGCGCACGGCAAAATTCACCATCGTTTGTGCCGGTTTAAGTGCTTGCCAACGCTCGCGCTCGACCACGCTGATCCCACCCCGAGAGCCAGCTACATAGAGCTGCTGAGTCGCTTTATCGACATTGAGGCTGCGGATCCCTGAATCGGGCAACCCGGTGAGAACGCCGCGAGTAAAAAGCTTAAAAGTGCGGCCATTAAAACGGGCAACACCTTCCCATGTACCTACCCAGACATAACCATCGGGAGTTTGAGCTAGGGCATTGACACTGTTGTGAGGCAAACCATCACGGGTATCCCAGGTTTCGGCAAAATAGTGACTTAGGGGAACATTACTAGGAATATTTTTGGGGACTTGATTGGCGAAACTGCTTAGGCTTAACAGTGAAATAGCTAAATAAAGGATGATTTTCACAGCAGCGCGCCTACGTCTTTTTTATTATTAAGTTTTATTCTACTTCAAACACATAAAATAACAATTAGCTTGAGCCAAATCGCTTACAACTAATAACAATAGGCACTGTAACGCCCACCAATAAAAACTTAACCTTTTGAATTTAAATATAAAATTATAGTAGAGATACTGTAGATAGCGCCGTAGACCGGCGCTATCCGTTCGCACTAGCGATACAAGCGCTGCCACGCACAGGTTTTATAACCGTTACGCTCAAAGTAAAAGTTGTAGCAATTATCGTCATAGTTGTAATTACCTACATCAATACGATAACCACTAATATAGCGATTTTGTAGGCTCACATATTGGCCATTATACAACAGTGAAAAATGCACATGTGGTCCCGTTGACTGACCACCCTGACACAGCGCAGTACTTTGATTGTTAGCATAGCGCCCTATCCAACTCCCTGCGGAAATATAATCACCGGAGTTAAATTGCAACGCATCCATATGATAGTAGTTGGTCGCGTAGCCACTTGGATGAGTGATGCGAATATTACATTGCGAATAACGTGTAACAGTGCCCTCATGGGCCGCTTGCACCCAAGGTGTATTGCTGCCCCATCCTCCAGAGCCATTATTAAAGTCTAACGAGGAGTACGGATACCCAGAGCCGGTATTAGAGTGTGCCCCCCCACTGAACCATGCATAGCCACTTGGCCACGGAAGATTCATACTAAAAGCTACCTGAGCTTGAGGCTGCGCACTGAGCGCTTGGCGCTGTGGGGCTGATACCTGCTTTTGCGTCAGTTGTATTGATGGTTTCCCGGTCACAACCTCATAGGCACTCATCAACGCAGTGATCTTCTTACCCTTACGCGGGCGGCGCGGACCCACCGGCTTTTGCCGCATAATAAACATATCGACCAGCGCAAAACTGGCGACATCTTGATTAAATTGCTGGCTGCTTTGTGCGAAGCGTTTATAGGCATAAAAGGTGTGGCTGAGCCGGTTAGTGACATCGCGAAGCTGCGCTTCAAATCCGACTTCATCACTCAAATCAGCGAAAGGCCTCTGCATTGCTTCGGCCGTGGGGTTCGTGACTAGTTGGCTTTGCTGCTCCATTAATGCTAACAACAGCTCTGGGTTGATACTGGCGTAGCCAGCGAAATGCAGTATCGCTTCTTGCTTTGCTTGTAATTCGCTATTAAGCCCAGCGAAGAAATTAGTCCAATCCCGCGCTGCCAGGGCGTTATTAAAAACAAACTGTTCATCGGCAATAAGCGCTTCGCTGTGTAAATCAATCAGCGCCATATCTTGCTTAGCAACAATGCGCTCGGGTAACTGGGCATGCTCTGCATGCACCGAAAAGCTCAATAGTGTTGTTGCACCGGCGCAGGCTATGCCGGTGAGTATGGTGTTCAATTTCATCTTTGTTCCCTCTATCGTTATCATGTCCCGTATGTGGGAATACTCACTATAGATCCATAAGGGGAACAAATGTAAATTTAATGTTTAAATATTTACATTTAAATCACAAATAATCCGAGGGATTATGCATCATCTCCTGCAATACTTGAATATATTTTGCACTATGCAGGCCATCCATCAGTGCATGATGCACATCCAGGGCTAAAGGCATACAACCTGAAACTTTATCATATTGCCCCAACACCACTTTAGGAATACCGTGAGTAGCACCCAAACAAGTAGCATGAGAAAAGCCACTAAATTGTAACCACGGCAATACCGATACATGCAGCACATCGGCGCGCCCTTCGGTGCGCGCGAAGGCCTCACTAAACAAAGGCTCATTTGCAGCACGGGCTTTTTCTTCGCGCATACGCTGCGCGTAAGTTGTATAACATGGCGTGTCATCGAGATAACTAAAACGAAAGCTGTCATCCTCGGCCAGTTGCACCACACTCATCGTCACTTGCTGATAATGCACAGGCTGATCATCAACAATACGTAGCCCCATTGGCCAATATTGCTGCGCGCTTTTGTGCACCAAATAAATGTAAGCACTAAAAAAGGACAAAGCCTGCGCGTGGCAGTATGCAAATAACAGCCGTGCGTCTAGGCGCACACACACATTGAAGTAGGGTTGCTGAAAATCTTTGAAAAAGGCAAAGTGCTGTGCACGCGGCCACTGCTGGAGGTCCACTTGCGTGGCGGGATAAGGCATTATCTACTCGACAACAAAAAAGGCATGCCCGAAAGCATGCCTTAATCTGATATTAGGAGCAATAAAATGCGCCTAAACGCTGAGTACTAAAGACCCTGAGCGATGATCTCTTCTGCCAGTTTATCAGCGATAACATGCGTTGATACCTGCTCTTTTTCCGAGCGTTGGAAAATCTCCAACAAAGTATCAAAGATACCTTCAACGTGCTTAGTCGCATCGTCAGCATTATAGCCTTGTGGCTTGGTTTCGTAATAGACGTTGATGATGCCGCCGGCGTTAATAACGTAATCTGGCGCGTACAGCATGCCTTTTTCACGAATGATCTCACCATGACGAGGCTCCGCTAACTGGTTGTTAGCACAACCGGCAATGATCGTAGCCTTAATACGCGGGATGGTGTTGTCATTAATGGTCGCTCCTAGCGCACAAGGTGCGTATACATCCACATCCAGGTCATAAATGTCGTCAATGCCCACAGCTGTGGCATTGAAGTCATTGACTACACGCGCTACCGACTGCTCGTTAATATCGGTCACGAATAGCTCTGCACCAGCGTTATGCAAATGTTTACATAGGTCGTAGGCCACAGCGCCTAGGCCCTGTACCGCCACTTTCACACCTTCAAGGTTTTGATGACCGTGCTTGTGTTGAAAAGCCGCTTTAATACCTAGGAAAGTACCTAAAGCAGTAAACGGCGATGGATTACCACTTTTACCTTCCAAGCCCATTACATAGTTTGTTTCTTGGTGCATCATCATTACATCACCGGTGGTGATGTTGACATCTTCAGCAGAATAGTAGCTTCCGCCTAAACGCTCTAGTTGCTTACCAAAAGCACGAAATAGTGCTTCTGATTTAATGCTTTTTGCATCGCCGATGATCACAGATTTACCGCCACCGAAAGGCAAACGCGCCACAGCGTTCTTGTAAGTCATGCCTTTGGAAAGACGTAGTACGTCGGTAACGGCTTCTTCATCACTGGCATAGTTCCACAACCGGCAACCGCCCACAGCTGGGCCTAGGTTAGTGTTGTGTACGGCAATAATTGCCTTTAGGCCGGATTCTTTATCACTACAAAAAACCACTTGCTCGTGGTTATCGAAATCAACTTGATTAAAAACAGCCACTGTTATTCTCCGAACTTGTTACCCTACTTGGGTGCGCTGAAATTGCCGCAGACTCTATCACTAAGTGCTGTGCCTTACCACTATATAAGATGATAAAACCACGCATTTCCTTTGTGGTTGAATTTCTATTCACACATAGAACAGTAAGTGAATATTTAATTCAAAATATGGTTAAATTAACGAACTTTAAACTATAACCAATCACCCTATGTACCACCTTTATCCACGCCCATCTGACGTTTACGTTAACGGCAACACCTATGTAAATATTTTAATACGCTGGGCGGGAATGTCGAGTTTCAAGGAGGACGGGCGCTGCCAGTCTAATCGCTGGCGACGCCCTTAACTGGTCAGAGCAGAACTTATTATTGTTCGCTCTGTGGCTGGGTGTACTTTGCCATCCACGCAAATACTTGCTGATACCAGTGAATTAAATTATCAGGGTTATGGATCCAATGATTTTCCTCAGGGTAGACCACCAGCCGCGAGTCGATGCCCTTGCGTTGCAAGGTGGTAAACGCCCCTAAACTTTGCGCATATGGCACGCGGTAGTCTTTAAGGCCTTGAGTCACTAACATCGGTGTTTGCCAATTGGCGACGAAGTTAGCCGGGTTATACTTACTGTAATCCCCGTCTTTCGCCCAAAACGGGCCGCCCATTTCATGCTCAGCGAACCACAACTCTTCGGTGCTTTGGTGGAAGCTTGGCATATCAAACAAGCCCGCATGATTAACCAAACAGTTAAAGCCTTTAGGCCAATTTCCAGCAATCCAGTTCATCATGTAACCACCGTAGGAGGCACCGAGGGCACAGCCGTTGTTAATGTCTAACCAGGCATAATTATCGCCCACGTAATCTAACCCTTTTTGTAGGTCTAGCAGCGGCTTACCTCCCCAATCGCGGGAAATAGAATTGGTAAACGCTTGGCCATAGCCCACCGAGCCGTGAAAATCGATCATCACTACGCCATAGCCTTGCGCTGCCCAAAGCTGAGCATTCCAACGACTGTGGAACATATTGCCGAACGATCCTTGCGGCCCCCCATGGACTAAAAATGCCAGTGGATAGCGCTTGTTGGCATCGAACTGGGCCGGCTTCACAAGATAACCATATACTTGTTCATCGTTAGCACCGCTGAAGCTAAATTGCTCTACGTCACCTAAAGTCACATCAGCCATTTTTTCTTTATTGACATCACTTAACTGCATTAAGCCGCTGCCATCGCGATTAATACGATAGAGCTCTTTCGGTGAATTCAGAGCATGGCGAGAAAACACGATTTGCTCGCCTACAACCTGCACGTCACCGACATAGCCATCGCTAAACACGCTACGGATATCGCCAAACCCGGTGCTGATTTCAAATAAGCTGGTCTGACCTAAATCTTTGGCGGTGGCATAAATGGCGCGGCCATTCGCACCGAATTGGAAGCTGCTCACACTGCGATCCCACTGAGGTGCCAGTGCTTTTTTCTCACCAGTGCGCAAATCTAGCAACTGCAAAGTGAACTTGTCTGATTCAAAGCCAGGTTTTGTCGTCGCTTTATAGGCAAGGTAACGGCCGTCAGCGGAGAACTGCGGCGCCGCATCCCAAGCTTTGTTTGCTTCGGTGAGGTTGCGAATAGAGCCGCCTTCGATAGCCACTTCAAATAAATCGAAGTTTGTGCTCCAAGCATTATCCGGGGCTTTAACCTTAGCGCTGAAAACCACCTTGGTGCCATCAGGGCTAATTGCCACTTCTTCCATGCCGGAAAAAGGCTTAGCAGGCACATCGGTTTGCCACTGTGGGGTGATGTCTTTAACGTCGGTGATGACTTTATCGGCAAGTTTAGCACTAAATAGATGACGCACCTTTTCGTCATTCCAGTGATCCCAATGCCGCACCATTAAACTGTCATAGACTTGGCCGTTATGGGCCGGTGGGTTGGCATCGCGCTCGATAGTGCACGCCAAGGTATCACAATCGGGATACACATCTAAGCTTAGTACCACGGATTGGTTGTCAGAACTTAAGGTGTAACCCTCGATATCCATGGGTAAGTCGGTGACGGGGCGCGCTTCTCCGCCGCTAAGGGGCAGTCGCCACAGCTGATTGGAGCCCGAGCGGGCTGATAAAAAGTAGATAGCTTGGCCATCACTAGAAAAGCGTACCGCTGTTTCACTGCTGCTGTCATAGGTTAACCGTGTCGCTTTCGCTAAGTTGGCCGAGCCAGCATAACTGCTGCTCACTGCTAATAAGGGCTGCAGATATAAATCGCTGCCCTCGGGCGTTTTTACACCGTAAACGAGCTGCCTTCCTTCACTGGATACCGCCACACTGTGCACTTTATTGAGCTGAGCTAGTTTTTCAACGCTGAGTACTTCAGCCTGGGCGCTCAGCGCTGAGCCGCCAAGCAACATCACACTGAGGATAGAATTTATTGTTGTCATTGTTTCACTCCATAAAAAAGAGCGCCAAGGCGCCCTTCTTAACCGAACCGATGCATTACTTCAACGCACCATCCAATTCTTCAATTTTTGCTTTCCAAATTGCTGGACCTTGGGTGTGAGCATTTGCTCCTTCGCTGTCCACGGCCACAGTGACCGGCATATCTTCCACTTCAAACTCGTAGATAGCTTCCATACCTAAGTCCTCAAATGCCACCACGCGGGCCTTTTTAATCGCTTTAGCGACCAGGTAAGCGGCGCCGCCAACAGCCATTAAGTATACCGCCTTGTTGTCTTTTATTGAGGCAACTGTAGCCGGACCGCGTTCAGCCTTACCAATCATGCCAATAAGGCCGGTTTTCTCTAGCATCACGTCGGTGAATTTATCCATACGGGTCGAGGTAGTGGGTCCTGCGGGGCCGACGACTTCATCGCCCACCGCATCCACGGGGCCCACGTAGTAAATAAATTTATTGGTAAAATCAACACCCTCAGGCAAGCCTTCACCACTTTCAATCATTCCTTGCAAGCGCTTGTGGGCCGCATCACGACCAGTCAGAATTTTACCGCTAAGCAGCACGGTTTCACCCATCTTCCAGTCTTGGATATCATCCTTGTTAAGGGTATCAAGATTAACGCGACGGGTGTCTTCGCCTACTTCCCAGGTCACTTCTGGCCAGTCTTCTAGTTTTGGCGGCTGCAAATCGGCGGGACCCGAGCCATCAAGAGTAAAGTGCACATGACGAGTTGCCGCACAGTTGGGGATCATCACCACAGGCTTTGACGCCGCATGAGTGGGCGCGGTCTTCACCTTTACGTCTACGACGGTAGTTAAACCACCGAGCCCCTGGGCACCAATACCGAGCTTGTTAGCACGCTCAAAAATCTCCAAGCGCATTTTCTCTTCGGTCGTTTCAGCCCCTCGTTCGATCAGCTCATGAATATCCACAGGGTCCATCAACGACTCTTTGGCCAATACCGCTGCTTTTTCCGCAGTGCCACCAATACCGATACCTAACATACCCGGTGGACACCAACCAGCGCCCATTGTTGGTAAGGTTTTTTCTACCCACTCGGCAACATCATCGGAAGGGTTCAACATCACCATCTTGGTTTTGTTCTCAGAGCCGCCGCCTTTGGCCGCAATCATCACTTCCACTTCATTGCCTGGCACCATATCAATGTGCACCACGGACGGGGTGTTATCTTTAGTATTTTTTCGACTGCCAGCAGGGTCGGCAACTATCGATGCACGTAACGGGTTATCTGGATTGGTGTAGGCACGACGCGTTCCCTCATCCACCATTTGCTGCACCGTCATGTCGGTTTGATCCCACCGCACATCCATACCAACTTTAACAAAACAAGTAACTATGCCGGTATCTTGGCACAGTGGGCGTTTGCCCTCGGCAGACATACGAGAATTAATAAGGATCTGCGCAATGGCGTCTTTGGCCGCCTTGCTTTGCTCTTTGTTATAGGCTTTTTCTAAAGCTTGAACAAAGTCTAGCGGGTGATAAAAAGAAATATACTGCAGCGCATCGGCAATGCTGTCGATAAAATCTTGCTGGCGAATAGTGCTCATGATTAATCCTTCCTACTGGGTCACACCTTCAGTTAATACATAAATCGGTGCGACGACTCGGTGACGTGTGCACGGTTAGACCGCGTCTTCTGATAAAGTGTAACTTATGATAACCTCCCTGCCCGTTTCGGGCTAGTTCTTCGAGTTGAAGATAATGACAAATTCGCAATTACATTGCCGTAAATTGGCGCTTTCATCCTCGCCGTGTGAGGTGTTTGCACAATTACATCATCTCCAAGGAGCGGTTTTTCTTGACTCTGCTAGTGCAGCGCACGTCAATAGCCGCTTCGATATCTTAGTGATTGAGCCTGAAGCGACGCTCAGCGTCGAGCACAACAAGGTATACCTAGATGGCCTTGAGCTGCATCAGGACGTGTTCGCCTATATGCAGCAACGTCTAGCTGGCCTGTGCACACAATCCCCGGCGCATGATCTGCCTTTTAGTGGCGGCTGGCTTGGCTACTTTGGCTATGATTTAGGACGCACCTTAGAGCGCCTACCCAGCTTGGCGACGGACGACATTGCCTTGGCGCAGATGCAACTGGGCCTTTATCTTGATGCCTTAATTTACGATAAAGCAGCCAGCCAATGGTATTATATTGCCCAGCCAACGGTGGATGTCGAGGCCCGTTTGCAGCGTTACCTGCAGCCACCCGCCGCCGCAAGCGCGGGCAAATTTGCCTTAACCAGTGACTGGGCCTCCAATATGAGCCAAGCGCAATATGCCGATAAGTTTGCGAAGATACAGGACTACTTGCGCAGCGGCGACTGCTATCAGATAAACCTAGCACAGCGCTTCAGTGCCACATATCAGGGCTGTGAATGGCAAGCCTATCGCCGTTTACGCAGCCATAACAGCACCCCCTTTTCTGCTTTTGTGCGTTTACCGCAAGGCTGCATTTTATCCATTTCGCCAGAGCGCTTTATCGAAGTGCACCACAATCAGGTCGAAAGCAAACCGATTAAAGGCACACTGCCGCGCAGCAGTGACCCTAAAAAAGATCAAGCCTTGGCAGCGCAGTTGGCGAGCTCCCCCAAAGACCGCGCCGAGAACGTCATGATTGTCGATTTACTGCGTAATGACCTCGGCAAGGTTGCGAAACCGGGCTCGGTGCATGTGCCCTCACTTTTTGCCATAGAGAGCTTCCCCGCTGTCCATCATTTAGTCAGTACCGTGCAGTCGCAATTGGCTGAGGGTAAAACGGCGCTCGACCAACTGAAGGCCGCATTCCCGGGCGGCTCTATCACCGGTGCCCCGAAAATCCGGGCGATGGAAATCATTGAAGAGCTCGAACCACATCGGCGCAGTGCCTATTGTGGTTCAATTGGCTACATTAGCGCCTGCGGTGATATGGACACCAGTATCACCATTCGTACCTTAGTGGCCAAAGACAATACCCTACATTGCTGGGCCGGTGGTGGCATTGTTGCCGACTCAGATGTTGCCTCTGAGTACCAAGAGACTTACGATAAGGTAAATAAAATCTTACCGGTATTGACGTGATAAAATCACCCCATGCGGCGCTCTCATGCGCTCAGGTTATTGCGCGGTTTAATCTCAGTGCCGTGCCCTCCAGCTTTGTTCCAGCCCACCCAAAGCGCCGTAGCGCCGTGGTTATGTTGCTCTCAGAGTCTGAGCACGGAGCACAAGTGTTGCTGTGTAAACGCGGCGCCCATCTGCGCCATCATCCCAGCCAACTGTGCTTTCCAGGAGGAAAGCAAGAGCGCGAAGATAAGACGCTTGCCCACACCGCCCTACGAGAGCTGCACGAGGAGCTGAATATAGACAGCAAAGATGTCACCATCATCGGCCGTCTCGATGAGGTCAGCACCCTCAATGATATGAGTATTACGCCGTATCTAGCACAGCTGCGCGCCGGTGCCCGTTGGCAAATTGATCAGAATGAGGTCGAAGCCGCATTTTTTGTGCCTCTGGCTGAGCTACTGGCAACCCAAAACTGGCAGTCTCTGCGGGTCGAGCGACAACAAAAAAATCTCCACTTCCGCGTTTTTAAAACCCCTTATGGCCTGCTTTGGGGGGCGACCGAGCGAATTATTGAGCGCTTTACGAAGCGCCTTGGTCCGATCAGCTAAAATTAGTGTACAGAGGATTACATCCCTGGTGTTTAACGTTATGATGGGCGCCCGTTCAAAGGCAATGTGAGTATAGATTTTATGATCAGTGCATTCGATATGTTTAGCATTGGCATTGGGCCGTCGTCGTCCCATACCGTAGGCCCAATGCGCGCATCTCGGTTGTTTGTGCAAACCCTGCAAGAGCAAGGCACACTTGAGGATGTTACCGAGGTAAAAGTAGAGCTGTTTGGTTCCTTGGGTCAAACCGGTGTTGGCCATGGCTCAGGTAAAGCTGTTATTTTAGGGCTCGCCGGATACGACCCAGAGACGGTCGATGCCGACGCCGTACCCGATATTTTGGCTAAAATCGAACAAGAGCAGGTTATTTATCTCAATAAAACCCATCAGGCTAAGTTTCCAAAGCAAGGGGCGATTGTATTTCATCGCCGCAAGACTTTGCCCAAGCACTCTAATGCCATGGAGATTATTGCCTTTAAGGGTAATGAGCGCATTGCCTCGCAAGTGTATTACTCTATTGGTGGCGGTTTTATCGTCAGCGACGAGGACTTTGATAAGGAAAAGCAGGCTGCGCTAGATATCCGTGAGCAAAACCCTGCCCCCTACCCGTTCGATAACGCACAGCAACTGCTAGAGCTTTGTAAGGAATCCGGCCTGAGCGTCTCAAGCCTAATGATGGCCA
This sequence comes from Pseudoalteromonas sp. MM17-2, assembly GCF_022347945.1. Classification (NCBI taxonomy): domain Bacteria; kingdom Pseudomonadati; phylum Pseudomonadota; class Gammaproteobacteria; order Alteromonadales; family Pseudoalteromonadaceae; genus Pseudoalteromonas; species Pseudoalteromonas sp. MM17-2. Next base: position 308,860 of record NZ_JAKRFV010000002.1, on the reverse strand, counting down.
ATGAGAAGACCTTACGCGACGAAGCTGATATCAAAGATGAGTTATTTCATATTTGGCAGGTGATGAAAGCCTGTACTGAACGCGGCATGCGTACTGAGGGTATTCTTCCAGGCGGTCTGAAGGTGCGTCGTCGGGCACCCAGCTTATACTTAAAGCTAAACGTTGAGAACAATAACGACCCACTTAGAGCAATGGATTGGGTTGACCTATTCGCTCTTGCCGTGAACGAAGAAAACGCCGCTGGCGGCCGAGTGGTCACTGCCCCCACCAACGGCGCCGCAGGTATCCTGCCGGCAGTACTCATGTATTACCACACCTTTATCAAAGAGGTGGATCGCGATATCGCCACGCGCTATCTGCTTACCGCAGCAGCAATTGGTATCTTGTATAAAAAGAATGCTTCTATCTCCGGGGCCGAAGTGGGTTGTCAGGGCGAAGTGGGCGTTGCCTGTTCAATGGCTGCGGGCGCCTTAACGGAGATCATGGGCGGTAACGTAGTGCATGTAGAAAATGCCGCTGAAATCGGCATGGAGCATAACCTCGGTCTCACCTGCGATCCTGTGGGCGGCCTTGTGCAAGTGCCTTGCATAGAGCGCAACGCCATGGGTGCGATTAAAGCCATTAATGCCTCACGCCTAGCCATGCGCGGCAGCGGTGAGCAAAAGGTCTCCTTGGATAAAGTGATTAAAACCATGTGGGACACCGGCAATGATATGAAAACCAAATACAAAGAAACCGCTCGAGGCGGTCTGGCGGTAAACATCATTGAGTGTTAATCGCACAAAGAAAGGCGCCAACAGGCGCCTTTTTCATATCGTGACACTGATCACTTAGCGCACTGGCAACTCAATGCTTTCAAACATCGCATCGACGTCATCTTGATTACGTAATAAGCAAGCTTTTTCAACCCGATCTTTGGTCAAGTGCGGCGCGAAACGCTCAATGAAGTCATACATGTAGCCACGCAAAAACGTTCCTTTACGGAAGCCGATTTTGGTCGTGCTTGCCTCAAATAAGTGGCTGGCATCAATGCACACTAAATCTTTATCGGTGATTTCATCAACAGCCATCGAGGCGACCACCCCGACGCCCAAACCTAAACGTACATAGGTTTTTATAACGTCCGCATCAGTGGCGGTGAAGACTATATGAGGCTCTAACCCCTGAGCATTGAACGCTTTGTCTAGCTCTGAGCGACCCGTAAAGCCAAACACATAAGTGATCAGCGGAAACTCAGCAACATCAGCAATACTAAGGTTATCGGCTTTTTGCGCCAGCGGGTGAGTTTTCGCCACCACAATACTGCGATTCCAGTGATAGCAAGGCAACATCACTAAGTCGGAATACAAGTGTAAGGCTTCTGTTGCAATAGCAAAATCAGCATCTCCACGTGCCGCTGCATCAGAGATTTGCTGCGGCGTACCTTGATGCATATGCAATGAAACCGCCGGGTACTTTTTCATAAAACCTTGAATGACTTCAGGCAAGGCATAACGCGCTTGAGTGTGGGTGGTGGCAATATTAAGTTTACCTTGGTCTGGCAAGGTATGCTCATTGGCTACAGCCTTAATTCCCTCGACTTTGGAGAGAATCTCACGAGCAATATTGATAATGTCTTTACCGGCACTGGTTACGTGCGTCAGGTGCTTGCCACTGCGTCCAAAAATTTGCACCCCTAATTCGTCTTCCAACATACGTACTTGCTTGGAGATACCGGGCTGCGAAGTATAAAGACTCTCCGCTGTGGCGGATACATTGAGGTTGTGATTAAGCACCTCAACAATATACTTTAGCTGCTGTAGTTTCATGGTCGTTGTTACTTTCTATTATTATTTTACTTGCGATTGCACCAGGCGTTATACGCAGTGGCCTAGACCCTAATCTTCCTGGTGAATGGGAAGGCAAATCAACACCTTGAGCCCATCTTCTTATACATTTTAGCTATTGCGATTAGCTAGGCTAGCACATTTAATTATGTCTCGGTACTGTTGATTTATGTTCAAGGCTGCGATGTTCTCCTATACTCTTATTTTATTTAATGTTATTTCATGAATTTAACGTGTATTACTACCCCAACCTAGGTTCTTTCGGTTAAGATGGGTGGTAATTGGGCAACTCAATGAGTAAGAGAATCGGGGTATGATAGTCTCTATCATTATTATGTTAATTGTCGCGCTTATCGTTATTGCGGTTTGGGTAAGTGCAGTGCAACAGCATAAAGAAAAGCAAGAAGCTCAGCGCCGCCAAGAGCTCGCAAAGCAGAAAAAAATAATTGAAGAGACGGAAGAAGTGCTGGTCAACAGTGTCAATATCCCGTTATCTAATAATGTGATGATGATTCTTTATCGTCGAATTCACGATGCGCTCGCCGCCATGGTTGAGTTATCTCCCTCCTCGAAAGAGCTTAAATCTCGGCTTAATGATGCAAAAACTCGCTTAACCAGTGGTGTTGATGAGAGCGCCAATATGGGCGAGAACTTTGCTCTTCCCGATCATGACAAGCAGCTTATTTCATTGATACAGGGAATAAAGAAACTGCGCACCATCATGCGCTCTGAACACAGCAAGGGCAAAATCGATACCCCTGTGTTTATGCAAGAGGACAAAACCTTTGAGCGTCTGCAATTAAAAATAAATATCGAAAGCCAAATTAAGCGCGGCGTGGCTGCAAGAAACGCCAATATGGTTGGCTCGGCACGGCAGTATTTCGAAAAGGCGTATGCCACGATTACCGCCCTGAATTACAGCGACGACTATGTCACGAATAAGAAAAATCAGCTTGAGGATTATCTCAATGAGATCAGCTCTGAGTTGAAAGCCTCTAACGCCTCCGCCCGTAAAAAACGTGAAGAGGAAGAAAAAGACGATTTGGATGTGTTATTCGCACCAAAGAAAAAGTGGTAGCAGCGTAAATCAAGCTATAACAGATAGGCCGATATTAAACATCGCCTATCTGCTGCCTGTACCGGGCCAGCAGGATAAGTACCTTACGCTCAACCCTCTTACCACCTTCAATCATTGAGCTACACACCACCCAGCTATGTGTGCCAACACCTGAAACCAAACTTCCCATAGTGCTGCGCCGGTACGCAGGGCTAGCCATGATCTGAGTGTGCTGAAGTACAACTACGAAGTGCGACGTCAAGGAGCGACAATTGACAATATAGGCTGATTTTTTGAAGCTCGTTGGTTCATACAAAAAATAAAGGCACAGCGTCATAGCTGTGCCTTTTTAGCTGTTATATATGACCTTGCTTACTAAGATAAAAACATGAACTTAAGCAAAAATAGTACTGTTAGAATCCACACACTCAAGCTTATCTCCGCCCCCTTATTACACACTAATTTCACCGCCGTATAGGCGATAAAGCCAAGGGCAATGCCGTGGGCAATGGAAAAAGTTAACGGCGTCATCAACAGCACCACGGCAACTGGAATCGCATCTGTCATATCATCCCAATCAACCAGCTTGAGGTTTTGCAGCATGAGCACCGAGACATACAAAATCGCACCCGCTGTTGCATAAGCTGGAACCATGGCTGCCAAAGGAGCAAAAAACATCATCAGTAGGAAGCAACAGCCCACCACCACAGCTGTTAAGCCTGTACGCCCACCCACTGACACACCAGATACCGACTCGATGTAGGAAGTGGTCGTAGAGGTGCCAAGCATAGAGCCTGCAATTGTCGCCGTACTATCGGCACTCAGTGCTCGACCCAAACGTGGCATACGCCCTTGCTCATCGGCCAAGCCAGCTTTTTGCGTTACCGCCACTAAGGTGCCTGAGGTGTCGAACAAATCCACAAACAAGAATGCGAAAATGACACTGAGCATGGACAACTCTAGCGCCGAGGCAAAATCTAATTGCATAAAGGTAGGAGCGATGGAAGGTGGCGCTGAGATCACCCCTTGATATTCAACCAGCCCCAGAGATAACGCAATGCCTGTTACCAACATGATACTGATCAATACGCCGCTTTTGATATCACGATACAACAGCGCCGCTATTACGAAAAAGCTCAGGATAGCGAGCAAAGGCCCACTGCTGGTAATATCACCCATCTGTACGAGCGTGGCTGGACTGGCAACAACAATACCCGCGTTTTTCAGTGCAATGAGCGCCAGAAAAGCGCCAATTCCCGTGGCGATAGCGCGCTTAAGTACCAGTGGAATGGCATTGATTATCCACTCTCTGACCTTAAATAGGCTCAACGCTAAAAAGATACATCCCGACATAAACACCGCCGCTAAAGCCGCCTGCCAGGTGTAACCCATGCCTAATACTACGCCGTAGGTAAAAAATGCATTTAAGCCCATGCCTGGCGCTAATGCCAACGGATAATTCGCCCAAAAACCCATAATGAAGCAACCGATAGCAGCAGCAATACAGGTTGCTACAAATGCTGCCCCTTGGTCCATTCCCGCCTCTGCTAGCATTGCCGGGTTGACAAACACGATGTACACCATGGTGATAAAGGTCGTGAGTCCTGCGATAACCTCGCGCTTAACGGAGCTTCCATGCGATTTTATTTTGAACAGTCTTTCGAACATAGGAGTAAACAGTGATACGTAAAATAGAAGCGGCGGATACTAGCATAAATGCGGACAAATGACCGCATGTTTACACAGCAATATTGGCACTGAAATACAGCTTTAGCTTCTTCGGTATCGCTAAGCGTTTAAAGCAACAAACAAGACGTTTAAAAAAGAAACAAAAAAAACTTGCACTGAACAACTGTATAAACTACTGTATACACATACTGTATAAAACACTGTATATGGTTAACAAAATCCACAGCGAGGCAATTATGTTACATACAGCAAGTGTTCGTCATGTTAAAAGCTATCAGCAAGATAACCCTAATGTGATCAATATCGTAAAAACTGAGGATGAGATCTCTGCAACATTTGAGATGCTTAAAATCGTTCATCGCTACAATCAAAATAATGGCTGGACGCTATTAGTCGCCCCTGACAATGTGCCTAGCCGCCACCTATTGGACGCTTGCTCTATCGACACGAATAAATTGCTGGTAATTCGGGCTAAACATGTTGTTGATATGGAGTACATGCTTAATTGTGCGCTGCAAAATGGCCGTTTTGCGGCGGTGATCACCTGGACGGATATTTTAAAACAGCAGCGACTCGAAGCCTTACAACTTAATACCCACCAAGCTAAAGCACAGCTTTACTGTTTCACTACCGAGCATAACGCCAGCGACCAAACAACTGTGCCCTCGCAGTTACAAGTCTGCTAATATAGTGGCGTGATTCCTTGTAGTTAGAAAATGCGATGTGCCATTGTGGATTGCCGCAGCCTTTTGCTAATTGCTGCGGCCGGTTTGTAAGTAGAGCTATTGATGCCCCCGACGCCCAGAGCCTGATGCGCTCTCGTTATAGTGCATTTTGTGAACAAGCTATTGATTACTTATGTTTTACCTGCTCAGAGAAAGCCCTAGAACAAAACCCCAGAGAGGAAGTGGCTGAATTTGCCCAAGCAGCGCGTTTTGTGCGCTTACAAATAATGGATTATGTGCCTGGCGATGCTTTGGCCTATGTTGAATTTAAGGCTTTTTACATCATTGCTGATACCCTTCACTGTATACATGAACGCTCACAGTTCATTCAACGCCACCACCAGTGGAAGTACGACAGCGGGCAGTTGTTTAAAGCCGCTGATGTAAAGCTTAAACGCAACGATCCCTGCCCATGCTTAAGTGGCAATAAATTCAAAAAGTGCTGTATGTCTTGATGTGATACCGCCGCCCAGTGGCAGCTTTAGGTATTCGCTTAATTAGTACAAGAACCCTTGGCTCGCACCTGCTATTGCATCCTGCTCGCACCCACTATTACACCCTGATATGCGCAGGCCACTACGCGTGTGCTAAAGACGAGGACTTATTCATATCCACAAGTTGATCGTAAAAGGCTGCACTATCCATTTGCGGCTCGTTCAGTGGCTCATATTGGCGATGATGTTTTGCCTGTACGCTCGGATCGCAATTATCAATTATAAGTAGTGGAACATAGGTTTTGTCGTCTCGCACTGCCAAAGGCTCCGGGGTTAGACACTCTTTTAAGCGCAGAGTTGTCATTGAGCTTTGCGCCAACAATGCCCTGTCATGCTGAGCTCTATCTATATGGTAATCCGGTAATGCCGTTGGTTTTGCAGGCGCAGCGCCCAATTGCAATCGCAACTGCTGCTCATCCACCTGGTGAGATTCTAATTCTGATTTGGGAAGGTGAAACTGGGCAAAATCGAGTGCATCTGCTGATAATGATGCTAACAGCCAAGCAAAGTCTCCACGACGGGCCTCATGGACACTGCGACATAATTGCGAGTCCATTTGTAGTTCGTTACGAATGACGGGCTTAACTTGCATAAACTTTATTCAACCTGAATTACTTCTAAGCAGTTATCGGCCTTTTTTCAGCTTTCTTTAGTTTTTTTCTTTACTTGGACTCTGAGTTTGCTATTATCGCCGCCGTTGTTTAGGAGGGGTTCCCGAGCGGCCAAAGGGATCAGACTGTAAATCTGACGGCATTGCCTTCGCTGGTTCGAATCCAGCTCCCTCCACCACTTAACAACACACATCATTCTATCGGAGGGGTTCCCGAGCGGCCAAAGGGATCAGACTGTAAATCTGACGGCATTGCCTTCGCTGGTTCGAATCCAGCTCCCTCCACCACTTTCCTATCGTACAAAATCCAACAGATGTGCATTCTCTTTAAGCCATAATCGCGCTTGGTCGGTATGCTCGTAGTAGCCATTAACCAGTGCCCAAAATTGATGGCTGTGATCCATATGTACCCGGTGCGCCAGCTCGTGAACAATGACATAGTCAATAACCCAATGCGGAGCTCCTGCCAACAAGGTATTAAAACATAACTCACCGCGCGAATCGCAACTGCCCCAACGACGCTTGTACACTTTAACGCTAATGCCGTTAGCGCCGATATTCATCACCTTTTGCCACTGCATTATGCGCTCTGATAAGTGATCAGATAATTCATCGTGCATCAGTGCCAATAGCTGTTGATTAAAATAGCGTTGGCGATGCTTCACTCGCTTATTGATTACGATGTTTATCGTTTGGTTATCTGTCTGCTCAAGTGAGCTCTCGCTTACCTCTATTGCACGTAATTCACCGAAAAGCATAATGCGACGATGTAGCCATGGGTTATACCTAGCCGCTTCAATATCAGATTGTTTATGTAATTGTTTGTTTATCCACGCCTGTTTGCTCTCAACGAAGTCTGCAATGAAATCACGACATGCCCCATAAGGTGCTTTCACACTCACTTGCTGATTTTTGACCACCAAAGCGAGCGTTCGTCGACGGCTATAGTGCACATCATATTGCCTACTCATATTAAACCTTTGTTGTAATTACTTGAACTAAAAGGGTTTGCCAAACAATGTGCTAATATTAAGTACATCCTTTGCAGCGCTACTAATATGATACCGTAATTACGCTCTTGGGTAAGCTTGCAGCGCACTCATAAATAACTAAACTCAGCCGTCGCTGCGCTGATAGTACAGTCAGTATCATTGTAAAATACAGAGGGGCTTTCACTTTAGTGCGCGACACGTGGTTTTTCAGTGTGCTAGGCTGTGATTGCGACTTGGCCATCCGTTGTTGGAGTATCGAAGTACTTTATGCTTTCTCAATTTTTTATCACCGACCCTGCTCCCGAATTGCTGGTCAATGGCAGCTATGATTGGACCTTAGTGTTACTTTCGGTAACTGTTGCAATTTTTGCATCTTTTTTTGCGCTGCAATTAAGGGAATTTGCTCAACAACAACGCCACACCCCATTTTATCGCATGGCACTGCCAGCAAGTGCCGCCGCTTTTGCCGCAGGCGTGTGGAGCATGCACTTTATCGGAATGCTGGCATTTAGCCTATGCGTCAGCGTCGACTATGATTTCACAGTGACGGTGGTGTCATTCATCCCTGTCTTTTTAGCCACTGCCTTAGGATTCCATTTACTCAGTACGAACAATCCATCTCGAGCCAAGCTTGCGCTCAGTGCCCTGCTGTTGGGCGCCGGCATAGGGATTATGCATTACACGGGCATGGCCGCGATGCGCCTAGGGCCGATGCTAGGCTATGACCCACTTTGGTTTGTTGTCTCTGTATTAGTGGCGGTTATTCTCGCATGGCTCGGCCTGGCCGCTCATTTATATTTACAACCCACAGGGCGCAGCACTCTAGGTCAAACCGGTTATCGTATTCTCAGCGCCATTGTTATGGGCTGCGCAGTCTCTGGCATGCATTATACCGGGATGCAAGCGGCACGATTTGTGGCTCAATCCCCGGTGTACAGTCAGCTCACCGATAATAGCCATGTAACCGATCTCGCTCTGAGTATCGCTATTGTAAGCCTCTTGCTCAGTGGTCTCATCGCTTTATTGCATAGTGTGATGCGCTATCGCTTGGCCCTTCAGCAACAACTTATCACTCAATCACGCCTTGAGGCGGTCCTCAATACTGCCGTCGATGGCATTATTACCATTAGTGCGAAAGGCCAAGTACTGAGCTTCAACTCTGGAGCCGAACGTATACTCGGGTATCATCGCGATGAAGTGATTGGCGAAAACGTAAAAATGCTGATGCCACAAGAAATCGCCAATCAACACGATAATTACTTAAGTGCCTACCAAAGTACCGGCATTAAAAACATTATTGGTTCTGGACGTGAAGTCAACGCCGAACATAAAAATGGCGCGCTGATCCCCATTCGTTTGGGGGTTGGTGAAGTCGCTATTCCCGGACAAAAGCGCATGTTTGTAGGTTTTATTACTGACTTGAGCGCACAAAAGGCGATGCAAAATCAGCTTGCCCAGCAAGAGCGTCATTATCGCACTTTGTTAACTAATATGCCCGGCGTGGCTTTTCGCTGCCGTTTAGATAAGCATTGGAGCATGCTCTACATTAGCCCCATCGTAAAACAATTAACCGGCTATGATGACCAGCAATTTATCGACGGCAGCGTTAATTTTGACATGCTTATCTCTGCGCAGCATAGCAACTATGTGCGCGAGCAAATATACAGCGCTCTTGCACAAGGAAAAAAACACTACTCTTTTGAATACCAAATACAGTGTCGCGATGGCAGCCGTAAATGGGTGATTGATAAGGGAACATTTGAGCATACCGAAGGGGAAGAGCTTTTCATTGCAGGCGTATTGGTCGATATCAGTGAGCGCCAACAAATGGAGCAAGAGCTTGTAAAAGCGAAAGAGAAAGCCGAAGCTGCGGCGGAAACAAAGCAAGCCTTTTTAGCCAATATGAGTCATGAAATACGCACACCCATGAACTCCATCATTGGCTTCTCTGAAGTGCTGCTAGATAGCCCATTGAATAAACAACAGCGTCAGCAACTCACCAACGTATTGCAATCTGCACGCTCTTTATTGCATTTACTCAATGATATTTTAGACTCTGCCAAGCTTGAGCAAGGTAAAGTGAGTATTGAGTCAGTACCCTTTAATTTGCTGGCTCTCGTCGACTCTGTGGTCTCCAGCTTTTATCACAGCGCTGAACATAAGCAGCTCTCGGTTGCCCTGAATATGGATAATAATCTCGGTGAGCACTATCGCGGCGATCCGCAGCGCTTACGTCAAGTATTAGTCAACTTAATCGGCAACGCAGTAAAATTTACCGAGCAAGGCAGTGTCACCGTCAATGTTCGTGGCGATAATCAAGGTGTCTATTTTGAGGTGGTTGATACTGGCATTGGTATCGCCCCCGAGCGGGTGGGTGCTATTTTCAACCCCTTCGAGCAAGCAGACGACAGTACCACGCGGCGTTTTGGCGGCACCGGTCTAGGCACTACCATTAGCCGCCAGCTCGTACAACTTATGGGCGGGGATATAGGCGTCACCAGCACCTTGGGCCAAGGCAGTACATTTTACTTTACCCTGCCCCTAAAACAGGTGGCGGGCGAGCACGTCAATGAGCAGAGCTCATTGACCCCACTTAGCGAAATGCCTAAATTGCGAATACTGGTGGCTGATGATGTACCGCAAAACCGCGAGCTACTGCAACTACGCCTAACTAAACTCGGTCATCAAGTAGAGGCAGCTGATGACGGCGAGCAAGCAGTGCAACTGGCCACAAGTAATAGCTATGACATTGTGTTGATGGATATTCATATGCCCAAATGTGATGGTCTCCAAGCAACCCGACAATTGCGTCAATATGAGCAGCACAACGAGGTTGCTACAACGCCCGTGATTGCTTTAACGGCCAGTGTTATGGGCAGTGACCGTGAAGCGGCTAAAGCCGCTGGAATGAACGGTTTTGCCAGCAAACCTGTAGTGCTGAGCGATTTACTAACGGAAATAGCCCGCGTTCTCGATATCGATTTGGCTGCACATGTGTTCGCACAAACTAACGCCACCGCCCACGACAGCCAGCAGCTAGTCAACGAAACCCAAGGAGCGGAGCTGTGGGGTTCAAAAGCGCATTACCTCAAGGAACTAAAGCACTTCTATGGGCAGCGCAATGAGCAGCTGCGAACACTGAGTAAGTATGAGCAGCTCAGCGCCGATCAGCTTGTTGACGTGCATACATTAAAAGGATTAGCCGGTAATCTAGCTCTGCCCAAATTAGCCGATACATTAAAGTCGATTGAACGACAAAAACAGGTTCAAGACCCTCATCGGTTTGCCTTATTCAGCTGTATTGATGAGCTCTATCAATATCTGCAAAACCATACTGACGCGCCTAGCAAAGTCGTGAGTAATCATCATAGCGATGAGGACTTTAAGCAATTATTGCGGGAGGTTGCGCAGTTATGCGATAACTTTGAATATGATAGTGAACACAGTGAACAACTTATTGCGGCAACGCCACAACAATGGCATAAACAAGTAATGGATATCGCAAATCTCATTAACGAATTCGAATTTGCGGCGGCAAAGGCCGCTATTGAGCAATTACTTGAGCAACTGCAGGGTGTGCAACATGATTGAGACACAAAAGCCGACTCTCCTAGCTGTAGATGATGAGCCGACGAACCTTAAGGTTTTAAATCAAGTATTAGGAAACGACTATCGCCTTATATTTGCAAAATCAGGGCCTCAAGCTTTGGAATTAGCTCATAGCAAGCAACCCGCGCTCATTTTACTTGATGTTATGATGCCGGATATGTCTGGCTTTGAAGTATGTGAACAGTTAAAGCAACAGCCAAGTACACAGGCTATTCCGGTTATTTTTGTGACCGCCATGCAAGACGAAGTTGATGAAACGCAAGGCTTTGCCAAAGGCGCGGTTGATTACATTACTAAGCCAATTAGCCCAGCAATCGTCAAAGCGCGGGTTAAAAATCATTTGTCTTTAGTGCAAGCTGACTTACTCAAAGCAGCGCAACTTGAATTGATCCAGAGGCTGAGCCATGCAGCCGAGTACAAAGACAATGAAACCGGACAACACATAATTCGTATGAGTCGTTATTGCCACATCATCGCGCGCGCTTATGGCTTTAATGAGGCCCATGCCGAGTCGTTGCTGCTTGCGGCGCCAATGCATGATATTGGCAAAATCGGTATCCCCGATAATATCCTCCTTAAACCTGGGCGCTTGGATCAAGACGAATACCGGCAAATGCAAACTCATGCCAGCATTGGTGCGGATATCTTGGCAGGCTCAAGTTCTGCATTAATCCAACTTGCCCACAGACTTGCCCTTGAACACCATGAGCGCTTTGATGGCAACGGCTACCCAAATGGCTTACAAGGCGAAGAGATCTCCATAGAGGGCCGTATATGTGCCATTGCCGATGTATTCGATGCACTAACTTCGAAGCGGCCATACAAAGAACCTTGGCCAATCGACAAAGCCGTGCAGTTACTTCAAGAAGAGAAAGGCAAGCACTTTGACCCCGAACTGGTGGATATTTTCATGGCTTGTTTGGACGATATTCTTGCTGTTAAAGCACAGTATCCAAGCTAGAGCAGCTCAGCAACGGCCTCATATTCATAACAGGTAATTTCATGGACATTGCCGCTGGGATCACGAAAGTACAATGACCAAGATACCTGTTGATCGGCTCGCGTGACCTTGATATCACAATCATGCAGATGCTGTTGCCAGTGCACAAAGGCTAACGCATCACAACGAAACGCGATGCCGTTGCTTTTTTTATCACCAACAAATAAAGCCAAGCAAATCGACTTTGCCTGATCTTGCAGCATAAGCGGTCCATCGTGTTGCTGTTCAAACCAAAAAGCCAACTCGGGGACGATATCAAAACCCATTACGTGACGATAAAACGCCAATGCAACCTCAATATCATGCACTTGTATATGGCAATGGTGTACGCCACGCAATAACGGTGGGTTACTCATAGGCAATACCTATCTCTTCGCCCAGTTGGCGTAAGAAATCGTGCATGTACTGCGTGCGCTTATGTGCTTCATATCGAGCACTGGCGGTGTTCATGCTCTGACCTATGTGCAATAACTTCACAAAAAAGTGATCAAGGGTGTATTTACTGTCATCAGCTTGACGGTTCTTACAAAACGGATCCTGGGGGTGATATAGGCCACGACAAATCGCCCCGCCTACCTTCATGCAGCGACTCACTCCCACTGCGCCAAGGGCGTCCATGCGGTCGGCATCTTGTACTATCTGCGCTTCTAAAGTGGTGGGTGTGATATTGGCACTAAAGCTATGGGCGACAATAGCATGATGAATAGCATCGAAATAGCGACTGTCATAATGAATACTGTGCAAAAAGCTTAACGCCTTGTCGGCTGCCATGGTCGATGCCTTCGCTCTGTCCGGATGGTTTTTCGCCACCGCAACACAATCGTGCAGCCACGCCGCAGGCAACACCACTTCAATCTTGGCATGCTCCTGTTCACACAAAGTTTTCGCCACCTGCACAACGCGTTCAATATGGGTAATGTCATGGGCTGAGTCGGCGCTACCGCAACTGAGAATAAAATCGCGACATTGTTGTTCGATTTCTTGCATAGTATTCATTATTAAGAGTTTATGTGATGACAATAAATCACTCATCGGCTATTGGCAAAATTAATTTGAGAAAGCGCCTTAAGATGCCTAGAATAGCGCCTCTCAAACCAACGACCTAGCGTGTCAACATGCCTTGCGGTGGGTATTCAACTGCCTCAGTGCACAGCAGCTTCAACATACTCACTCTAGGAATTATTAGGAGGCTCAATGGCCGGTGCGATTTATCTTCAAGCAGGACGCGAAAAATCACTGAAACGTAAACACCCGTGGATCTTTTCAAAAGCAATTAAGAAAACCAAAGGCAACCTCGGCCTAGGTGACACGGTCACCGTTTACGACAGTCAGGGAACATACTTGGCTACGGCCGCTTATAGCCCACAGTCACAAATTCGCGCTCGGGTATGGAGCTTTGACGAACAAGAATCTATCGACCAGGCGTTCTTCTATCGCCGTTTAGCTCGGGCCCTTGATGCCCGCCAGCACGCTATTGAAGAAGGCCAGTTAACCGGTTTCCGCCTATGTGCCGGTGAATCTGACGGCCTTCCTGGAGTAACAATAGATAAATTTGATAACTACTTAGTCTGTCAGTTGTTAAGTGCCGGTGCAGAGCGTCACAAAGGTGAGATAGTCGCCGCGTTAGTGGAACTGTTCCCTTCTTGTCATGTTTATGAACGCTCAGATGTAGAGGTGCGTAAAAAAGAAGGATTAGCGCCAACAACCGGCGTGCTATCTGGCACGGCGCCAGAGCACCCGGTGTTGATAAAAGAAAATGGCCTCACCTGCGAGGTAGATATTCTGCAAGGCCATAAAACCGGCTTTTATCTCGACCAACGAGACAGCCGCGCCGCCCTAGAGCGCTTCTCCAAAGACAAGGAAGTATTAAATTGCTTTTGTTACACCGGCACGTTTGGTTTATATGCCTTGCGCGGTGGCTGCTCTAAGGTGATCAATGTCGATGTATCACAGCAAGCCCTTGATATTGCCAAGCGCAATGTGCAGCACAATGACTTAGACTTAGGACGCGCTGAGTTTGTCAAACAAGACGTATTTAAGCTACTTCGTGAATACCGCAGCGAAGGACGCACCTTTGATACCATCGTCATGGATCCACCCAAGTTTGCCGACTCAAAGGCGCAGCTCAACGGCGCATGCCGAGGCTATAAGGATATCAATATGTTGGCGATGCAGCTGCTTAAGCCAGGCGGCACTCTACTGACGTTCTCGTGTTCTGGACTCATGGAGCAAAACTTATTTCAAAAAGTGGTCGCCGATGCTGCCCTAGACGCCAATAGAGAGCTACTCATTGTCGAGCGCTTAAATCAGGCCGCCGATCACCCTATCGGAGGCGCTTATCCTGAAGGCTTTTACCTCAAGGGGCTGATCTGCAAAGTGTATTAACGCTTTACCCTAATTAATATCGATCATTTCCACACCAATGCAGTACTGTCCCTGGTCGTCTTGCGTACAACGCACGACCTGGGTCAGCGCTTTAAGTGGCGGCACCGAACCATCGGGTGAGTTGATATCCACTTTTACTGTGGCGCCCGGGTCGATGGGTTCATCAACCAGTAACTGCATGCCTGTGGCGCTCAAGTCGCGGCAGGTTGCCGTTAACTGCAAATATTTATCATTGTGTGATACCTCAAGCTTTGCTTGCGCATTCACCATCATGCGCATAAAGCCGCGCTTATCGTCGTCATAAAGCATTGTTGTTCTCCTTTTGTGCTTTACAGCAGCCGATCGCAGGCCTATCACTACCTACCTACGCATGCCGCAGTTGGGGTCGCATCACAAAGCCCATTTAAAGGGGCGAAACATGTGTTGCTATAGGCAGCATACTCGGATTAAATGAGGGTTTGCAAGCTATCCAATAACTCGTTGAAAGATAAGGGTTTTACGAAGTAGGCATCACAACCAGCGGCGTACCCTTGTTGCTTGGCATGGGGGGATTCGAGTCCGGATATCATTAACACCGGAATATCTTGCGTTTCTGGGGTGTTTTTTAACATGCGACAGGTGTCGAAGCCATCAAGCCCCGGCATACACACATCGAGCATAATGGCGTCCGGGTGCTGATTGATGGCCTCGTTCAAGCACTGCTTGCCCGAATCAACATACTGCAATTGGTACTGTTGACCAAGTGCTTGAGCATACAGTGTAAAATTAAAATATTCGTCATCGACTACTAATAGCTTAGCTTTGCCGTGATTATTCAACTTGTTCCCTATCCTTGTCGGCGAGCACCTGAATCACTCTAATAATATAAAGTTACCTCAGCTTAGCGCGAATGCAAGTTAACTCTCGGCGAGATAGTCATTAATTGCGTTCAACACCCGTTTTGCCGAAACCGGATAAGGGGTTCCCAGTGTTTGCGCGAATAACGATACACGTAGCTCTTGCTGCATCCAAAACAGCGCTTGCAAGGCCGGCGGCTGGGGCTCACCTTTAGGGTGTTTGGCCAAACACTTATGGTACGCCTGCGCTACTTTATCCAGTTCAAGGGTACACAAACGGTCGCGGTTAGGGTCCACCGGTAGTTTTTCCAAACGTTTATCTATGGCTTTCATATAACGGCATAAATCGGCCATTTTATGCGCCCCATGATGGCTAACGAAGCCTTTAAAGACCAGGCTTTCCAATTGGCTTTTAATATCACCGTGGGCGGTGATCATGGTTAAGTCCACTTTGCCACGCATACGCTTATGAATACCGTGAGCCAAGCTCAACACCTGCTCAACTTGCAAGGCAATCGCCACCACAGTGTCGCCCAGTTCGCCGCGAATAAAGTCTTTGGCTTTATTAAACGCTTCAGCGTCTCGGATTTCACCGCATTGCTCTAAAAGCTTATCAACCCCAGCGGCGATACAATCATCAATCAGCAATTGCACTTTACCAAAGGGGTTAAAATACAAACCTAGCTTGGCTTTATTCGGTAAATTCTGCTGTAAATACTTAATTGGCGAAGGAATATTCAAAAGCACCATGCGCCGCAGACCCAACTGGTGCGCTGCAGATGCTTTGCTTGGTGAATCGAATAGCTCAATCGCGGTGCTGTCTTTTTTGTCGACCAAGGCAACAAAGGCTTTGACCTCGTATTGACCTTGTTTTTTCACATAGGACTGGGGTAAAGAGTCAAATTGCCATTCCACTAAGCCGTCGCGCTCAATGCCCTTATCCGCGACCTGCGATAGGGTATTACTCACTTTATCCGCAAGTTGTGTCTTTAAGGCCTCTACGTCATAACCACGGGCCACTAACTTACCCTTATCATCACGCACTTCAAACGCCATGCGCAGGTGTTCATCCAAGGCGCTGGTATCAAAGTCCTCAGCGTCCACTTTGGCTCCAGTCATGCGAAATAGGCGCAGCGCCAGCGCCTCACGCAACGACCCTTGCAGTGGCTCTACAGAGCTGAGTACCGCGTCCGCGTAATTCGGTGCCGGCACAAAGTTGCGACGTTGGGTTTTCGGTAATGATTTGATAAGAGCGCACACCAACTCATGGCGCAGCGCCGGAATATGCCAATCAAAACCTTCGCCGCTGACTTGGTTGAGCAGCGCCAAGGGAATTTGCACCGCCACCCCATCGACGTCTTGCCCGGGTTCAAAGTTATATTGCAACGGCAGCACTAGGTTGCCTTGCATCCACACATCCGGGTAGTTATCCGCCGTGATCTCAGTGGCCCCGTGCTGCATCAGGTCTTCTTTGCGCATGAACAAAAAGCGTTTGTTGTGACGCTTTTGTTCTTTGTACCACTTCAAGAAGCTAACACGATTACATATATCACTAGGGATGTGCTGGTCATAGAAATCAAACAATGCTTGCTCATCCACTAGAATATCGCGTCGGCGTGCCTTGTTCTCTAAATCTTGAACTTCTTCGATAAGCTCACGGTTAACTTGCAAAAACGCTTCACTGGCGCCGAGCTCTTGCTCGACCAAGGCCGTGCGAATAAATATTTCTCGGCTAAGGGCCGGGTCAATTTTATCGTACTGACTGCGCTTACGCGCCACGATAGTGAGGCCATACAGAGTTTGTTGTTCAAAGGCGATCACCGCGCCGGCTTTTTTCTGCCAGTGCGGTTCACTGTAACTGCGTTTCACCAAGTGCTGTGCTAGGGGCGCCAGCCAACTCACATCAATTTTGGCATTGATGCGAGCATATAACTTGGAGGTTTCCACCAGCTCGGCAGACATCACCCACTTGGGGCGCTTTTTAAACAGGTTGGAGCCTGGGAAAATATGAAACTGACTATTGCGTGCGCCCTGATAAAACGCATTCTTTTCGTCTTTTTGGCCTATATGGCTGAGTAACCCGCTCAACAGCGCCTGATGTATCGCCTCATGTTCAGGCTCGTTGTTACTGTCCTTTAGGCCCATTTCGTTACAAATCGTCGTGACTTGATAAACAATATCTTGCCACTCACGAATACGCATATATGCCAGAAACTCTTTTTGGCATAACCTGCGGAATTGATTGTTGGTGAGCGCTTGCTGTTGCTGCTCCAAATAATGCCACAAATTCAAGAACGCGATGAAATCAGAATGCTCATCATCGAAGCGCGCATGCAGCTCATCGGCCTTGGCTTTTTTCTCTTGCGGACGCTCTCTGGGGTCTTGAATGGCTAACGCCGCTGCAATCACTATCACTTCACGCATCGCCCCCATGGAGACACTGCTAAGCACCATCTTCGCTAACCGAGGGTCCAGCGGCAAGCGTGCTAGGTCACGTCCCAACTTAGTGAGCTTGGTCCGCCCTTTATGTTTGCTCGCTTGCACTGCTTCGAGCTCTTCAAGCAGGCGCACACCATCGTTGATGTTGCGGCTATCCGGCGGCTGTACAAAAGGGAATTGGCTAATATCACCAAGCCCCAAACCCAGCATTTGCAAAATGACCGACGCCAAGTTAGTACGTAGAATTTCTGGGTCAGTAAATTCTGGACGACCAAGAAAGTCTTCTTCGCTGTATAAACGTATACACACCCCCGCTTCAACCCGGCCACACCGGCCCTTACGTTGATTGGCACTGGCTTGCGACACCGCTTCAATAGGTAGGCGCTGGACTTTAGTGCGGTAACTGTAGCGGCTAATACGCGCCGTACCCGGGTCTATGACATAGCGGATCCCAGGCACCGTCAGTGAGGTTTCGGCCACATTCGTGGCGAGCACAATACGGCGTTTATTACCGGGGTGGAATATGCGATTTTGTTCGGCATTGGATAATCGTGCATACAAAGGCAGCACTTCGGTATGCTTTAAGTTGCGCTTGCTCAAGGCATCGGCGGTATCCCGAATTTCGCGCTCACCATTCATGAAAATCAAAATATCCCCAGGGCCTTCGCTGTAGAGCTCATCTACAGCATCAAAAATACCCTGCAGTTGATCATTCTCATCTTGGTTGTCGTCACCGCCTTGTATCTCGGTTAAGGGCCGATAACGTACTTCAACGGGGTATGTGCGTCCGGAGACTTCAATGATTGGGGCGTCATTAAAGTGGCGAGAGAAACGCTCTGGGTCGATGGTTGCTGAGGTGATAATTACTTTAAGATCCGGGCGCTTGGGTAGCAGGTTCTTTAAATAACCAAGGATAAAGTCGATGTTTAAACTGCGCTCGTGCGCCTCATCGATAATAATAGTGTCGTATTGATTCAGGTAGCGGTCGTTTTGTATCTCTGCAAGTAAGATACCATCAGTCATTAGCTTAATGTAGCTGCGTTCACTGACCTGGTCGCTAAAGCGTATTTTAAAACCGACGGTTTCGCCGATTTCGCTATGGAGTTCTTCGGCAATACGCGCTGCCACACTGCGAGCGGCTAATCGACGTGGTTGAGTGTGGCCAATTAAGCCCTCAACGCCACGGCCTAACTCTAAGCAAATCTTTGGCAGCTGAGTCGTCTTACCCGATCCGGTTTCACCGGCGACAATCACCACTTGGTGCTTCGCTATTGCTGCTTTTATGTCTTCACGTTTATCGCTAACCGGCAGGGCCGCTGGGAATTGCGGTTTTGGCAGTTGTTCAAGGCGTTGTGTGCGATGGCTGATGCTGTGCTCTATCGCCCGCTCAATTTTGGCCAGTACGCTTTGTTGCTTCTCGGAGTCGGAAATCTTATCAGCGCCTTGTAGGCGCCTTTTTAATACAAACTGATCCTTTTTCAAACACTCGGAGAGTTTACCATACAACGGCTTGCTTGCTGACACTCAGGCCCCTAATTAACGACTTAAAAATGGTCGCTAAGCTTAGCAAACTATCAGCGCCAAGTGTAGCGGGTATTAAGCTCTGAATGCCGATGGCTGGGCCTTTTTGGCTATTAATCAGAGCCTACAGCAACACTAAACAAATCGATGTCCGGACGTATAATTACAATGCAGATGCTTATCCAATGCCAGTAGGATGTGCGCGCGGGTGATAATCCCGAGTAACTTACCCTGTTCATCACATACCGGGTACATTTTCGGCTTATCAACTTTCATATTTTCGGCGAGTGTCATCACACTCTCCTCTGGCGTCACACACAGTGGCTCTTTGGTCATGACATCACCAACAACTGTATGTGCTTCATTTTGGTAAGTGGATGTCAACATATGTTGTAAGCAATCCTGCTCCGACACGAAACCGATGATGGTTCCGAGGTCGTCGACAACAGGTCCTCCGGTTTGGCCGCTTTGTAATAGCCTCTCTACAGCCGTTTCAATCGGCATAGTGGCTTTGAATTTTACTGGTCTATGGTTGTAATAATCAGCGACTTTGATTGATTGCATAGGCACCCCCAAATAAGTAAACGCCAACATAGCTAACTATAGTTGGCGTTTACAAAATTGCTTATATCTTTGAAGGATTTATTCGTCTTTAAAAATCGCTACATAGGTGTCACTGGTTGATGACTTGCTAGCGCGATACATACCTTTGGTATTAAACGGCATGCTGATGTTTCCTTTGCCATCAACAATGATGACTCCCCCGGTTCCACCAGCGTCAAACATGGGTCCAAAAATAACTTCTTTCCCCGCCTGCGCTATGCTTTTTTGCTGATATTGCACACGTGCGCAAATGTCGCTCGCTACTTGATAACGGATGAAGAACTCACCATGGCCGGTTGCTGAAACCGCACAAGACTCATTGTCGGCGAATGTACCCGCGCCAATGATCGGAGAATCACCAATACGACCAAAGCGCTTCGCCGTCATACCTCCTGTTGATGTACCCGCTGCCATATTACCGTGTTTATCCAAAGCTACGGCGCCAACCGTACCCATTTTATAGGATGTGGGTAACGCTTGATGACGAGCTTGGTAGTCTTGACTTGCGGGCTTGGCTTTATCTAATTTTTGTTTTGCCTTGAGCAAGGCTTCATAACGATGCTCTGTATCAAAGTAACTGTTATCAACCTTCTCCACCCCCTGCTGCTGAGCAAATGCTTCAGCCCCTGCACCGCTGAGCAGCACATGAACAGAGTTCGTCATTACTAAGCGTGCCAAGTTAATAGGGTTTTTAATGTGCTTTACTCCAGCTACAGCGCCGGCTTGGCGCGTACGTCCATCCATGATCGAGGCATCGAGCTCATGAGTGCCTTCATAGGTGTAAACGGCCCCTTTGCCGGCATTAAAATAAGGAGAATCTTCCAGTACATTGATCGCCGCATTGACTGCATCTAGGCTTTCACCTCCTTGCGCTAATACTTGATAGCCGGCTTCAACCGCCTGCTTGAGTTTGTCGCGATAGGCTTTTTCTTGCTCCGCAGTGAAGCGGGCTTTTTCGATGGTGCCGGCACCACCATGGATAGCAATGGCAATGGGTTCATCGTCAGCCATAGCAGGTTGCGCTGCTAAAGCACTCAGTGCTGCGAATGTATAAAGTATAGACTTCATGAGGCTCTCCGTTTATGGCCTAGGGCTTTTGTTATTATTCGCCAAATACTATGGGCGCTTGGATAACGATTGGCAACCTGATGCGATTAACGGCAGTGATAAAAAAGAGCACCACAGTGGTGCTCCTCATTCAGGGGGAATACTATTTAAAGTTGGCGATACTGTTTTTCGTTGCTTCCACGGTTTTCCAAGCATACGCTTGCCCAGTTATGCCGTAAGGGAGACCGTTTACACTCCAGTTTGGATTGGCAAAGTAATCATATTGCGTGGCACTGCCAAATACATGTGGGTAGGCCATAATGCTGGCAAATTGATTATCAACGCCGTGGCCCATACCATCGACATACACACCGCCACTGGTATCGCCTTGTTTGCGTGAATGGGCCAAGCCTTGATTATGTCCTAGTTCATGAACAAAGGTGGTTGCTCCACAGTCCACTGCGGTAATGCTATACATGTTGTTTGAAGTAGAGGCATATAAGTTACCAGAAGCACTGCTGCCTTGGCCTACCCAAGCAATACCGCAGGTAATATAACCATTCGAGCCCGCACCTTTACCTAGCACAGCCATCATATCGGCTCCCCAGCTATTACGCAGGTTTTGAACACTCGAAGCATTGGTCACTGAGTTCAACCAACTGCTTGAGGGGCTGATACTGTAATTACCTAGGTTTTGCTGGCCAGCAACACGAAGCTGTAGATCAATACCGTTTTGACTGTAAACCTGATTCGCAAAAGCAATCAACTGATTGATCTTTGTATTAATATTACCTGTAGCCGCTGCTGCTTCATCAGTATACAAAATACCAATATCAATCGTCGCTGCTTGCGCCATTGACGCACCCATAGCACTTGCAATAAGCGCTGATTTTACGATTTTTTTCATTATTGTTCCCTTATTTTTAGTTAGTGGGGGTGGTTGTAAATTGAGGATTGAAATTTTCCGGGTTGGCGTCAGCTTGGTGACTACTTGCATGCACCTCTTGCTCTTGGTGCTGGCGATAAAGATCGCGTTTTGCCGCTATCCATCCATGCTCGTCTTTTGATTCAAAAACATAATTGCCACTGGGTGCCGTCAGCTGACCATAGACGGCGTCTTTTCCAACAGTTAATACCGTGGTATGAAAACGC
Source organism: Pseudoalteromonas sp. MM17-2 (assembly GCF_022347945.1). NCBI lineage: Bacteria > Pseudomonadati > Pseudomonadota > Gammaproteobacteria > Alteromonadales > Pseudoalteromonadaceae > Pseudoalteromonas > Pseudoalteromonas sp. MM17-2. The sequence goes on along the minus strand of NZ_JAKRFV010000002.1, from coordinate 286,875 downwards.
CCCCCTGCCCCTGTTACCGCACCAAACACACTCCTATCGCCATTTTCAGCGACACTGACGTTATTTACTTCAGCAACAAAGCTCTCTTGAGTTTGCGGTATCATCAGTTCAAAAGTGTCACCGGCTTCAAGAGCACGCAACGCGCTCAGGTCAAATTCCACATAGGCTTCATTGTGTAAGTCGGTTGGGATCACGCCCGCCTCTTGCAGCTTTGCTTGCGCGGTTTTCGATACCTTATTGACCGAGGCAACACCAAAGTCAGTAGGCTGATGCCTATCGTGCTTCGCTGGTGTCTTTAGCAAAGGTTGGGAACTGCTTTTCGGTTCAGTGACCGCTTGTTTGTGTATTGATATTTGTGCAACAGGGGGTTGCTGCTCGGCTGTTTCGATTGTTGCGTTATGATGAGTGCTTGGGCCTTGCTGCCCAAGATAAATCCAAAGAAGTGCGCCTGCACTCACGCTGATAAGCGCTAAAAATATCCACCGCATGATACGTTCCGTTATTAGTTATTTTGGAACGCAGAATAATCATACAAATATAAATTCTCAATTAACAAGTGTTCGATAATTGAGCTTTAAATATTGATTTTTACAAATAAGCACAAAATAAACAATAGGTTACGACATTTACATAAATTTACATTAAAATAACAAATATACCTATTTATGGTACTTATGCGTACTCATAAACTCCTTTTGCTAACGCCAAGGGGGAAGTGAATAAAGGTTCATCAGTTAGGTTCGATTGACAGAATTCAATCAAGTCTGACAGTCGCATTTGTGCCACTAGAGAGCGATGGTAATGCCGCATTAGGGTGTGAGCAACACTTACCTACACTCTAAGAGAAGTAAAAACGACAAGCATTGCGAATTATTCTTAAATACTAAGAGTAGTTGGATTATCGCTGCTTCATAAAAGCCACCGCCAGCCCCGAAGAGACAAATGTTATGCCTGCGCCAATATTGAGCCCTGACACGAGTTTAGGTTTATTTCTGAACCACTCGGACAACTGAGGCGAGAAAGCACTCATAAAGCTGAAGCCTACTGCTGTTAATACCGCAAACCAGACTCCATAGCCTAACATTTGAATTGTCACTGACCTTAAGTTTGGATTTACAAACTGAGGTATGAAAGCAAGAACAAACATGCCGGGCTTTGGATTGAACGCTGCTAATAGAAAGCCCGTTGACAAAATAACTTTCAAAGACTGCCTTTTCACGGGCTCTAATGAGAACAGATTCCTCGAACGAAGAACCTTTATACCCAACCAAATTAAATATGCAGCACCAAGAAGTTTCACGACGTAAAATGCTACTTCCGGGGTTTGAATTAGAAGCGTTAGTCCGAAAGTTGCGGCGACAACATGAAATAAAATACCCGCTCCAGAAGACAGCCCTGACTCTACCGCCGCCTGCCTCCCTTGACTTAAGCCTCGACCAATCGCGAGCAAGTTATCAGGGCCTGGCGATAAGCAACAAACACTTCCAATGGGAACATAAAACCTCCTTGTTGTATGAATATGAGTGCTGACGCAGGCGTAATGGCCGGATTAAGCTTGCCTAAAATAGCGAAGAATGAGTGACCGCCGAGCTAAAAGCGTCTATCCATTGATGCGCTAGTTAGGGTTACTGCGACACTTGATAGCTCAATGGTTTTATTTTTTTTGATTGTGCCATAAACAACTTTATTTTTGGCCGACTTATCAGCTCGAATTGTAACCATGACAGATTCACAAGACTGCTTAACCAAATTAGTGTTTTGAGCGAAGCAAACTCTTAGAGAGTTTTGAGTTGCCAATAGTGACTTGGTTATCGCTTGAGATAGCAATAATTATTGCACCACGAACATAGATTGGAGGCAATGGGTCGCTGTGAAGTAATCACGACGGGCTCAGTAAAGTAGGCGCAGCTCACCGAAAGGAGAGTAACCCACGAATACCACCAAGGCGACGCTTCGCCATGATAACTGACGACACTACTTGCTTCATTCGATGTGTTAACTCAATTTATTGAGCGGCAACTGAAGGTTAAAGGTTTAGACAGAGATCGGTGTACTCTGCTTGACATGTGGGATCATACCAACGCTGAGCTAACAGCCAGAATTGAATAAGCTAAAATCAAGCGAAGCGACGAGCTTATTTAATTTCGCCCTAATTTAGCACCTTGCAATGCGTTTACACTCTACTTTCGAAACACTTGCGCCTGTATCAGCGAACTAAACTTTTATTTATAAAAACACCCATTCAACGTCAAACTAAGACAAACCACCCCAACATACAAATTGGGGTGGATAAGTTGAATGGGTGTCCACGTTAAATTGCTATCATCACCCTAGGATTATTTTTGCCTTGAGCTCCATTCTAGTTCTGGTAGCTCGACATAGGTTCTCCAATCTTTTCCGTCTTTGGAGTGCCAGATATACTCATCTTGTCGACCACTGTATATCCACAGCCTATCAGAGAACTTAGCACCTGTTAAATAGGTATTAAACCTAGATATAATAGGGCTTGCTTCGACCGTCCAGTCTATTCCATTATCAGATGAATAGACGGCGCTATTATTAGCGGTATAAGCTTGTCCGTTAATCATCCAAAGTTTGCCGTTAAAATTGAACACTTTACTAGTATTAGCATATTCATTTGGAATATTGGGGGCTGCATTCCTCAAGCTCCAATTAACTCCATCTTCTGATGACCAAATTTCGTTAGCCGCCTTTGCTTGGTTACTTTCAATTACCAGGCCACCGTACATCCACATGATGTCATCGTGGACAAATAATGTAGGCTTACGTCTAGGCTTATATGCTGCCGAGCTATTTTGCACAGTCCAATTGAACCCATCTTCGGTCGAGTAGATTGTGCTATTTTCACTACCGTAAGCGTCTCCATATAGCCATAGCTTACCTTGAAAGACGATTGCAGATGCTACCTTTCCTATATAAAACCCTGGATTAGGTTGGATTAATGTCCAATTAACTCCATCATCAGAGCGCCACACATCTGACTGTTCTACCGCAGCTCCACCTGTTCCCCTTCCTTTTTGACCACCTACTAAATAAAGCTGCTCATTAAATTCAATTAATTCAAAGTATGCACGCCCCCCAAATGGCGCATTTGCAACCTCAAGTTGCCAGTTTATTCCATCTGGAGAAGACCAAATGCCAGTTTGCCAAATAGTATCGTCGCCTTCGTAGTATTCACCCCCTATCAACCACAACTTACCTTTAAAGGATACCATTTGAGCGCCAAACCCAAGTTTAAAAGGAGGTAAGGAAGGTGTTACATGGACGGTATTAGAAATATAGTCTTCGTGAGCAATTTTAATATAGGCACTTTGGTGTTCTAGCGTGTCTACTGAACGCTGAACATTTATAAAGCTATCTTGAAGTGGCAGTGCATCTTGTGCGGATATAATATTCATCTGCGAATTATCGCATGCAGTGTAATTGGCTATATCACAGTTGGCGTCGGTACTTCTGTATAGCTCCAGTTGCTGACTTTGTTTACTCCATGTTAGCTCTGCATTTGTTAAGCTAATGGCAATATTGAGCTCATCTAATATATAACTGATATCAACATCGTAGGAAGCTTTTGATTCACTGTACACAGCATCTGAAGCTTTTGTTGCGGTTATAGTTGCAACCCCATCTGTGAGTAATGTTAATTCTCCTGTATTTGAATTGACATCTACCACTGATGTATCGCTGGATTGATAAGTTATAGTACCTGAGCCTGTACCTCCTGATAAAGGATTGCTCTGTATCGGGGTATCAATTAACAAATCTAAAGAGTTAGACTGGAATGATAAAGGCTCCTGCTCTCTTTTTGTTACATTAACTGTGAACTGAGCTGTTTGAGGTTCATAAAAAGTGTCACCCGATTTAGTCAGGTTAATGGTAGCAGAACCTGCTTCCACAGGTGTCAATAAACCCGTTTCGGTGTTAATGAGCACAACTTCGGCATTGGATGTCGAATAGGTAACCAGTCCTTCTCCACTCCCGCCTGTATAGTGATTAGTTTTAGTTTCATCTATATAGATGTAAAGTGAGTCTTGCTCAAAAACAATGTCGTCTTGATTTCTTCTATTTATTGTCAATGAATAAGACGCTTCTGCTGAATTATATATTTCATCTGCGGATTTGGTAGCTTTTATGATTGTTGTGCCATTACCTGTAAAAGTTACGTCTCCAGATGTAAGGTCAATAGTTGCAACGTCTGGGTTGCTCGAACTATAGGTTATTGAGCCTGTACCACTTCCACCATTGAGCGGGTTTGTAAAGTTTAAATCGTCCACAAACTTTGTGACATAACTTGCATCAAAAATTAATGCTTCTTGCTCACGCTTTTTAACTTCAACTGAATAACTGGCAGATGCTGACTTGTACTGAGAATCACCACTTTTGGATACAGTAATGGTTGCACTTCCTGCTCCAATACCTTTTATTTGCCCGGTTTGAGGGTTCATTACTTCTACTATTGATGAGTCTGAAGATGAGAACGTTATTGCTCCCGTGCCTGAGCCTCCTGATATCTTATTAACTGGTGGGATCTCGTCTATCAATATTTGGATTGAATTTTCAGCAAATGAAATAGCGGTTTGTGGTACTGGGCTGTTACCTTCGCTGCTATTACTGTCGCCAGAATCACTTCCGCCGCCACACGCTGTTAATAGCATTAGCAGAGCAAAGTAACAAAATGAGCGTAATTGACTCATGATATGTTCCTTCATGATATGTTCCATTAAAAAATGGGAGGTATATAAACACATAAAATCCATACAATCAACACTTATACAGTGCCAGTTCAGGTAGGTTTTCACCTAAGCACTTCGACAGGCCATAGGGGCAACAATTTGAACCTTGCCGCAGCTGTTGCACAGAGTAAAATAGGGTGGGTGACTTCGTTACCAGAAAAATACTCAGTAGGTAATTTATTTATTCTTTCCATAATGTAGTTGTTTAAAGCAAACCAAACTGATTGTTATGAAGTCTTTGTAGATGGCAAGCTTTGAAAGAAACGTATTGGCTGGAGCAACATTCTTGCTGGCATTAGGATGGCACTGCCAAGGCTAGCTAGAGAACGTCTATTCTTTGCTCATAGCTGCCAGTCAGATGAAGTCTAAACCTGTTCATCTAAACTGTAAGATCAGATATTCGCAACTTAAAAAAAGGGAATCAATGTACTGGTAAGTAAAAGAAGTGATTGGTGGAGCTAGGCGGGATCGAACCGCCGACCTCTTGCATGCCATGCAAGCGCTCTCCCAGCTGAGCTATAGCCCCAAAACACGACGTTATTCTATGTTCTTTTAACTCGCTTGAAAACCCCTAACCTCCCGTTTTTTATAAATTAATCAATAAAAAAACCCGAGCTATTGCTCGGGCCTTTCGGTTGGGAACTGTTTACTTATTTAAATCAAGCATGAGCTTATTCAGTCGACTAACAAAGCCAGCTGGGTCTTTTAAGCTGCCGCGCTCAGCCAATAGTGCTTGGTCAAGCAATACTTCTGACCACTGCTTGAACTTATCTTCGTCTTGCTCATCATTTAAATGTTTCACAAGTTGGTGCTCAGGGTTAAGCTCGAACACCGGCTTGGTTTCCGGCGCTTGCTGCCCAACTGATTCCATCAACTTGATCATTTGCGAGCTCATGTCGTTCTCATCAGCAACAACACAGGCTGGCGAGTCAGTTAAGCGGTGTGTAAAGCGTACTTCTTTAACTTTATCGCTAAGCACCTCTTTGATGCGCTCTAAAAGTCCTGCTACTTCCTTCTCCGACTCTTCTTGCGCTTTTTTACTTTCTTCGTCGTCCAAGTCACCTAAGTCAAGATCGCCACGAGTAATCGACTGGAACTGCTTTTCTTGGAACTCAGTAAGGTGGCTCATCATCCACTCGTCAACACGATCGCTCAGCAGTAAGACTTCGATGCCTTTTTTACGGAAAATCTCCAAATGCGGTGAGTTTTTCGCTGCTTCAAAGCTATCAGCCACAACGTAGTAAATCTTGTCTTGGCCTTCATCCATGCGCTCAATGTATTGCTCTAGTGATACATTCTGAGTTGCTTCATCGCTGTGCGTTGAAGCAAAGCGCAGCAGCTTGGCAATGGCTTCTTTGTTAGCCATATCTTCAGCTGGGCCTTCTTTAATCACCCCACCAAACTCATTCCAGAAAGTCTGGTACTGCTCAGGCTTGTTTTTGCCCATGCGGTCAAGCATTTTTAATACCCGCGAGGTACAGCCTTTGCGGATCGCCTGGGTCACTTTGTTGTCTTGTAAAATTTCACGAGACACGTTCAATGGTAAATCATTGGAATCAAGCAAACCTTTTACAAAGCGTAAGTAGCCAGGCATAAATTGCTCTGCGTCATCCATGATAAAGACGCGTTGCACATACAGTTTTAAGCCGTTTTGGCGGTCGCGATTATACAAATCAAACGGTGCACGCTTAGGAATATAAAGCAGGCTAGTGTATTCAGTCTTACCTTCTACTTTATTGTGCGCCCATGTCAGTGGCTCTTCCCAATCGTGGCCTACATGCTTGTAGAATTCTTGATATTCTTCATCGCTGATTTCAGATTTATCACGTGTCCATAAAGCTTCAGCTTTGTTAATAGCTTCCCACTCACCGGGCTTAGCTTCAATTTTCTCACCGTCAGGGCCTTCAGATTCAGGCACTGGCTCGCGATACATTTCCACTGGGATCGAAATATGGTCTGAGTATTTAGTCACGATACCGCGTAGGCGGAAGTCATCAAGGAACTCTGTTTCATCATCGCGCAGATGTAAGATAATCTCAGTGCCTCGACTCGGCTTGTCGATATTCGCGAGTGTGTACTCACCCTCGCCTTTTGACTGCCATTCAACAGCCTGGCTTTCGCCGGCCTTGCGCGTGCGCACAGTCACTTCGTCGGCAACGATAAAGGCCGAGTAAAAACCTACACCGAATTGACCAATGAGTTGCGAGTCTTTAGCTTTATCTCCAGTAAGGTTTTGGAAAAACTCAGCGGTACCCGATTTGGCAATCGTGCCCAATGCACTCACCACTTCATCACGGTTCATGCCTATGCCGTTATCGCTGATGGTGACAGTTTTTTTATCTTTGTCTGCGCTAATACGCACTTTTAAGTCGGCATCGCCTTCATACAAACTGTCATTTTCTAACGCCAAGAAACGCAGCTTGTCTGCCGCATCTGACGCATTAGAAACCAACTCACGTAGGAAAATCTCTTTGTTGGAATACAAAGAGTGGATCATTAAGTTAAGCAGTTGCTTTACTTCGGTTTGAAAGCCGAGCGTTTCTTTTTCTGATGTTGCTGTCATTTCTCTCTCCGTTAGCAAACAATCCCAGCATGTCTGGGAAGCAGATATGCTCTGTATATGGGGTATTGCATCTCGGATTCAAGAGCGTACGCATAAAAAAAACGCCTAACGGCGGTTTTTTGTAAGTAAACAGACTTCTCTAAAAGTCAGCTTTCATATTGCACTTGTTTACGACCATTGAAGGCATGGGATAATGTCATACCATCGACTAAGTCAAGCTCGCCTCCAACGGGCACGCCATGGGCGATGCGCGACGCACCGACATTGTACTGTTTACACAACTGGGCAATGTAATGAGCCGTGGTTTCGCCTTCAACTGTCGGGTTGGTCGCTAATATCACTTCATTGATGCTGCCTTGGGCAAGTTTTTGCTCTAACACGTCTAGGCCAATTTCATTCGGGCCAATGCCATCGAGTGGCGAAAGATGACCCATTAATACGAAGTATAAGCCTTGATAGTGCCCTGTTTGTTCAACCGCCAAGACGTCACTGGGTGATTCCACAATACATAACAAGCCCGAATCTTGGCGCTTTATATTGCTACATAACTCGCAGATATCTTGCTCTGTAAAGGTACGACAGCTTTGGCAGTGACCAATGTCTTGCATCGCTTGGTTTAAGGCTTGCCCTAATTGTGCCCCCCCTTCTCGGTCTCGCTCTAATAAATGAAAAGCGATGCGCTGCGCTGATTTCGGGCCAATGCCTGGTAGGCAGCGTAAAGCGTCAACAAGTTGCGTTAATTTTGGAGATAATTGCATAACGGATCCCAAGTACCACAGAGGTCATGAATACACCGGTGGCCTAGCCACAAGCGTTGGCAAGAGCACAAGGCAGACATTGACCTTGGCGCTAAAACCCCAGTATAAAGCGCTTCAGCACTTAGGCTCAAGGGCTTTTAGTAGCGCGCTCCTGCTTGCAAGCGATTAGGTGAACCAGATTGGCTCTGTAGCGGCACTTGTATACTAAAACGCACACCACGCGGGCGCAGCGCCTGTACTTCAATAGAGCCATTAAGCACCAGGGTAATGCCTTGGGCAATACGGGTTCCCCCAAGCCCCAATGCCCCAATGCCCCATTAGCTCGTGCTGTGGTATAAAAGGGTGACAATATTTGCGCCGCTTGCTCGGCTGATAATTCCGCTGCGTTATCTTCATAGATAAGTTGCGCATATTGACCCCTTTGCTCAAGCTTGAGCACGACCTCTAAATTATCACCCGGCTCTAACTGAGCATGTTTGCAGCTATTAGCCATTAACTCCAACAGAACCCGCTGTATGGTATTGCTGCCGTGATCCATATGCAGCTGCCCTTGCACATCAAACGAAAGCCGAAAGGGGTAACTTTGGTAAGTGAAGGGCTCGAATAACAATAACGCCATATCATGAATATTCACCGTCTGGGGTGCTGTAGTCATTAAACATAGTTTGAAACTCACCCACCATTTCACTGGTTTTCAGCAAATTGCGCATCAGCAAGGTGTTGGCATGGTCGATTTTCTGCAAGCCAGAATCTAACGCTTTGGCGGTTAGGGATTTTTTATTCAGTGCTTGATACAGTGTTTGACTCTGCATCTCTAACGACCCGCTCGCTGTTAGACAATTTCCGAGCGGCGTATTGAGTTCATGTGCCAGCCCTGAGGTCATCAAAAGAATATCTTTGAGCGTGCTTATCTGTTGTTGTCGATGCGTTGCCTCTATCAGCATAAGGTAGGTACTGACCCGTTGTTGTACTTCAGTTTTATTAAAGGGCTTAACAATGTAGTCGACGCCACCGGCGGCAAAGGCATCATCAATATGTTGGCGATCAGAGTATGAGCTAATAAAAATGATTGGCACATGGGCGCTGTACTCATCCTGCTTAAGCTGCCGACAGAGCTCTAACCCATTCATACCAGGCATTTCTATGTCCATCAGAATAAGTGCCGGTAAATGGCGATGAATTTCAACCAACGCGTGCTCAGCAGATGTAGCGTGAGTCAGTGAGTGGTGCTTTTCTTCCAATATGGCTTTAATAATACGAAAATCAAATTCCTGATCTTCGACCACCAATATATCATTCATGACAGCGGCTCCCTCTTCCTTTGTAGTTGAGTGTAGCAGTCCTCAAGAGCCTCTGTGTTTGCTATCTTAAAGAAATAAAAAACCCCGCTATAAAGCGGGGCTAAACACATAAATCTAGATACAGATTTAGAACGGCATTTTCATGCCTGGGGGTAAGTTCATCCCACCGGTTACTTCAGACATACGTTTTTGACTTTCGTCTGCTACGCGACGTACAGCGTCATTGCACGCGGCTGCAAGCAAGTCTTCAATCATGTCTTTGTCATCTTCCATTAGGCTTTCATCGATTTCCACGCGGCGTACATTGTGGCTACCTAACATGGTCACTTTAACTAAGCCCGCACCGGCTTCACCGGTCACTTCTAAATTGGCAATTTCTTCTTGGGCCTTTTGCATGCGCTCTTGCATTTGCTGCGCTTGCTTCATCATATTGCCCATTCCGCCTTTAAACATAGTGCTCTCTCTCGTTAAAAATCGCTCTGCTGGCAAAGATAAGGCCAACAGCCGTAAATTACAATGCTTGAACCGAGTTTTCGTCCAAGATTGCTGAAAATTGCGTCATCATCTGCTGCACGTGTTCATCTGCTTTCACTGCAGCAACCGCTTGTTGATAGCGCTGGCCATCAATGCTTTGCTGAATTAAAAACGGCGTTTGTTGCAATTCATCGACAAATTCAATCTGCACGTTCAATGGTTCTTTAAAGTGCTCAGCTAACCCTTGTTGTAAGCGCTCACGTAACGCACTGCTGTCTAGATGGCGCTGGCTTTGTTCTACATGCAACGTCAGCTCTGTGCCTTGTTTTTGATAGCGACTATGCAAGGCAAACTGCCTAATACGCCCACCGAGACCCATAGACTCAATAATATGTGCCCAGTCATCCTGTTGGTGCGCAAATTTGACATCACTTACACTGCTTTCAAAACCTTCAGGTGCGGCGATAGCGACTTGCTCTTGCTGAAACTCTTTGCGCGGTGAAGCCGGCGCTTCTAGTTGCTCCACCAGCTCAGGGGCCAATTTTTGCGGATCAGGCTGGTGTTTATGCATTAACCGCTGTGCTGGCGATTGTTGCCGCTGCGCTTTGGTTTTTTCGGGTGGAGCGGTATTGGCCGTTTCTTGGCTCGCAGTGCTTACGGCGGTGGCCCGTTTAGTTCGGGCCTCGGCCTTTTTTGCATTATCATCCTCTTGCACAGGCCTGCTCGCTGTTCCCAACTTGCGGTTTTTTAAGATACGCGCAATGGCAGACTGCGCCTCATCTTGTAGTTGGTCTAACTGCTGCGCTGGTGAAGCGGGCGCGGGGCCTGGCTCAGCACCTGCATTGGCGGCTACTTCTGCGCCCTGCTTGCTAGCCATTGCTGTTTGCGCATTCTCTGTGTGGGGTTGATAACCTTGTTCATGCGCCTGCTGCATCACTTGCTCAAACTGCTGCGCGGCCATCGCTTCATGATGCTGATCATCTTGAGAGTCAGCTTCATATTGGGAATTTGCTGCGTTTACCCCCTGATTATCGCTACCATTTGCAACGGATTGCGCTGGCGCAGGTTCGGTGGCCATGGCGGGTTCTGCGCGTTGCGGTTCAAAAGCAGAAGTATTTTGCTGCGCCTCTGCGTGTGGCTCCTGAGGCTGAGGCTGAGGCTGAGGCTGAGGCTGAGGCTGAGGCTGAGCAGTATTTTCTAACCCAGCCTTGTTACGTGCTAGCATTGCCCGCAGGTTCGCCGTTTTTTCTTCATTATCACCACGAGACAGCGTCTGTTGAGCCGTCGATGTGGTCGAAGTGCCATACTGTGGTTCAAAAGCGAGCAGGCGTAGCATTAACATCTCAAAGCCCACTTGCGCAGAGCTGGCCCACTGTAGGTCCCGCTTACCCGCTAACAACAATTGATAAATCAAGTGGATATGTTGCGTATCAGCAGTGTTTGCTACCTCAGTAATATAATCACTGTCACGGTCGTTTAGTAGCGCTGCACTGGGCACCAGCTGAGTCAATTGCACACTGTGTGTAAGATTCAAAAGGTCATCGAGTACGGCAATATAATTCGGGTTGTGTTGTGCTAAATTGCGAATTTGCTGGATCAGCTCATCGCCATCGCCGAGCAATACCGCACTGAGCAATTGCTGGGCATAGCGCACATCCATCAGCCCGAGCATGTCTTTAATCGGCCCCTCGTGCAACTGCCCATTGGTTTGCGCAATGGCCTGATCGGTTAAACTCAGTGCATCTCGCATACTGCCATCGGCAGCCTTAGCCAACACCGCCAAGGCTGGCTGTTCAAAATCGAGTTGCTCTTGGCTGAGCACATGCGCTAACTGAGTACTGATCTGTTGCACCGACAGCGCACTTAAATTGAACTGTAAACAACGAGATAAAATGGTTACAGGCAATTTTTGCGGATCGGTCGTCGCTAGCAGAAACTTAACGTGCTCAGGTGGCTCTTCCAATGTTTTTAACAGCGCATTAAAGCTGTGCTTGGAAAGCATGTGCACTTCATCAATGAGGTAAACCTTGAACTGCCCGCGAGTCGGGGCATATTGCACGTTATCTAGAATCTCTCGGGTGTCTTCAACCTTGGTCCGCGATGCCGCATCGATCTCAATAAGGTCAATGTATTTACCGGCTTCAATATCTAGGCAAGTACTACACTGACCACATGGCTGTGCCGAGATACCCTGCTCACAGTTCAGGCTTTTGGCAAAAATCCGGGCTATAGTGGTCTTGCCCACACCGCGAGTGCCGGTGAACAAGTAAGCGTGGTGCAAACGCTGCTCGTTTAAGGCATTAACCAATGCTTGTTTGACATGGTCTTGACCCACGAGTTGATGAAAGGTTTGCGGTCGCCACTTACGGGCAAGAACCTGATAGCTCATGTTTAATCGCCTTCAAATTCAACTAATTTGAACACATCGATACCTTGCTCACGCACTCGCTGTTCACCACCTAGAGCAGGTAGAGAAACCACAAATGCTGCGTCACTGGCGTGGCCGCCTAATTTGGCCACCAGCTTGGCAGTCGCTTCTATGGTGCCGCCGGTAGCGAGTAAGTCGTCAACGAGCAGTACTTTATCGCCGGGTTCGATAGCATCTTTGTGCAATTCAAGAATATCTTCACCATATTCTAACTGGTAGCTTTGTGCAATGACCTCACGCGGCAGTTTACCCGGCTTACGCACAGGAATAAAAGGAATGCCCAGTACATAAGCCAACGGGGCGCCAAAGATAAAGCCGCGAGACTCTGTGCCAATGATTTTGGTAAAGCCTTGGTCTTTATACTTGCTCACCATGCTATCAATGGTCAGTCTTAGGGCCTTTGGATCGGCCAACAAGGTGGTCACATCGCGAAATTGGATGCCTGGCTTAGGGTAATCCGGCACTGTGGCAATAGATTGCTTGATGTATTGAAGATCAGCAGCACTCATAGTTATTTCATTTTTTGTTCTGACAAGCGCTGCATTATAGCAAGTTGTGCTCAACAATGAAGCCGCCAATAAAAAAGGCCACCTTGTGTGGTGACCTTTTAAGCAAAGCTCAATTGCTTAAAGCGATGCGAACACTTTGTCGGTTTTAGCCGCGCAGATAAAGTCGTTCTTATGCAAGCCTTTAATTGAGTGAGACCACCAAGTAACTGTTACTTTACCCCACTCGGTTAAAAGACCTGGGTGATGCCCTTCTTCTTCTGCCATATCACCTACCGCATTGGTAAAGGCTAACGCTTGTTTAAAGTTTTTAAACTTAAAGACGCGCTCTAATTGCATGATACCGTCACGAACTTCAGGCACCCAATCTGGGATATCTTTAATTAACTCGGCCAACTCTTCATCTGATACTTTGGGCGCATCGGCACGACACGCTTCACATTTTTGTGCGCTTAATTCAGACATTGCTAATTCCTTAACTTGCTTTTTTCTCTTTAGGGGGAAACTTAGGTTCAAACAAACCAAGCTCTTTGGCCTTGGCTACCATCGACATTAAATCCATTTGCGAGATTTCAAATAAATCATGGATAGAGTTAATGGTGTAGTACACGGGCTGCATGATATCAATGCGATAAGGGGTACGCAGCACATCCAACACATTTATTGGGTTGATTTCGGGCTCGTCGGTGTACACGTAATTGGTCTCGCCCGGGCTTGATAAAATACCACCGCCATAAATACGAAGACCGTCTTTAGTTTGCATCAAACCAAACTCAACGGTAAACCAGTACAAACGTGCTAGGTAGACACGGTCTTTTTTGTCTGCTGCATAGCCTAGCTGACCGTACTTGTGGGTAAATTCAGCGAAGTCCGGGTTAGTGAGCATAGCGCAATGGCCAAAGATCTCGTGGAAAATATCCGGCTCTTGTAAGTAATCGAATTCCTCGCGAGTGCGGATAAACGTGGCGACAGGAAATTGTTTGTTCGCTAATAAACGAAAAAACTCATCAAAATCAATCAACGCAGGGACAGGCGCTACCTGCCAACCCGTTTCGCGCTCGAGTACTTCATTGAGCTCGCTAAGCTGCGGAATACGGTCGGTGGGCAAGTTAATTTTTTTCAGGCCTTCGATATACTCATCGCAAGCGCGCCCTTCAATGCACGCCAACTGGCGTTCGACCAACTCGGCCCAGGTTTGGTTTTCTTCATCGCTCCAATGAATAACGCCATTCTCATCCGGCGTTCGAGAAACGTATTTACTTGATTTAGCCATAACTACCTTACCTTGTCCCATTTGCTTTTGTTTGCACTGCAAACGCACGACGCAAATGACTCTGTGTGTGTTAACCAGATACTAAGGAAAAGTACATCTGTTTGTAATACTTGGTGCTGTTATACGTTCTGGGCAAACCGCTTAAAACGTAAACTTAAAGATACACTTATACACCTTAAAAATTACACCCCTGCTTTTAGTGGACTGCAAAGCAAAAGGGTGTAAAGTATTAATTACTAAAATTATTAAAGCTTTGCTAACCCTTGGCTTAGATCTGCAATAATCTCATTAACATCTTCTAAACCTATAGAAATGCGGACCAAACCATCACTAATTCCTGCGGCACGACGCTGTTCCGGTTCATAAGTAGAGTGAGTCATTGAAGCCGGATGCTGAATAAGGGTTTCCGTATCACCTAAACTGACCGCCAACGTGCACAACTGCAAGCCATTAATAAACTGCTCTGTTTGTGCTAAAGACGCTTTAAGTTCAAAAGCAATCACGCCGCCGGCATCTTGCATCTGCGAGCCCATAAGCCGATGTCCTGGATCGTTTTTGAGCCCCGGGAAATAAACGCGCTCAACGCTTTGATGCTGATGTAGAAATTCCGCCACCTGATGAGCACTTTGACAATGGGCCTGCATGCGCACCGCTAAGGTTTTCATGCCTCGTAATATTAACCAGGCGTCAAATGGGCTCATGGTGGCACCAATATCTTTGAGTACCGTCGACTTAATACACTGAATATGCTCATTACTGCCACACACCAGACCTGCGACGACATCACCATGACCATTGAGGTACTTCGTCGCGCTGTGCACGATCAAATCTGCACCAAAGTGGGCGGGTTTTTGCAAAATAGGCGTCAAAAAGGTGTTATCAACAACGCTGATCAACTGGTGACTTTTCGCTACATCGCACAACTGCTGTAAGTCGTAAACATCAATGTTTGGATTGGCAGGTGTCTCTACAAATAACATTTTAGTATTCGGGCGCAGAGCTTGCTTAACAGCCTGTATATCGTTGCAATCAACAAAAGTGACTTCGACGCCAAAGCGAGTAAGTAAGTGGCTAAACAGTGCATAAGTGCAGCCATAGACTGTTGTTGATGCTATCAGGTGATCGCCTGCGCTAAGAAAGCTCATGACTGCTGCTGAAACCGCACCCATACCAGTGGCGCAGGCCGCCGCATCTTCGGTCTGTTCAAGCGCTGCCAGCTTCTGCTCTAGCTCGCGCACTGTGGGGTTGCCAAGACGCGAATAAATATACCCGGCCTCTTCACCGGCAAAGCGGGCTGCACCTTGCGCTGCGTCGTCAAACACAAAGGTTGAGGTTTGGTATAAAGGGGCCGCCAAAGCGCGATGGGGATCGCGACGCTCACCCTGGGGATGGATACACTGCGTTTTGTCTGAAGGTTGAATATTTTTCATAATGCCACCGTTTTTCTTTCTAACATAGTGGCAGTTCTGGCTATAAAACAAGCAAGCTAGCCGCTTGGATGGCTAGCTTGCTGTATCATCTCGGTGTTTTCGTCAATCTTTGTTGACGTTCTCGGTCGTCTGCTCGTTTTCACGCTTATCTAAGCGCGTCAATCGGGCAGCTAAGCGTTTTGCTGTCGCTCGCAATAAAGATGGCTTGGCCTCTAGCTTCGGTAATGGCCGACACAGCTCCATCGCCTTATAGCCAATGCGTGCAGTCAACACCCCGGCGCTGAGGCCTTGGGCAGCACGAGTCGATAATACACTCAACAACTTGGTACCAAACGCCGTGGCGGCGAGATCGGCAAGCAACTCGGTCGAACCGACAAAGAGCATTTGCTTAACCAAGCTGCGGTAAAGCCGAACACGACTCATGTAGCCCAGTGCCAAGCCATAATTATCCGCAAGGGTATCGACCAGTTTCAGTCCGCGCCACAACACCGCAAGCATATCCACTACTGCTAATGGGCTGACACTGACTAGCACCGCTGATTCAACGGCGTAGCGATTAATAATCTGCTTAGCCTGTTCATCTTGGCGCACCAGCAAGGTGTCGCGATACAACTCCATCACTTCGCGGTCACTTAGGTGCTCGGCAATTTGCCCCTTAAATTGTGCAAAGTCCGCATGGTTTTGAATACGGTTAACGCTCTCTAGCCAAGGTAGCGCTTGGCCGATTTGTTCACTCGCCAACAACCGTTGAGCTTGTTGTTGATGATGGCGATTAACTTTGAGGCGCTTCAAATTGATCAGCTCACGCCATAGCAATCGGCCAACTAACAACACCGCCAGCCCGATAACACTGCTATATAACGCGCCAAGCCATACAGAGGCTTGAAAGCTCGCAACAATACTCAGCACGGTTTCAACGATAATGAGGGTTAACAACAGCCAAGCAAACAGCCTTTTCAATAGCGAGCGTTTACCACGCTGGCGCCCCAATTCCTCATTCAATGTTGATTCCAGCTCGCTTCCCTGCGCCAAGTCGAAATCATCCTCCTCTTGCGGCGCGTCATTACGAGCAACCACTTTAGCGGGCTCCAACTGAGATGCAGATTGCTGCTGCGACTGGCCCTCAAAACGCCGCGCTCCGGCTAAATTAACTGGCTCACTCATGTCAGCTTATCCCCCAATAAAAATTCCAGCGCATGATCCATTCGCATATGTCGCAAGCGTCCGTCGCTGTGCGGCCAAGGGGCAAAATCTATATAGTCAAACCCCTGTTGTGGCCATTGCTGTGCAGTCAAACGGTGTCGCGGTGGCTGCGGTGGCAAATAGGTGAGCCACTGCGACTCATGCAGCGGTTTACCATAGACGCAATGCAAACTTTGCCCTTTTTCCACCACTTGCTTGCCCTGTGTTGCGCACACAGCGGCCATCGCCATGGTGTCCACTTCCACCCCAGAAAAGGTCAAGCTATTGGCTTTTTCTTTAACAATATCGTGCAACAGCAGCGCCAAGTCTTGATGGTAATTAGCTCCAACTTGGTCTGCTTTATTGGCGATAAACAGCAGCTTATCAATGTTGGGACTGAACAGTCGGCGCAGCACATTGCTCTTACCGTAATCAAAAAAAGACAGCAACTCTGTGATTGCCTCGGCTTGCTCATCGAATATGTCCGGACCCAGCTTTAGCGCTCGCAATAAGTCCACAAGCACCACTTGACGGTCAAAATGGCAAAAATAGTCTTTATAAAAAGGCTTAACGACTTGTGCTTTGTAGGCTTCAAAGCGTGCCTCAAGCTGCTGATATTGAGTATGTTGCTCACCCTGCTTTGGCGCATGGCAAGGAAAAAAAGACAAAAGCGGCGCGCCCTCTAACTCCCCGGGGATCAACATCCGTCCCGGTTGCAAGTTAGCGGCGTGGGCATGAGCCTTAATATTCACTAAGGCTTGCTTGTATAACTCACTGAGCTCTTTTAAGCGTACTTCATCGACCTCTGCATTGGCGTCAAACTCATGCAGTGCAGTCATAAAGTCCTGTGCATGCTCTGATCTCGCGGCCTTGTTGAACATCGTTAACTGACGTTCACACCAAGTGGGATAATCCATGCTCAACATGGGTAAATCCATTAGCCACTCACCTGGGTAATCAATAAGATCAATGGTTAGTGTGGCGCTATCACCAAATTGTGCCCGTAATCCCTGCTTGGGACGATAGCGCATGGCGAGGCGCAAAGTATTAATACGTTGCGTTGACTCTGGCCAGGCCGGCGGTTGCTGATTCAACGCCGCCATCGCTTGACGATATGCGAAAGTCGGGATATTCAGCGCTTTTTGTGGCACCGGTTGTGTGGCTATATGGCGCCCCTCGCGAACAACACGGAAAAAAGGCATGTTTTGTTCGCTCGCTTGCTCTGATAGCTGATGCACTAAAGCTGTGATAAAGGCTGTTTTTCCACTGCCTGACAATCCTGTAACCGCCAGGGTGATATGGCTATCTAAGGTACGCTTTAAAGTCTTTTTGGCTCTGTCTTTGAGCTTATCAAGGCGTGAGTACGACAAATTAACTCCTTGTTGAAATACCCTTACATACAAACGCAGGCAACCAGCTAATAATGACTAGCTGGTTGCAATGCGCCTGAGGGCTTTATAGCTTATTAATTTCTCTGTCTACCGTGAAGGTCGGCGAAGTGACATGAGTCTCCATATGCTGAATACGGTTGTCTAACTCACCTAAATACTCCTTCAATTCTTTAAGAGCCTTACGTGGAGGCTCACCCTTTTGCCACACTTTGGCTTTCACCTCACCGACATGGGCGCTCTTACTACTGGGCGCTGTTTGCTCTGCGGCTGGCTTTTTCTCTAATATAAGCCAAGCAGCAATGTAGGCGACGATAAATAAGGGTCCCCCGGCCAACAACACAGCGGAGATGAAGATAATGCGTACCAACCACAACTCAAAATTAAAGTAATCGCTGACCCCTGCACATACGCCGCCTAGCTTGCCGCGTTCGGGGTTGCGATATAATTCGCGTTTGCCACTCATACCTTACTCCTCCACTGCGGGGACTCCTGGTCGAGCAAGGTCTCTAAGGTATTGATGCGCTCTGCCATTTTCTCTGCTTTATTAGCCAGCTCAACCAGTTGACGGTGCTCGTGTTCACTTAACCCTTGGCTTACCTGTTTTTTACTGCGGTAATGTAATATCAGCCACAACGGCGCCACAAAAATCAAAAATATGACAATCGGTGGTAATAACATATCAAAATCAAACATAATCCTCTCCTGCCTTGTTGTTATGGTGCGCCATCGTGTGGCTAGGGCCGCGTACGACCCTTCACCTTATACATTATTATTCTGCTTTATCGGTTTTGCCCATTTTTGCTTTCAAGGCTGAGAGTTCATCGTCAATTTTCTCGTCCTTTTCTAGCTGCTCGATTTCATCAGACAGCGACTTCTGACCTAACTCATAGGATTCTACCTGAGCCTCGAGGCCATCAATTTTTGTCTCGTAACGCTCGAACTTATCCAGTGCATCCTGCACCTTGTCACCATCAAGTGTCTTTTTCACATCTAGACGCGATTGCACTGAACGCTGACGAAGAACAATGGCTTTTTGGCGCGCTTTAGCGTCGCTGAGTTTCTCTTGTAAGGTGCTGATCTCTTGTTGCAACTTGTTGATGTGCTCGTCTACATGTTCAAGCTCACGCTCAAGTGACTCTTTCGCTTCGGTACACTTGCTCTTTTCTAGTAGTGCAGCGCGTGCTAAATCGTCGCGGTCTTTAGATAAGGCTAGCTCAGCCTTCTCTTGCCACTGCTCGGTTTGCTTGTGCAATGTTTCTAACCGGCGGCTGAGCTCTTTTTTCTCTGCGAGTGTTTTCGCCGATGTCGAGCGCACCTCCACGAGTGTGTCTTCCATCTCTTGGATGATTAAACGCACCATTTTTTCTGGGTCTTCTGCTTTATCTAAAATAGCATTGATATTCGAGTTTACGATATCTGCAAAACGTGAAAAAATTCCCATAATCTTTACCTCGGATGTTGAAGTCTTTGTTGACTACTCTACGTATTATCAAGTTGCTTGCCAACTTTAAAACCACATAAAAAACTTAATTTATTCATTAAGTTACTTTATATTCGCCAAATCACTTTCTTATCTTCAAATAATGAAATACACTAAGCTTTAGCAAAAATAACTAAGAGTTAGTGTAAATGAGCCAGTTCCGCAAAAAAGACGATTTACTGGGCCAATCCGATAGCTTTTTAGAGGTGCTCGATCAGGTCTCCCAGTTGGCCCCCCTTGATAAGCCGGTGTTAGTCATTGGTGAGCGCGGTACCGGTAAAGAGCTTATCGCTGCACGGTTACACTATCTATCTGGGCGTTGGGATCAAACCTATGTCAGTCTTAACTGCGCTGCACTCAATGAGAACTTACTTGAAAGTGAGCTATTCGGTCATGAAAGTGGCGCTTTTACTGGTGCCAGTAAACGTCATGAAGGACGTTTTGAGCGCGCCAACGGCGGCACATTATTTTTAGACGAACTCGCAAATACCCCCGCAGCGGTCCAAGAAAAACTGCTTCGGGTAATTGAATATGGCGAGTTTGAACGCGTTGGGGGTCGGGCGCCAATAAAAGTTGATACACGACTTATTTGCGCCACCAATGAAGACTTACCTAGCCTTGCCGATGCCGGCGAGTTTCGACACGACTTGCTGGACCGTCTCGCCTTTGACGTAATTACGCTCCCTCCGCTGCGTGAGCGCCAAGAAGATATTCTGCTGCTAGCCGAGCATTTCGCTATTAACATGGCACGTAACCTGGGGTGGGAGTTATTCAGTGGTTTCACTACCCGAGCCAAGGCAGCTCTGCTGGACTATGACTGGCCGGGGAATGTCCGTGAGCTGAAAAATGTGATAGAGCGCAGCTTGTATCGTCATGGCAATGAAAGCCTCGCGGTGCATACGATTAATTTAGACCCTTTTGCCAGCCCCTATCGGCCTAAGGCGTTGAGCACTCGCAAAGCTGCGGTGGTCATCAATGAGCAGACACTACTCAGTGACTCAGAGCAGCCTCAAGTAGCGCCCGCAGAGCCGGTGAAAAACAATCAACGAATGGGCTTCCCGTGCGATTTAAAACAACTCTCCAGCGACTACGAAACGGAACTGTTGCGCCAAGCGTTGGAATTTAGCCAATTTAATCAAAAGAAAACTGCACAATTGCTTGGTTTAACGTATCATCAGCTAAGAGGATATTTGAAAAAATACAACTTACTTGATTCGCAGCAAAAACAAGAGGCTTAGCCTGTGTACACACGGTTGTTAGGCATTGCCATGGTGCTCTTAATGGGGTGCCAAGACGAAGACACGCAGTATGCACCGATGGAAGGCATGGTTTATTGTGCTGAGGCCAACCCTGTCTCTTTCAATCCGCAAGTAACGACCACCGGTTCAACTATCGATCTGATCGCTAAACAGTTGTACAACCGCTTACTACGTATTGATCCTATCACCGGTGAATTTATCCCCGAGTTGGCGACCAGTTGGGAAATTAGCGATGATGGCACGGAAGTGACGTTTAACCTGCGCGAAGATGTAAAATTCCATACCACCCGCTATTTTACTCCCAGCCGTAATTTTAACGCCGATGATGTGGTATTTACCTTTAGTCGCTTATTCGACGTATACAACCCCTATCACTTTGTTGGTGAAGCCAGTTACCCATATTTTCAGAGTGTCGGTCTTGATCAGCTTATTCGCAACATTCGCAAAGACTCACCATACCAAGTTACATTTGAGTTGTTTAACCCCGAAAGTAGCTTTTTAGCGAATCTGGCTACAGACTTCGCGGTGATCACCTCGCAAGAGTATGCAATGACTCTGATGGCCAACGAGCAGATGGATTTGTTTGACCAGCTACCTATCGGCACCGGCCCGTTTGTTTATCGTGAATACCAACGCGACAGACTGATCCGCTACTATTCACACCCCGAGTACTGGGAGCACCAAGTAAACCTCGATCAGTTGGTATTTGATATTACTCCTAATGGCACAACACGCATTGCCAAGCTTTTAACCAAAGAATGCGATGTCACCCCACACCCAAGTGCGACCCAATCAAGCGTTCTGCGCCAACGCGACGATATTGAATTGGAACAACAAGATAACCTTAACGTCGGCTATTGGGCCTTTAATACTGAACGTGTGCCTTTTAATAATCCACAAATACGCCGGGCATTAGCCCACGCCATTAATGTCGACAAAATTATGCAGGCGGTCTATTACGGCCAAGGCGTGAAAGCGGCTTCAATGTTACCGCCCATTAGTTGGGCCTATCAGCAGCAATCTAATTTGCCCCAATACGACCCAGAAAAGGCTCGAGAGATGCTCAGTGCCGCTGGCTATGAAAATGGCTTTGATATGACCATCTGGGCCATGCCGGTAAGCCGTATTTATAACCCTAATGCGCGCAAAATGGCAGAGCTGATGCAAAGTGACCTGCGTGCAATTGGTGTTAACGTGCGTATTGTCGAGTATGAATGGAATACCTTTTTACAGCGCGTAGGCGAGCATCGCCATGATAGTGTTTTGTTGGGATGGGCCGCTGATACCCCCGACCCAGACAATTTCTTTAGCCCACTACTGAGCTGCGCCGCCACTTACAGCGGTAAGAACCCGGCCAATTGGTGTAATCCCGAATTTGATATGCTCCTGACGCAGGCGTTAGACACCACAGAGCAAGCGCAGCGACAACAGTTTTACCACCAGGCGCAACAGATGATAGCGAAACAGCTGCCCCTATTTCCTCTAGCTCATGGGAAGCGCTCGCAAGCTCGTGACAGCCAAGTAAAAGGGATCAGCCTCAGCCCCTTTGGCGGCATATCCTTAGCCCACGCGAGTAAAAAGCCATGATGTTAGAGTTCGCCTTACGCCGGGTTTCATTGCTGGTTTTTATGCTTTTTACGCTGAGTGTGTTTACCTTCTCATTGGGCTACCTGTTCCCCGGTGACCCGTTAACGAACTTTAGTGGTATTGAAACAGCAGGCTTTTCGCAAACAGCGCAATTACAGCAGCAATACCATATGGATGATGGCTATGTAACGCAGTACTTTGCGTTTTTAGGACGCATTATGCAGGGCGACTGGGGATTGTCTTTTGCTTCCGGCGATGGTGTTTTTGGCCATGTGTTAGATTTAGCTCCTGCGACCTTTGAACTCGCTATTTATGCGCTGTTTGTGTCCGTGTTGGCGGGAGTTCCAGCGGGAGTCATCGCCGCTCTATCACACGGACGTTGGGGTGATAAGCTCATTAGTGGCTTTACATTAGTCGGTTACTCTGTGCCTATTTTTTGGTTAGCACTGCTGCTTATTATGGTATTTTGCTTACAACTGGGGCTATTCCCTATGTCTGGGCGTATCAGTTTGCTTTACGAGATCCCCGCATACAGTAATTTTATTTTGCTAGATATTATGGTTGCGGGCTTTCCCTATGGCGGCCTTGCCTTTGCCGATGCGCTGCATCATCTGGCATTGCCAACACTGGTGCTGGCGACCTACCCAACCACGGTTTTAATCCGCTTTACCCGCGACTCAATGCTCAACGTGCTTGACCAAAACTATATTAAAACGGCCCGGGCGAAGGGGTTGAGTCGCCGCCAACTTATTTTTCACCATGCGCTTCGCAATGCGTTGTTGCCGGTGATAAAACAAATCGGCCTGCAATTTAGTGCGTTGATCACGTTAGCCATGATCACTGAAGTTATTTTTTCATGGCCTGGCATTGGTCGCTGGTTAATAGACAGCATTTACCAACGTGACTTCCCAGCAATTCAAGGTGGCTTATTGGCAATCTCGGTATTCATTATTTTCGCCACCATTATCACCGAGTTGCTCTACACCCTGCTCGACCCGATTTCACGGAATCAAGCGCATGGCAAAGTTTAAATTATTTACCGAACAGTCTAACGTGTCGCCGCTGTCGCGGTTATGGCGCAAGTTTAAATCTAACCATGTGTCTTTGGTTGGTTTATGGCTCTTTATTGCGCTGGCGGTACTTGCTACCACCGCGCCGTTACTGGCGCCTTATGGCATCAACGAGCAACATGCGGATGCGCTATTAATTCCTCCCTCATGGCATGAGGATGGCGATGTACGCTTTATTTTAGGTACCGACGATTTGGGCCGTGATGTGCTTTCACGCCTTATGAATGGTGCAACCTATACCTTCGGCTTATCAATTATTGCAGCACTGATGACCACCTTGGTGGGCGTATTGGTTGGCACCTTCGCCGGTATGAGCCATGGCCTGCGTGCGAGCTTCCTAAATCACCTGTTAGATATCACCTTATCTATCCCTTCGTTACTGCTGGCGATTATCATCATCGCTATACTCGGACCGGGTTTGATGAACACCGTGTGGGCGATTATCTTTGCGCTGTTGCCACAGTTTATCCACTCAGTCCGTAACTTGGTGGTCGAAGAGCTTAATAAAGATTACATCAGCGCATTTCGCCTTGATGGAGCCAGCCGCTGGCAAATCTTAGTGCGGGGCATCTTCCCCAATATTTACGAACGTATTGTGGTTATTTTTACTATGGCGCTGTCATTAGCCATTTTGGACATTGCTGCCTTAGGCTTTTTGAAACTTGGCGCGCAACCTCCGACAGCTGAATGGGGAGCTATTTTGGCGGAAAACCTAGGCCTAATTTATCTCGCACCATGGACCGTTGCCTTACCGGGGATCCTTTTGTTTTTAGCGGTACTGTCCACCAATCTTGTTGGTGACGGTTTGCGTAATGTACTCAAAGAGCGGCGGGCGGACTGATGCAATTGCTCGATATTCGAAATCTGACCATAGAATTGACGACCTCAGATTCGGTGATTCGTGTGGTAGATAAAGTAAACTTCAGCCTAAAAGAAGGCGAAGTACACGCCTTAATTGGCGAGTCGGGGTCTGGCAAAAGCCTCATTGCCAAGGCCTTGGTGGGTGCGTTAAATAAACGCTGGCGGGTTACGGCCGATCGCATGCACTGGCGCGGCGTTGACTTAATGCGGCTCTCTGATGAAAAGCGACGTAAGTTGGTAAGCCAAGACTTAGCGATGATTTATCAGGAGCCGAGTCGTTGCCTCGACCCCACAGCGAAGATCAGTGACCAAATTGAAGAAAGTATTCCGGCGCGCAACTACACCGGTAATTTATGGCAACGACGCAGAGCTAAACGCCAGCGTGTCAGGGCTCTGTTGCACAAGGTGGGCATCAAAGAGCACTCCAAGGTTTTGACCAGTTACCCACATGAGTTGTCAGAGGGCGTGTGCCAAAAAGTGATGATCGCGATGGCCATCGCCCGCTCCCCTAAGCTACTTATTGCCGACGAACCGACCACAGCATTGGAGAGCACCACACGAGCGCAAGTATTTCGACTACTGAAAAGTTTAAATCAGCTTAAAAATATGTCGATTCTGATGATCTCTCATGAACTCGAAGAATTGACTGACTGGACGCATGGTATGCACGTGCTGTATTGCGGGCAAATGGTGGAGGCCGGACCCACCAAAAAAGTGTTTGCTCAACCGCGCCACCCTTACACTAAAGCGCTGTTACAGAGCTTGCCCGACTATGATGTTGCACTTGGCCATAAGGAGCCGCTGTTCGCCCTCAAAGGCACCATTCCCACCTTGCAGCATCTGCCTATAGGGTGTCGACTTGGGCCACGCTGTCCGAACGCACAGAAAGCCTGTGTCGTTACTCCTAAGTTAGACAAAGAGCAAGGTCATAGTTATGCCTGTCACTTCCCTTTACATAAACAGGAGCAAAGTTGATGCAACCCTTATTGAAAGTACAAGGTTTGGGCAAGCAACTGGCTGTGAGGGCGGGCTTACTGAGCCATAAAAAGGTCAGTTTACTCAAAGATATCTCATTTTGTATTGGTCGCGGCGAAACGTTGGCGGTTATTGGCGAGACGGGTGCAGGAAAAAGTACACTCGCAAAGGTGTTGGCCGGCGCCGATGAGGCCAGTAGCGGCCAGATCATTTTAGAAAGTGATTTAGTGCATGATGGGACTAATCGCCATGGTGACTGCCGCCACATTCGGTTGATTTTCCAAGACCCAACCACATCACTCAATCCTGCGCTCACTATCGGTGAGATTTTAGATGACTGTTTACGCTTAAATACCGAGCTTAGCAGCGAACAAAGACTGGAAAAAATAAAGCAAACATTAGCGAAGGTGGGGCTGCTTGTTGAGCACCGCTTATACTACCCACATATGTTCTCTGGCGGGCAATTGCAGCGCGTCGCACTGGCACGCGCACTGATCTTGGACCCTAAAGTCTTAGTATTGGATGAGGCGCTTTCCTCCCTTGACCCCTCAGTACGCGCACAGACGGTAAACTTACTACTAGAGTTACAACGGGAGACAGGGTTAAGTTACGTGTTGATCACCCATCATTTGAGCTTGGTAAAGCACATGAGTGATCAAGTGTTAGTGCTGGATCACGGGGAGGTGGTGGAGTATGGGAAAACCGGTGAAATTTTCGGTAATCCCCAATCCAAAACCTGCCAGCGTTTACTGACTTGTTAATGGCTATCAGGCGTGTGATTTGCGCTTTTTACTCACCGGGAAAAGGCGCAGCCAAAAAGCCGCTTCAAACATAAAGCCAAGCACCACAAAAGCGAAAAGCCCAGTGCTATTCCCAGCGCTGTATGATGCTATCGCTGCAACAATAAGCACCATAGCAATTAAAAATCGATATACACCTTTCATACTTCCTCACACTCCTTATTGGGGTTAGTTTCACTGTACTACATTGCGAAGTGTAATTCATGTTCCGACGTCAGTTTTATTATTAGGCGCTGCGCAGAGACAAAAAAGGCGCCGAATAGGCGCCTTTTGCATTCATGTTACTTTATTCTGATTGCCCCTGCTGGCGCATGCGAACCACTTCGGCCTGAGCCTCAAGCGCTTCAATAAAGCTTTGATAGTTTTTGTTTGCCATTTGCATGGTGAGGTTTTGCTTCACTTGCGCATTCACTTCAGTTTCACTCGGAGTGTTAACTGACTTCAACGCAACCAGGGCTATGTTGCCATTGTTAAGCTCAACCATATCCACGACAGGCTCATCTTGTGGGTGTGCCAGCTTAAATACCTGCTCTACCAGAGCGGGTGCCACACTGAAGCTACGACGATTAAGGGCGTCCTCGCTTTGCATTTCAACACCTGCTTGCTGAGCAATGGCGTTAAGGCTGGTGCCGCTTTGTAATTGTGCAAACAGCTCTTCACCCTGCTCTTTCGCTTTGGCGGTGGCCTTTTCAGCTATCAGCGTTTGTTTAATTTGTTCGCTCACCTCAGCCAAAGGCTTAGTTGCCGCAGGTTTATGATCAGCGATGCGTACCACAATCACGTGCTCATTACCTAAATCCAGCACTTCTGAGTTAACTCTATCTTCCAGTAAATCTGGTGAGAAGATGGCTGCTTGCACGTTAGCCTCATTCAACGGGGCACTTAGCTGTCCACGGGCTAACCAAGGTGTGGTTTGCACTTGCGCTCCTACCGCAGAAGCAGCGTCTTCTAGCGTATCAGCCACCTCAAATGAAAGCTCTGCCAACTCTGTTTGCTGTTCATAGAATAGGTCAGCTTTTTCAACTTTAGCCAGCTCAGTGCGAATGTCTTCTTTTACCTCAGCAAGAGGCTTGGTTTCACCTGGCTGCAGGTCTGTGAGCTTAATAATGTGATAACCGAACTCAGACTCAACGACTTGTGAAAGTTCGCCCACGTTTTGCAAAGCAAACGCTGCTTTTTCAAAATCAGGATCCAGCATATCACGCTCAATCCAATCTAGGTCACCGCCCATTTCCGCGCTGACGATATCGTCTGACTCTTCACTAGCCAGCTCGGCGAAATCAGCGCCGTTGTTAAGCTGTGTAAGTAGGTCATTGGCTTTTTGTTCAGCACTGTCCTGATCATCACCATATTCAACCAAAATATGAGCAACACGGCGCTTTTCAGGCTCTGAATAGTAGGCTTTGTTTTGCTGATAATAGTCGTTGATTTGCTCGTCTGTGATTGGCTCCGCCAACTCTAAATCATCGGCACTTAGCTCAACATAAGACACTTTCACCTGCTCTGGCGAAAGGAACTGCGCTTGGTTTAGGTCGTAGTATTCTTGAACCTCTTCGTCGCTCACTTCTACTTGGGCTTTGTAGGCGTTGTTATCGAGCACTAAATAATCAATAGCACGTTGTTGCTGTTGCAGACCCACGGCTTGGCTTAACTCATTACTTAGCGTGAAATCTGTGCCAGCAAGTGCCGAAACAAGTTGTGAACGCGTCATTTCTTCACGCAGGTACTCACGGAAGCCATCTGCTTGATAACCCATTTGGCGGATCACTTGCAGATAACGGTCATTACTGAACTGACCACCAAACTGGAAAGCTGGGAGTTCTAGAATCGTTTGTTTAACTTGTTCATCGCTAACGCGAAGCCCCATTTCTGCCGCTAACTGTGTTTGTAGTTCTTGCTGTACTAAGCGGTCAGTAACGGATTGACGCACTTGCGCCATATAGCTTGGATCGTTAGCAAGTTGTGCGAAGTATTCGCCGAACTGCTGCTCTAAGCGGGCACGCTCGTTTTCATAGGCACGAGCAAATTCGCGCTGAGTGATCTTAACTCCATTTACCTCAGCCACGGATTGTTCGGTTGATTGGCCTAAATAGCCACCGATCCCTGCTAAAGCAAAAGATAAAATCACCAGCCCTAGAATAATTTTGGCCGCTAAGCCTTGCGAGCCTTCTCTGATTTTTTCTAGCATTTATTTTATCTCTATTTTATTTAACCGCTAAACAACGAACTCAGACTCTATTGTCCCTCAATTTCGAGGCGGTGGGTATAAAAAAAGCGTATCTTAACAGATACGCTTTTTCACTTGAAGCAATCTAGCACAGTTGCGCTAATTGCAGCTCAAGTTTCGCAAATTAGTTAACTGCGTCTTTAAGCGCTTTACCTGCTTTAAACGAAGGAATGTTTGCAGCAGCAATTTGAATTTCTTCACCAGTTTGCGGGTTACGGCCAGTGCGCGCTGCGCGCTCACGTACAGAAAAAGTACCGAAACCAACTAGGGCAACGGAATCGCCGTCTTTAAGTGCAGTTGATACTGACTCAATGAATGAATCCAACGCACGACCTGCAGCCGCTTTAGAAATGTCAGCATCAGCTGCGATTTGATCGATTAATTGAGACTTATTCACAATATCATCCCCTTACATTGTTATTATCCAGAGCGACTAACCTTGTGCGGTTTTACACAAAACGGCCTCATCACTTTGCTATGTAATTTAGAAAAACAAAGGTCGTTTTTCTAACACCTAGATCTGCTTGAAACCTAGGCCGGACAAGGCCTAGGCTCAAAATCTAGTGCTTAACTTATCACACAGGTGTGATTTGAAAAGCCCTTTGCGGCAATTTTTTGTGATTTTTACTCACTTTTTGCACGATCTGTTGAAAAACGCTCCACAGGCTGCGCCAATGCGTGATCTAACACCTCGTCAATCCACTGAACTGGGTGAATTTCGAGGCCTTCACGGACGTTTTCCGGTATCTCTTTTAGGTCCCGCTCATTCTTCTTGGGAATGACCACTGTTTTAATACCGCCACGGTGTGCCGCTAACAGCTTCTCTTTAAGACCACCGATAGGCAACACTTCACCGCGTAAGGTTATTTCACCGGTCATCGCCACATCCGAGCGCACAGGGTTACCCGTTAAGCTTGATACTAAAGCAGTCACCATGGCGATACCCGCGCTGGGACCGTCTTTTGGTGTAGCGCCTTCAGGCACGTGCACATGAATATCACGCTTTTCGTGGAAATCGTCGTTAATACGCAGTTTTTCAGTGCGATCGCGTACCACGGTCATCGCAGCCTGAATCGACTCTTTCATGACGTCGCCCAAAGAGCCGGTGTAGCTTAATTTACCTTTACCTGGTACCGCAGACGATTCAATAGTTAGCAGGTCTCCGCCCACTTCAGTCCACGCCAGACCAGTGACCTGACCGATGCGGTCATCACCTTCCACTTTACCGTAATCGTAACGTTGCACACCTAGGTATTCTTCTAGGTTTTCATCATTGATGGTAATGTGTTTAAGA
This sequence comes from Pseudoalteromonas sp. MM17-2, assembly GCF_022347945.1. Taxonomy (NCBI): domain Bacteria; kingdom Pseudomonadati; phylum Pseudomonadota; class Gammaproteobacteria; order Alteromonadales; family Pseudoalteromonadaceae; genus Pseudoalteromonas; species Pseudoalteromonas sp. MM17-2. The sequence goes on along the minus strand of NZ_JAKRFV010000002.1, from coordinate 257,265 downwards.
CCTTTATCGAGCAAAATATTTTTCACCGCTTTACGACATAACTTGGAAATCTCGCGTTCCAAGTTACGAACCCCGGCTTCACGGGTGTAATAACGGATAATGCCAATAATGGCGCTGTCTTCGATGGTCACTTCTTTTTCTTTCAAGCCATTGCGCTTAATTTGCTTAGGGATTAAGTGCTGCTTGGAGATATTGAGTTTCTCGTCTTCGGTGTAGCCGGATAAACGGATCACTTCCATACGGTCCAACAATGGGCCTGGTATGTTGAAGCTGTTAGAAGTGGCAACAAACATCACATCGGATAGGTCATAGTCAACTTCTAGATAGTGATCAGCAAAGGTGCTGTTTTGCTCTGGGTCCAGCACCTCCAGTAAAGCAGATGCAGGATCGCCACGCATATCCGATGACATCTTGTCGATTTCATCCAATAAAAACAGCGGGTTACGAACCCCTACTTTGGTCATATTCTGGATTAACTTACCTGGCATAGAGCCGATGTAAGTACGGCGGTGACCGCGAATTTCGGCTTCATCACGTACGCCGCCCAATGCCATACGCACGTATTTGCGACCCGTTGCTCGAGCAATACTTTGCCCTAGTGACGTTTTGCCCACGCCTGGCGGGCCTACAAGGCATAAAATGGGGCCTTTAAGCTTGTTGGTACGGTGCTGCACCGCCAAATATTCAATGATGCGATCTTTTACTTTTTCGAGACCATAGTGGTCGGCATCAAGAATCTTTTGTGCCCCTGCTAGGTCTTTTTTCACTTTTGATTTTTTCTTCCACGGCACATTAACCATGGTATCTATATAAGAGCGCACCACCGTTGCTTCGGCCGACATCGGCGACATCATTTTCAGTTTTTTCAGCTCCGCCATCGCCTTTTCTTCGGCTTCGGCTGGCATCCCCGACTCTGTTATCTTCTTTTGTAAACCTTCAAACTCGTCAGGCACATCATCCAATTCACCTAACTCTTTTTGAATGGCTTTCATTTGCTCGTTGAGATAGTACTCGCGCTGTGACTTTTCCATTTGCTTTTTAACGCGGGCACGAATTTTTTTCTCTACTTGCAGGAGATCTATTTCGCCCTCCATCATCGCCATAAGGTATTCAAGGCGCTCGGTGACGTCACTGATTTCAAGCACTTTCTGCTTTTCGGGCACCTTGATAGGCATATGCGCAGCCATGGTATCGGCTAAGCGTGCGGGCTCATCAATACCCGACACCGAGGTAAGTACTTCTGGTGGAATTTTTTTGTTGAGCTTAACGTAACCTTCAAATTGGCTTATCGCACTGCGGATGAAAATATCCTGCTCTCGCTCATCAATATCAGTCGAAGGAATATACTCAACTTCGGCTGCGAAGTACTCTTCTTCTTGCGTATAATGGGTAATAGCGGCGCGTTGCGTGCCCTCAACCAGCACCTTGACGGTGCCATCGGGTAGCTTGAGTAGCTGCAGCACACTCGCGACTGTCCCTACGGTATATATTTCATCCGTTTGTGGGTCATCGACAGAAGCGTCTTTTTGTGCCACTAAGAAAATTTGTTTGTCTTTATCCATCGCTGCTTCAAGGCAGCGAATCGACTTTTCCCGACCGACGAACAAAGGGATCACCATGTGGGGATACACCACCACATCCCTTAGCGCCAATACTGGAATGTCTACGCGATCCGTTCTTTCAAGCGTCATGCTAACTCTCTTCGGACTTCTTAAAATTTAAAGATTACCCAAGTATATGGGGATAAAGGGGGGAAAGTTCAAACAAATTTATAAAAAAAGGAGCTTAGTGCTCCTTTTTTAATTAAACTGCTTGTTTTTTACTCTGACGCGGCCTTGTCTTGGCTGCTGTTTTCGTAAATCAAGATAGGGTCTGACTCACCCTTAATCACTGTCTCGTCTATTACCACCTTGCATACTCCTTCCATCGAAGGTAGCTCATACATGGTTTCCAACAATACGCCTTCAACAATCGAGCGTAAGCCACGAGCACCGGTTTTACGTTCCATCGCTTTGTGAGCAATCGCACGTAAAGCATCTTCTCGGAATTCAAGCTCAACATCTTCCATTTGGAATAATGAAGAGAATTGCTTAGTCAATGCGTTTTTAGGTTCGTTCAAAATCTGAATCAGTGCATCTTCGTCCAATTCAGTGAGTGTTGCAACCACAGGCAAACGACCAATGAACTCTGGAATAAGACCGTATTTAACTAGATCTTCTGGCTCCACGTCTTTAAACGTTTCACTGATACTACGCTCACCATCGGCAGACTTAACGTGTGCGCCAAAACCAATACCGGTATTCTTAGCACTGCGTTGCTCGATAACCTTGTCTAATCCGGCGAAAGCACCGCCACAGATAAACAGTATCTTTGAGGTGTCTACCTGTAAGAACTCTTGCTGAGGATGCTTACGACCACCTTGTGGTGGCACCGAGGCAACAGTCCCTTCAATCAGTTTAAGCAGCGCCTGTTGCACCCCCTCCCCTGACACATCACGAGTGATGGATGGATTATCTGATTTACGAGAAATTTTATCAATTTCATCAATGTAAACGATCCCGCGCTGAGCCTTCTCGACGTCGTAATCACACTTTTGCAGTAGTTTCTGAATGATATTCTCGACGTCTTCACCGACGTAACCCGCTTCGGTTAACGTTGTGGCATCCGCCATGGTGAATGGTACATCCAATAGGCGTGCCATCGTCTCTGCGAGTAAGGTTTTACCACTGCCCGTTGGACCAATCAGCAAAATATTACTTTTACCGAGTTCGATACCTTCGGTGGTACCCGCATTGCGAAGACGTTTGTAGTGGTTGTATACCGCTACCGACAATACCTTTTTCGCGTGCTCTTGGCCGATCACATAGTCATCTAGGTGGCTGCGGATCTCTTTTGGAACGGGCAGCTTATCGGACGCGTTGGTTTTTGGCGCGATATCTTTAATTTCTTCCCTGATGATGTCGTTACACAGCTCGACACATTCATCACAAATATAAACAGATGGACCTGCAATTAGCTTGCGTACTTCGTGCTGCGATTTACCACAAAACGAGCAGTACAGCAGCTTGCTAGTCTTTTCGCCGTCTGTTGGTTTATCGGACATTCAGCTACCTCATTCTTTGCGCTACTATTTTTATTCATAGTAGCAAATGTACTTCTTAACAAATATACCAAACTTTACTTATCAATGCGCAGCTGTTTGGCAAATGCGCTCGCGCTTATTTATCGTTACGGCGATCAAAGACCGAATCGATCAGCCCGTACTCAACGGCAGCATCAGCAGTCATGAAGTTATCACGGTCAGTATCACGAGCGATAACATCGAGCGGCTGGCCGGTGTGCTCAGCTAGCAAGCGGTTTAGTTTGTCTTTGATATATAAAATTTCTTTGGCGTGAATCTCAATATCAGACGCCTGGCCTTGGAACCCACCTAGTGGTTGGTGAATCATCACACGTGAGTTAGGCAGACAGTGACGCTTACCTTTGGCACCACCAGATAATAAAAATGCGCCCATGCTTGCGGCTTGACCGACGCACAAGGTACTTACATCTGGCTTGATAAAGTTCATGGTGTCGTAAATAGACATACCAGCGCTTACAGAGCCGCCTGGTGAATTAATATAAAGGTGAATGTCTTTGTCTGGGTTTTCTGATTCAAGGAACAATAGCTGAGCCACAATCAAGTTGGCCATTTGGTCTTCTACTGGGCCAGTCAAGAAAATGATTCGCTCTTTTAGAAGGCGCGAATAAATATCGAAAGAGCGCTCACCTTTAGCAGTTTGCTCAACTACCATTGGCACTAACGCGTTTAGGGGATCTGTCATACCATTATTCATTATTACTTGATTCCTTAGTGACCGACACAAACTAAAATGGCTCGGTGCTTTGTAAACAAAGCATACGAGCCATTTAAACGTTGCTTTTAGCTTAAGTCAACGACTTATTGAGCTGCCTGCGGGTTCATGATGTCGTCAAACGCAGTTTCAACATCAGTTACTTTCGCGTTGGCTAGTAAAGCATCAATTGCTTGCTCTTCCATCGCTACGTTACGCATTTGCTGCATAAGCTGATCATTTGATTTGTAGTATTCAACTACTTCACTTGGGTCTTCGTATGCAGACGCCATCGTGTTGATAAGCTCTTCTACTTTTGCGTCATCGGCTTCGATTTCGTTCGCTTTGATTACTTCACCAAGCAGTAGGCCGGTTTTAACACGCTTAATTGCTTGCTCTTGGAATAATTCAGCAGGAAGCTCAGGCATGTTGTTGGCATCGCCACCAAAACGCTGTGCCGCTTGCTTGCGAAGCGCGTCGATTTCTTGTTCAACAAGTGCTTTTGGAACGTCCACTTCGTTTTGCTCAAGTAGGCCTTCAATTGCTTGCTCTTTAACCTTAGCTTTAACCGCTTGGTCAAGCTCACGGCTCATGTTTTTCTTCACTTCTTCTTTAAGTGCGTCAACACCGCCTTCGGTAATACCGAACAGCTTAGCAAACTCGTCGTTTAGCTCTGGAAGCTCTTGAACTTCAACTTTCTTCACAGTAATGGTGAACTGCGCCGCTTTACCTTTAAGGTTCTCAGCGTGGTACTCTTCAGGGAAAGTTACGTCAGCAACAACTTCTTCACCGGCTTTCTTGCCAACGATGTTGTCTTCAAAACCTGGGATCATACGACCCTGGCCAAGCTCTAGTGGGAAGTCTTCAGCTTTACCACCTTCAAACTCTTCGCCATCAATAGTACCAACGAAGTCGATTGTTACACGGTCATTTTCACCGGCTTTGTCATCAGACTCTTTCCAAGAAGCGTGCTGCTTACGAAGTGTCTCTAGCATGTTTTCTAGATCTTCGTCTTTTACTTCAACAGCTGGCTTTTCTACTGCGATTTTGTCTAAACCTTGAAGTTCAACTTCAGGATAAACTTCGAAAGTCGCTTCGAATTCTAGGTCTTTACCTGTCTCAAGCGTTTTTGGTGCAAATGAAGGTGCACCCGCTGGGTTAATTTTCTCAGAAACGATCGCTTCAATGTAGTTGCGCTGCATTAATTCGCCAGCAACTTCTTGAAGTACAGCAGTGCCGTAACGCTTTTTAATGATAGAAACTGGTACTTTGCCCGGACGGAAACCGTCGATACGTTGAGTTTTAGACAGTTGTTGTAGGCGTTTTTTTACTTCGGTCTCAACGTTCTCTGAAGGAACAGTGATAGTCAGACGGCGCTCAAGGCCTTGAGTCGTCTCAACAGAAACTTGCATGATTTACCTCAATCTTCAAATGTGGCGACTTTGCGCCTTCCTTACATACATGGCGATCAGTTAGTTGCTACACCACATTAAGTGCACATTATGCACCTCGGCGATAGCCAGCGATCCCTATGCTTGCACTGCCCTATGGGCACTTACGTTAAACAATAGACGCGGCATTATAACCTAATATTTATAAGAGTCGAGAGCGAGCACCAATAAATTGGGCGTATGGCGCATTGCTGATTACTTTTACAGCAATAAATTGAGGAGATTTGCTAACAATGAATTCTAAGTAACAGCTACGTTGGACGCGCGTCAAAAAAGTAATTACCGCTTGGCGTTAAAGTATCGCTATTGGGCTGTGTTCAACATGCCACTCTATGAGTCTGTACAAAAAGCTATCTTTAAAAATAAGGGCGGCTAAGAATCTTGGATTAACGGATGTCGGCGAGTAAGAGCGTAGCGATAAACACAGCAATGCTTTTCATATCTAGCGCAAAACGTTGATGACTGATAAGAGAAAGATGGTGCGGTGTATGTTAGAGAGTTTGAGTCTGCGACTGAATAGGCTGTACCCAAACCAAGATGTGTATTTCTGAATGTATTTAGAAGTGCTCGGCGATGCAGGATTTGAACCTGCGACTGCATGAGGTTATACCCAAACCAAGGTGTGTATTTTTGAACTTATTTAGAAGTGCTCGGCGATGCAGAATTTGAACCTGCGACTGCATGTGTTCATACCCAAACCAAGATGTGTATTTCTGAATATATTTAGAAGTGCTCGGCGATGCAGGATTTGAACCTGCGACTGCATGCAGTTATACCCAAACCAAGAGGTGTATTTCTGGATTTATTTAGAAGTGGTCGGCGATGCAGGATTTGAACCTGCGACCCCTTGGACCCAAACCAAGTGCGCTACCAAACTGCGCTAATCGCCGATACTGAGATGTGTTCTAAATATGAAAATGGTCGGCGATGCAGGATTTGAACCTGCGACCCCTTGGACCCAAACCAAGTGCGCTACCAAACTGCGCTAATCGCCGATAAACATATTGTAGAAAAATGGGGCGACTGATGGGACTTGAACCCACGACAACCGGAATCACAATCCAGGGCTCTACCAACTGAGCTACAGCCGCCACTATAATGGCGCACCCGGAAGGATTCGAACCTTCGACCGACGGCTTAGAAGGCCGTTGCTCTATCCGACTGAGCTACGGGCGCGGTGCAACGAATACTTCTTCGTGCGAACCAAGTGACACTTTCTAAGAAAGTGGTCGGCGATGCAGGATTTGAACCTGCGACCCCTTGGACCCAAACCAAGTGCGCTACCAAACTGCGCTAATCGCCGATACTTGATGCATCATTAAGGACTCTTTACTGACCCCTCGCTGACAACGGGGTGCATAATAGTGATTTGCCCTGACAAGGTCAAACATTTTTTTGCCTTGAACTGCGCGTTTGCTCATTTTTAGGACATAGTGCTGTAGTTTTAGCAATTTTGGTTGATTTTTTATCACCTTAGACCATAAAAGCATGCTAAGCATCCCCCTTTACCTTGGCGGCAAGACGCTTTTCTGCGAAAATATCTGCCAGTTGGTGACGGGAGACCCCAAAATGCCCTCACTGATAATAAAAGTATTTCGTTCACATGTGTTGCTCATGCATTAAAGCAAAAAGCACACTAACCCCAAGGTATAGGTTACCCATGACGGCAAACATCATTGATGGTAAAGCAATTGCGAAGCAAGTGCGTTCGCAAGTGGCTACACGTGTTGCTGCTAGGAAAGAGCAAGGTCTTCGTGCTCCTGGTTTAGCGGTGGTACTAGTTGGACAAGATCCAGCTAGCCAAGTTTATGTAGGTTCTAAGCGCAAAGCATGCGACGAAGTCGGCTTTGTTTCCAAATCTTACGATCTCCCAGGTGATACCACCGAAGCGCAATTGTTGGCGCTGGTTGACGAGCTCAATGCCGACAAAGAAGTTGATGGTATTTTAGTACAACTTCCTCTACCTGAAGGTCTGAACGCAGAGAAAGTACTAGAGCGCATCACCCCTCATAAAGATGTCGATGGCTTTCACCCTTATAACATTGGCCGCTTAGCTCAACGTATGCCGGCATTACGCCCATGTACACCAAAGGGGATCATTACCTTACTAGATTCCACTGGGGTCCGTTATAAAGGCATGCATGCCGTGGTCGTTGGCGCGTCGAATATTGTTGGCCGCCCCATGTCATTGGAGCTGCTGCTCGCCGGGTGCACCACCACCGTTTGTCACAAGTTCACCCAGGACCTTGAGCAACACGTTCGTCGTGCCGATTTACTTGTTGTGGCCGTAGGCAAACCTGAGTTTATTCCTGGTGAATGGGTGAAAGACGGCGCTTTAGTGATTGATGTTGGCATCAACCGTCTTGATAATGGCTCTTTGGTTGGCGATATTGCCTATGAGGCTGCGAGTCAACGCGCCAGTTACATCACGCCCGTGCCCGGCGGTGTTGGCCCAATGACGGTGGCGAGCCTAATAGAAAATACCCTTGAGGCCTGTGAGAACTATCACAGCGACTGACAGCCAGAGTCAATATGAAAGAAAAGCCAGCTTAATGCTGGCTTTTTTGTGCTTATTTTCCTTGCCTTGGCTGTGCTGCCACCACCGGTCTGAGCCGCTGTTTTGCTAAGTTAACACCCTGTGGCAGTACCGAGAACATGATCATCAATGCCATCAGGGCATATTGCCAACCTTGGTAATGTTCAGCGAGCAAAATTACCGCTGTCACTATCCCTGCTATTGGATTGGCAATGGTGCCAAAGGTAAATTCCACCACCGTCATACGCCCTAAGAGCCAGACGTACAAGGTGTAAGCGAGTGCTGTATTAGGAACTATAAGCCAAAACAAAGCGATCCATTGCTTTGCCGTCATAGGCTCACTAAGCGGTATATACGCATCGGGGGTAAATATGCTGGCTTGCATTGCGGCGGCTATCAGCAGCGCAGTGCCGCCAATAATTAACTGCCAGGTGAGTACGGTCCACCAATGAATATGCATACTCACGGTTTGCACTAGCGAACTGCCAATGACAATACACAACAACGCTCCGGCTAAAGCGGCAAGCCCTAGGAGGCTCAATTCGACATGCTGAGGGTCAAACAATAACCAAGCGATGGTAACAATGGCCACGGCACAAAGCGATTGCACGGCACTTGGGCGCTGACCTTTAACAACCCAAGTATAAATCATCGCCACCACCGGCACCGAGACCATGCCTACACCGGCAATGGCTGCTGGCAAATTCACCGCCATAACAAAAATAAAAGCAAAAAACAGAGCAATATTGGCCAAAGCGAGCACTGTTAGCCCCCACCATTGTCGACCTTTAGGGAGCGACGGCTTTATCAACCAAAGCAGTATCCCTGCAGGCAAGGCGCGTAAAGCACCGAGAAGAATTGGCGGCCAATCTGGGGTGGCGTACTTAGTGACCGCATAAGTGGTGCCCCATAAAAATGCGGGGATCATTGCCAGTAGAATATTCATCAACGCTCCATAGTTATATTCAGCGCGAACAGGGTAAAACCTCAACTAAGATTGAGGTCAATGGAAAAATCACCACTTAAAGGCAACGTTCAAAAAATAAAGAACTGAGTGTGCATCCAACCATGGTGAGAGAAAAAGAGTGACGTAGAAACGAAAACGCCGCGCCTAAGCGCGGCGTTTAATTAACATAAACGCTTAGGCCTTACGCCATGTTGTTTTACCAGCAGAGTCCTCGAGTACTACTCCCATGGCCGTAAGCGCATCACGTGCGGCGTCTGCCTCAGCCCAATCTTTATCAGCACGAGCCTGATTACGTTTGGCGATCAGCGCCTCAATTTTTTGCGCTTCATCATCGTCTTGCTCACCTTGTAAAAAGGCAGCAGGGTCTTGCTGGGCAATACCTAACACTTCAGCCAGCTTAATTAAGATATAGGCATGCTCACCTGCGGCTTGCTCATCTTGGCCTTTTAGGCGGTTTACTTCCTTCGCCAACTCAAACAGCACAGGCAAGGCTTCAGGGGTATTGAAGTCGTCATTCATGGCTTGCTCAAAACGCGCTACCAACGGATGACCGTCCAGTTCAACAGCAACAGGCTGAACATCACGTAGAGCGGTATATAAGCGCTCCAACGATGAGCGCGCCTGCTCGAGATTCTCTTGCGAGTAGTTCAACTGGCTACGGTAGTGGCCGTTTATAAGGAAATAGCGCACAGTTTCGCGGTCGTAGGCTTTGAGTACTTCGCGTACGGTAAAGAAGTTGCCTAATGACTTAGACATTTTTTCTTTGTTGACCTGAACCATGCCGGTATGGATCCAGGTTTTAACGTAGCGACCATTATTGGCGCAGCATGACTGAGCAATTTCATTCTCATGGTGTGGAAACTGCAAATCAGAGCCACCGCCGTGAATATCAAAATACTCACCTAGGTGTTTTGAGCTCATAGCTGAGCATTCAATATGCCAACCTGGACGCCCCTCACCCCAAGGTGAAGACCAACTAGGCTCACCAGCTTTGGCCTTTTTCCACAACACAAAATCTAAGGGGTCGTCTTTACCTGCTGCGACATCAACGCGCGCGCCCGCTTGTAACATCTCTAAGTCTTGCTGCGACAGCTTGCCGTACTCTTTAAAGGTGGATACATCAAATAAGACATCGCCACTATCGCTAACGTAGGCATGCTCTTTGTCGATAAGCCGCTCAATCATCGCAATGATGTCATCCATGTGCCCGGTAACGGTAGGCTCTATGTCGGCATCAAGAATATTTAAGGCACGAAAGTCTTCGTGCATCGCGGCGGTCATCCGCTCTGTTAAGGCGTTAATAGGCTCATTGTTGTCATTAGCACGGGTAATGATTTTATCATCAACATCGGTGATATTACGCACATAAGTGACATCGTAACCGAGATAGCGTAGGTAACGATTCATCACATCGAAGGAAACATAGGTGCGCGCATGACCAACATGGCAATAGTCATAGATAGTGATGCCACACACATACATGTCTACTTTATTCTCGTTCAGTGGAGTAAAGCGTTCTTTTTGACGTGAAAGTGTGTTGTATATCTGCAACATTGCAATATGATCCTATCGTTATATTAATGGCGCTATCTTACCACTGCCCCGACTATCTCGCCACACGCAAGACCTCTGAAAATAACAAAAATAAAGCCTTTAGGGCAGTGTCATTGCTTGGTGCATTGTCTGATCCGCTACCCTACTATAAAATAGGCCCCTAATTATTAAATCAGAGACTCATCATGGTTGTACTAGATACCAACTTTGGCACGATTAAAATCGCGCTGTTTGCTGACAAAGCCCCTGTAACGGTTGAAAACTTTTTGAACTACGCCAAATCCGGATTTTATGACGGCACTATTTTCCACCGTGTCATCGACGGTTTTATGGTTCAAGGCGGCGGTTTTGCTCCGGGCATGGAACAGAAAAAAGTGCAGTCACCGATCAAAAACGAAGCCAATAACGGGTTGAGCAACAAAAAAGGCACGCTGGCCATGGCTCGCACCCCAGATCCACACTCAGCGACGGCACAATTCTTCATTAATGTGAATGACAATGACTTCCTTAACTTCAGCAGTGAAACTCCACAAGGCTGGGGTTATTGCGTGTTTGCCGAAGTCGTTGAAGGCATGGATGTAGTGGAAAAAATTAAAGACGTTGCAACTGGCAGCGCCGGCTTCCACCAAGACGTTCCCCTGGAAGATGTCATCATCAACAAAGTCATTGTTGAATAACTTATAGGCGCGCCATGCGCGCCACTTTACTATCTGGACGCCTATGTCTCGCACCTTGTTTATTGCCGACCTCCACCTCAGTAGCAACCAGCCAGAGATCACAGGTGCTTTTTTCGACTTCCTTGATAAAGAAATAGATCAGCAAGTAGATGCCTTATACATATTAGGGGATTTCTTCGAGGTTTGGGTGGGCGACGATGCCAGTGACGCATTCAGTGATGATATTGCCGCTCGGCTTAAACAACTCGCAGACCAAGGTATTGCCATTTACTTTACCCATGGCAATCGCGACTTTCTACTTGGTCAACGTTATGCGCAAAAAGCAGGCATGACACTGCTTGCAGAGCAAACGGTGATAGACCTATACGGGACACAGGTGTTGCTATTACATGGCGATGAAATGTGCACACAAGATCTTGAATATCAGCGCTTTCGGCGCAAAAGCCGAGGTTGGTGGTGGCCGCGATTGATGCTCGCGATGCCGCTTTGGTATCGCCGTCGTGTGGCAAAAAAGGCCCGTGCGAAAAGTAAACAAAGCCAACAGCACAAGGCCACCGAAATTCTTGATGTGGAGCGCTCAGCAGTACTTGATACCTTTTCGAAACATCAAGTAAGGATCATGATCCACGGCCACACTCACCGCCCAGCAGTGCATCAATATGATCAAGAGCAAACCCGTATCGTCCTCGGTGATTGGTACGAGCAAAGCTCTTTTCTAGTGGTTGATAAACAGCATATGCGGCTGCACTATGGCGACCATGCTGATACGCTTACACAGTGGCAACACGCTGACTAACTCGCGCTCGCTGAGTTTCAAACTATACTTGCTCTAATGAACGATTGCCTAATGTTGCGATAGGAGCAAAGTATGGTCTTGCGTGCACTTTTAAGCGCACTCGTGTTTATACTCAGTCAGCACACACATGCATTGGAGCGATTAGAGCTTGCCACCGAACCTTTCCCGCCTTATTTTTCCAACACTTTGTATCAACATGGCTGGATGGCCCATTTAGTCAGTGAAGCTTTCCGAAGCCAAAATATAGTTGTGCGTATTCATTTTACACAGTGGTCTCGGGCCTTGCGAGGGACAAAGAAAGGGAAATATTCGGCCGTATTAGGCGCATATAAAACCACGGCGCGGCAGCAAGACTTTGTTTTTAGCGCCGCACTGGCAAAAGCCCATAGTGGATTTTTTCGCCATGCAAAGAGCAATCGTGATTTTACTGGCGACTTAGCATTAGTCGCACAAGACCCGATTGCCGTTGGTCGCGACTATGGTGAAGAGCAACTGCTCATAAACTATGGCGGCATCGACTACGTTGAGTTGCCCAATCTGAGCAAAGCCTTGCAATTACTCAAACGCCGACGAATTAGCTGGGTGCTCGGTCCGCAAGAAGTGGGTGAACATATTATTCGTGAATTAGCACTCTCTGAGCATTTGATGTTTGATTCACCGGCCTTGAGCGAAAACACCTTACATTTAGCCTTCGCCCGTCAGCATCCCCTTAGCCATTATCACCTAAAGGCGTTTCGCAGCGGCATGCAAAGTCTGCTCAAACAAGGTCGGGTGGCGGATATATTGGCACAGCACCCCTTGCCACCACCGCAGCAACAAGCAGTACTAAGTTTACTTAAACAGCACTATCTCGATACTGGCGCACCAGAGTGAAATTTAAAATCTGGGTCTGGAGATGAAATAAGTTCCGCCTCTACTTCACCAAAAAAAGCGATGCGGGCACTGATATCTTCACCTGCTATTTGCTCGCCAAGGCTCAAGTAATCTTGATAATGGCGCGCTTCTGATCGCAATAAGGAGATGTAGAATTCTCCCAGTTGCTTATCAACATGGGGGGCCAACATAGCAAAGCGTTCACATGAGCGTGCTTCGATATAAGCGCCGCAAATCAATTTATCGATCAGCGCCTGCGGCTCGTAGGTGCGCACATGTCGCAACAGCCCCTTGGCGTAGCGGCTGGAGGTGATTTTATCGTATTCAATGCCACAAGCTTGCATAATCTCTAACACTTGATAAAAGTGGTGCAATTCTTCTTTGATGAGTAACACCATTTTATCGATCAGGTCTTGGCCATAAGGGGTGTCTGACTTGGGCATCATCGATTTGTTTAAGCGGTTATAGTCTGCTAGCTCTCGCCAATCCCCCACCTGGCGGTAGGTAAAATCTTCGTATGGTTTGAGCCAAGCCAACAGCGCTTCTGCACTTTGCTCATCCACCGCATAACGACGAATTAAGTACATGGCGCTTTGTGCCGCTTTCAACTCACAAATAAGGTGATCGGTCAAAATTACCGTTAAGTTCTCTGGCTTTTTTGCTTGCTGCAGCCATGCATCCGGTGTCTGACATTGTAAAAATGCGTTGATCGGTTCTAAGAGTTGTTGGTACTTCGCTAACATAGAATTGTAATACTAACCGCTAATACCCACTATTTTACCATACTGATTTTACCATGGGGCTTTCTTGACAAATTCTTTGCTCTGAACGATACCTTAATTAAGGCTGGTGAAAAATAATACAGCCATAACAACCAGTTTATTTAAGGGGCACACCTATGATTTTGAACCATCTTTGGGGCTTATACGCCCACCCAGTGGAAGAGTGGCAAACGATTGATAATCGCCACGAAAGTTTACTTTACAGCTTATCGCATATTCTCCTCATCGCCTGTATTCCCAGTGCAATGGGCTACTACTCTGGCGTACACTTAGGCTGGCACGTCGGCACGGGCGATGCCGTATTTCTTACTCACAACAGCGCCATGCTGATAGCTGTGGCTATGTATGTTGCTCTGATTGTCGGGGTTTTTGCACTTGCATACCTGGCCCACTGGATGGCAAAAACCTTTGGCGCCGAGCCAACCTTTACGCAGACCTTAGAGCTTGCGGCGTATACCTCTACTCCCGTGTTTATGGCCGCATTTGCAGCCTTCTACCCTACTTTATGGTTTATCGTGTCTGTGGGCATTGTCGCGGTTGGCTACTCGGTGTATTTACTCTACACAGGTGTTCCTATCTTGATGCATATTCCCCATGAACGGGGCTTTATCTACGCCAGCTCTGTAGTGACATGTGGTCTGGTGTTACTTGTTATTATACTTGCCGCTACCGCAATTTTGTGGACTAACGGGATTGTCTCGCCGGTCTTCAGTTAGCAGTGTGGGAGCAATAAAAAAGGAGCCTCTGGCTCCTTTTTTATTGCTCTTTAACCACAGTTAGTCATCTTGCGAATCGCTATCTTGGTTGTGTAATTCCAAGCTCGATGACATGGCTTGCTCTCGCACTGATTTGGCGGCATCGTTACGCAACTCATCAATACGATTTAGGTAGTCCTGATTGATGTCGCCAGTGACATAATTGCCATCAAAAACAGAGGTCTCAAAACGACTAATCTCTGGATTTTCCTGAGCCACGGCAGCCACCAAGTCGTCCAACGATTGATAAATCAGGCCATCTGCGCCGATGCTCGCATTGATATCTTCTACTTCACGTCCATGGGCAATTAGCTCTGCCGCTGAAGGCATATCGATACCATAGACGTTAGGGAAGCGCACCTCGGGTGCTGCTGAAGCAAAATAAACGTTCTTAGCGCCGGCCTCTCGGGCCATCTCTACGATTTGCGCAGAGGTGGTGCCACGGACAATAGAGTCGTCAACCAGCAATACATTTTTGCCTTTGAACTCACGATCTATCGCGTTAAGTTTGCGGCGCACTGACTTTTTACGCAGCTCTTGCCCAGGCATGATGAAAGTCCGGCCGATATAGCGGTTTTTAACAAAGCCCTGGCGATAAGGTAAATCCAATACCGAAGCAATTTCTAGGGCGATATCACAGGATGTTTCAGGGATGGGGATCACCACATCAATGTCTTTGTCAGCCCATTCACGGTTAATTTTTTCGCCTAGTTTGGTGCCCATATTAACGCGAGTAGCGTACACCGACATATTGTCGATGGTGGAATCCGGTCGCGCAAAATAAACAAACTCAAACAAACAAGGGTTTTGTACCGACTTATCTGCACACAGTTGCGAATACAGTTGTCCATCCTCAGTTACGTAAATGGCCTCACCTGGGGCCACATCACGAATCACCTCAAAGCCGTCAGTATCCAGTGCCACACTCTCTGAAGAGAACATGTACTCGGTGCCTTTTTCGGTTTCACGTTTTCCGAAAATCAACGGACGAATGCCATGGGGGTCACGAAAAGCAACGATGCCATGACCGATAATCATCGCCATGGTGGCATACCCACCCACTACTTTTGAGTTAACCTCAGAAACCGCAGCGAAGATATCTTCTGGTGCCAAGTGCAGCTTGTCAGATTTGCTGAATTCATGCGCAAGAATATTCAAGAGAATTTCTGAATCAGAGGTCGTGTTAACGTGACGACGCGCTTCGGTAAATAACTGTTCTTTTAGCTGCTCGGCATTAGTCAGGTTGCCGTTATGCGCCATGGCGATGCCAAAAGGCGAGTTAACATAAAAGGGCTGTGCCTCTGCAGAGCTTGACGTGCCTGCGGTAGGGTAACGTACATGGCCAATGCCAATATTTCCCTGCAGACGCTTCATGTGTCTAGTATGGAACACATCCTTAACTAGACCATTGGCTTTACGCAGACTAAAGGTATTATTGTCTATGGTAATAATACCGGCCGCGTCTTGGCCTCGGTGTTGCAAAACAGTCAAGCCGTCATACAGCGCCTGATTGACGGGCGATGTTCCGACTATACCAACGATACCACACATTAAAATTTCCTCGCCGATTAACGGTTAGCTGAATTTAAAAAGCTTGAGTTGTGTTCGAGATAATCAAAAAACCACTCAATCACAAAGCCAAATTCAGGGATTAGTCGAGATGCGCTCCACCAGTCGGTGTTTGGGGCTCCGGTAAAGGCATCCAGGAAGAAGAGTATGGCGCTCACGACTAACACGCCACGTAAAGCACCAAACACGATTCCAAATACGCGATCGGTGCCCGACAACCCAGTGCGCTGCACTAGTTCGCCTAAAATATAGTTTAGCAATCCGCCTAAAAGCAACGTAGAGAAAAATAATATGGCTATCGCTGCTGCATTTCTTAAAAGGGGTTCTGAAATGTTGGTAAGGTAGGAGGCTAAATAGGGGTAAAATAAACTGGAGACAAAAAACGCGGCGGCCCATACGGCTAACGACATTGACTCTTTAACAAAGCCACGCACTAAACCAATTATGGTGGACAGTGCAATAATGCCGGCAATGGCGTAATCAACCCAGATCATAATAACCACTAGTCGTTTATTTGGGGCGCATTCTAACGGAGCGAGGCACTAAATACCAGATCATTTTGTCACTTGGAATTGAGTGATACGCCCTTTTAAGTTAGTGAGCTTTTGCAACTGGGGGAGTTGCTTTTCCAAGGTTGCCTTATCCAATTCAGGCCCCACTAACACTTTCGTCAACTCGCCATTTGGGGTCTTCACCGGGCGGGTAAATACATTAAAACCGGCGTCTTTAAGCTTTTTGCTCAAGGCATCCACGCTTCCTTGGCGAGAGAAGGCCCCCAACTGCACCACATAAGCCATTTCTTTTAACGCACTCTGTTGTGGGCGCGTCAATGGCTCATCTTTGACCAGGGTGTTAACCGTGACCGTATCATTGCTCTCGGTAACCTGCTGCGCACTTTGTTCATCACCCCCGCTTTGAGTTTCACCACGTTGTTGCAACTTATCGTCATCGGCCGCCAGCTCTTCGCTTTTGGCATCAGCAGGCAGTGGTGCGCTATCGGCTTTTTCCGATAACGCTTCTTGCAGGTCAATAGATTTAAACTCAGGGCGCTCTGGGATGGCTTTAAACCCTTCTTTGTAGCGCACTTTATCGCCATCAAGGATATTGGGAATAAAAACGACCGCAGCGACGACGACAATAATGGTTCCCACTAAGCGGTTTATAAACCCTGAGTTCACTGTTACGCCCTCTCGTTATCAAAAAAGGTGATTGCTTGTGCTACAGTGTAAAACGATCCGAATATAATCAAAAGGCTTTGCGCACAAAGTTGTGGTAAAACAGCACGCATTGCGTCACTGACCTGCTCATATGTTCCTTCAACCTTGACAGACTGTGTCACTTTGGCTGTTAATTGCTGTGCACTCAACCCGCGCGGATTGTCTAATCCGGCTACGTGCCAATGAGTAACCACCGGTGCCATCGCGGTAATCACGTCAACATGCTCTTTATCACCGAGCATGCCGATAATGGCATGTATTGTCTTACCCTGCGCCTGAAGGCTCTGTAAACGTGTGGCTAAATAACGGGCTGATTCGCGGTTATGAGCCACATCAGTATAGACCAAGGGTTCTTTACTCAGTTGTTGAAAGCGCCCTTTTATCTGAAGTTGTTTCAAACAATCAGCTATGTCTGTTACCGCCGGCAGTAAGTCCAGTTTTGCTAACACACTCAATGCGGTAGCGGCATTTTGCGCTGGAATAGCGGGTTTAGCAAAGGTCAGCGACAGCTTGCCCATCTGCCAGTTGAAGGTTGCTTCATCTTCCGTAAAAATAAAGTCGCGCTTAGACAGGCACAAATCGGCATTGATTTGCTCGCCATAATCCACCACGGTGTGGGGGATATCTAAGTCACCCACCACTGCGGGTACGTTGCTACGAAAAATCCCCGCCTTATCATAACCAACCAGTTCACGGGTATCACCGAGGTATTCTTTGTGATCGAGATCGACGGTAGTGATCACGCTTGCGACTGGATTAACTATATTGGTGGCGTCGTAACGTCCCCCTAGCCCTACTTCCAAGAGCACATAATCCACCGCTTCGCGTTTAAAAATTGCCAGCGCTGCCAAGGTGCCATATTCAAAATAGGTAAGTGGCACATCGCCTCGTCCTTGCTCGAGACTGTTAAAGGCATCAACATGGTACTGATCGTCAAGCTCGGCGCCATTGATGCGGACCCGCTCGTTATAGTGAATAAGATGAGGAGAGGCATAGGTGCCCACGGAATACCCTTGGCTCAGTAATAGCTTTTCCAGGCATTGTGCGGTGGTGCCTTTACCATTGGTGCCGGCAATTAAAATTACTTTGCTGGGGGTATGAATAAGGCCCATCTTATCGGCAACGTTCTGCACGCGCTCAAGGCCCATTTCTATGTTAGCAGGATGGATTTGCTCTAAATAACAAAGCCAATCATCAAGGCTTGACGATTGGCTCGGTATGGAATCTGACATAGGTTGTAAGTTTCTAGGTTACCGAGAAATTTACGCTACTCTATGCTCTTGTTCGGTAGAAGGCAAGTTCATTAGCTTAGCCAATAAACGCGCCACAGTGTCGCGCATTTCGCGGCGATCAACGATCATGTCGATAGCGCCATGCTCCAATAAGAACTCACTGCGCTGAAAGCCTTCTGGGAGGGTTTCACGTACTGTTTGCTCAATAACTCGTGGACCGGCAAATCCAATCAGTGCTTTGGGCTCAGCAATATTCACATCACCTAGCATAGCTAAAGACGCCGATACACCCCCCATTGTTGGGTCAGTCAGTACGGAAATAAAAGGCAGCCCTTTTTCGCTCATTTTTGCTAATGCAGCACTGGTTTTAGCCATTTGCATCAACGACATCAATGCTTCTTGCATGCGAGCACCGCCTGATGCAGAAAAGCACACCAACGGCATATTATGCTCTAAGCACACATTAACGGCTTCAACGAAGCGGGCGCCAACAACCGAGCCCATTGAGCCACCCATGTAGGCAAACTCAAACGATACTGCCGCAACAGGAATGCCTTTAAGCTGCCCTTTCATAGCGACTAAGGCGTCTTTCTCGCCACTGCTTTTGTTCGCGGCGCTGATGCGGTCTGAATATTTTTTTGAATCTTTAAACTTCAGTATGTCTTTTGGCTCATACTGCTCACCGAGCTCGGCGCGCCCAGCGTCATCGAGAAATAACTCTAAACGTTTACGGGCGCTGATACGCATGTGGTGATCACATTTCGGGCATACGTTCATGGCTTTTTCTAATTCTGCTTTGTACAGAATCGAATCGCACGACGTACACTTAGCCCACACCCCTTCTGGAATTTCTTTCTTGCCAGAAGATTTTGTGGTTTTTGGTAAGATTTTTTCTAACCAGCTCATTGGCAACTCTCTTAATGCTTGTCAGGACCGGGGCGGATTGAGCACCCCAAAATTAGCCGATAAATTAGCACAATTAAAACATGAAATTAGTTGCTTAGATATAAAAAACTGGTCGGCGTAGTCCATTTACACCCACCATTCACCCCTTTTTATTAGCTCTGTGGTGGCTCGTTATCGGGTAAAAAAAGCGGTCCCAGTGGCGTGCTGGGAATTTGCCACTGCTCGGGGTAGTCCACATCCACCAAATATAAACCATTAGGCTTAGCGGTTGCACTGGCTTGGGTGCGGTCTTTAATAGCCAATAAATGCTGCATCCATTGCGGCTCTTGCTCACCAACACCAATGTCCATCAAGCATCCGGTAATATTGCGCACCATATGGTGCAAAAAGGCATTGGCCTTAATATCAACAACGATGTAATCACCGATGCGCTCAACAAATAGATGGTGAATATTACGAAACGGCGTGTTGGACTGGCAGTGCACCGCCCGAAACGAGGTGAAATCTTGCTCGCCGAGCATATACGCACAGGCCGCTTGCATGCGTGTTTCATCCAGCGGGTGATGATAATGAGTCACCCCAGAGCGCAAAATCCCTGGCCGATAGGGGTGATTATAAATCACATAACGATAACGTCGCGCGGTAGCACTAAATCGGGCATGAAAACCATCAGCGGTTGGCATTGCATAGCGCACGGCGATGTCATCAGGCAGCTGCGAGTTCATACCTAAGGTAAAAGCGCCCATATCACGCTCAGCATGGGTATCAAAGTGCACAACTTGGCCAGTGGCATGAACGCCGGCGTCGGTACGCCCTGCACAAGTAATATCCACAGGGTGATTACAAATACGGGACAACGCAGTTTCAATTTCCGCTTGGATACTGCTGACATGAGATTGACGCTGCCAGCCACTGTAGCGGGCACCATTGTATTCGATTCCTAAAGCGACGCGCATTGATACTCTTAGCTCAATAAAATTTTCGGCATTTTAAACGCTCTGCGGGCAAATAGCTAATGCTGAGGGTAATGAGGCTCCCGAAGGAAGTAAGCTTGCCCATAGACAAGCAGTTAATACAAAAAAATGCGCAGACACTTTGCCTGCCATTTATCATCTCGCGGCTGAGCTTAGCACACTAGCGTTTCAGACGTTCCTGCAAGGCTTGCGCCTCTTTATGGAGCGACTGCGGGCCATTATCAAGCACGTCTTGTAGCGCCTCGAGGGCTGAATCAACATCATCAATTTCGATATAAGCCCTCGCTAAATCCAATTTAGCGCTGAAACCGCCGTCTTCACTATCAACATCGGTCTTTTGCGAGTCATCGAGCATGTCATCAAACTCACCCAAGCCCACATCCATGTCAACCTCATCATAAGGTTCGTTATCAGGCTCGGAGTCATCACTCTGCTCGAGCAGGTCATCAATATCAAGATAGTCCGGCTCTGCTGCGCCATTGTCGTCTTCGTTCGCGTCTGCGACCGCGTCTGCACCCGCGTCATCATCCGCGTCAAAGTCACTATCGGCGAGCAAACTCTGCAGATCAAGGTCGTTATCTTGCGGTTCACCGATCACATCTTCATCTGGCTCCGCAAGTTCGTTGAGCAGAGCATCAAAATCGGTCTGCGTTAAGTCTGCAAGGAAATCCTCATCGAGCTGACTGTCGTCGAGTTGTTCGTCACCATCGATATCGTCATCTAGAGAGTCATCCATCAGTGCGCTTAACTCATCGTCAAGGTCGCCATCCAAATCACTGGAGAGGTCGAGCTCTTCACCTCCCTCTTGAGCCATCGCTTCGCTGAGTTGCTGCTCAGCTTCGCTACTAAATGGCTCGTCGAGTTCAAGCTCGGGATAGTCATCTAGCTGCTGGCTAGGATGTTCAACATCCCCCATTTGGGGCTCTTGAGAGCTAACAGGCTCAACGTCCGATGCATCTTCATCTTCAAGCAGCGGATCGTCGCCTAAGTCAAGTTCGAGATCAGGCTCATCAAAATCAGCAAAGTCTGCTTCAAGTAGCTCTTGGTCGGCACCTTCATCACTCTCATCCGGTTGCGCTTGCTCTTCTATTTCAAGCTCCGGTGCATCAGCAAGTAAGTCATCACCATCGAGATCATCATCCTCTTCCAGCGCAAGCTCTGGCTCCGGTTCAACGTCACCCTCTTCATCAGGAGTATGCTCATCGCCAGGGACATCTTCAGGAAGGTCATCGCCGTCTAAGTTATCATCTTCTTCCAGCGCAAGCTCTGGCTCCGGCTCAACGTCATGCTCTTCATCTGCCGCTTGCTCGTCGCCAGGAGCATCATCAAGGAGATCGTCACCATCTAAGTCGTCATCCTCTTCCAGCGCAAGTTCTGGCTCCGGTTCAACGTCATGCTCTTCATCTGCCGCTTGTTCATCGCTAGGGGCATCTTCAAGGAGATCGTCACCATCTAATTCGTCATCTTCCTCCAGCGCAAGCTCTGGCCCCGGTTCAACGTCATGCTCTTCATCAGCCACTTGCTCATCGCTAGGGGCGTCATCAAGGAGGTCGTCGCCGTCTAAGTCGTCATCTTCTTCCAGCGCAAGCTCTGGCTCCGGCTCTGGCTCCGGCTCAGCGTCACCCTCGTCATCTGCCGCTTGCTCATCGCTAGGAGCGTCACCAAGGAGGTCGTCACCACCTAATTCGTCATCTTCTTCCAGCGCAAGTTCTGGCTCCGGCTCAACGCCATCCTCTTCATCTGTCGCTTGCTCATCGCTAGGGGCGTCATCAAGGAGATCGTCACCATCTAATTCGTCATCTTCTTCCAATGCGAGTTCTGGCTCCGGCTCGACGTCACCCTCTTCATCAGCCGCTTGCTCATCGCCAGGGACATCTTCAAGAAGGTCGCCGCCGTCTAAGTCATCACCTTCTTCCAATGCGAGTTCTGGCTCCGGCTCAACGTCACCCTCTTCATCAGGAGTCTGCTCATCGCCAGAGACATCTTCAAGAAGATCGTCACCGCCTAAGTCGTCATCTTCTTCCAATGCGAGTTCTGGCTCCGGCTCGACGTCACCCTCTTCATCAGCCGCTTGCTCATCGCCAGGGACATCTTCAAGAAGGTCATCGCCATCGAGATCATCTTCTACAGCGTCTTGCTCGTCCGCAGCGCTTTCATCAATCAGCTCATCGGCATCGGCTGCTGGCTCTTCTGCCGCTTCATCGAGCAGACTATCAACATCAAGCTCATCTTCTTCAGCGCCTTGCTCGTCTGCAGCGTTTTCATCAATCAGCTCATTGATATCGACATCGCTCTCATCGGCATCTGCTGTTGGCGCTTCTGCCGCTTCATCGAGTAGGTTATCGACATCAAGATCGTCTTCTTCAGCGCCTTGCTCGTCTGCAGCGTTTTCATCAATCAGCTCGTCAATATCAACGTCACTTTCATCGGCATCGGCTGCTGGCGCTTCTGCCGCTTCATCGAGCAGGCTTTCAACATCGAGGTCATCATCTAAAGCGCCTTGCTCGTCTGCTGCGTTTTCATCAATCAGCTCATCGGCATCTACTGCTGGCGCTTCTGCCGGTTCATCAAGCAGGCTATCAACATCAAGCTCATCTTCTTCAGCGCTTTGCTCATCTGCGGCGTTTTCATCCATCAGCTCATCGGCATCGGCTGCTGGCGCTTCTGCCGCTTCATCGAGCAGGCTATCAACATCAAGCTCATCTTCTTCAGCGCTTTGCTCGTCTGCGGCGTTTTCATCCATCAGCTCATCGGCATCTGCTGCTGGCTCTTCTGCCGCTTCATCGAGTAGGCTATCAACATCAAGGTCATCTTCTTCAGCGTTTTGCTCGTCTGCGCCGTTTTCATCAATCAGCTCATCGATATCGATATCGCTTTCATCAGCATCTGCTGCTGGCGCTTCTGCCGCTTCATCGAGCAGGCTATCAACATCAAGGTCATCTTCTTCAGCGCTTTGCTCGTCTGCGGCGTTTTCATCAATCAGCTCATCGATGTCGACATCGCTTTCATCGGCATCTGCTGCTGGCGCTTCTGCCGCTTCATCGAGTAGGCTATCAACATCAAGGTCATCTTCTTCAGCGCCTTGCTCGTCTGTGGCGTTTTCCTCTAGTAAGTCATCGACATCGAAATCATCATCCGCCGGCTCGGATTGCGTTTCATCAACAAGCTCATCAATATCAAAGGTGTCATCCCCTGACTCGGCATCAGTCTGCTCGAGCTGATCGTCAGCCAACTCCTCAGACAATGCGGCCATCGCCTCATCGCTATCATCGCTCGGTTCTTCACCGTTAGCGTTTGCCTGTGACTCGTCTTCGCTATCATCGGTGGCAAATAAGTCGTCAATATCTTCGTCGCTAAGAATATCGCTATCTGGTTCATTTTCTTCTGGCACATCAACACTGATGTCATCACCAGGGGCATCAAAATTTTGCTGTAATACCGCTTCTTCTTGGCTAACTTCAGCATCAGACTCATCGTCAAATACCACGTCATCATCAAGTAAGCCGTCTAACTCGTCTTGGTCTAACAGTGAGTCGATATCGTCAGCCCCATCACCGCCTTCATCTAAAATATCGTCGCTTTGATCAAGGAAGTCGTCATCGTCTAACTGAATGCCTGGCTCATCTAACGCATCATCGGGGTCATCGAGCGGTAAATCATCAAGGCTGTCGTCTAAGCTGTCGTCATCCGCACCTAAATCTAGGTCATCGATACCGGCCTCAGGTTGAGTTTGCATTTGCGGCGCCGGTGTTTGCGGTAGGAATTCATCGTCGTCGCTTGGCTCAGGCTCTTTTGCTGACTGGCGTTTCTTTAAAATGAAAATAATTAACCCGAGCACGGCTAATGCTGGAATAGTCATCATCAAAACTAATTTCAGCCACGTTGGGATGCCTTCGAGCGCACTTTGTTCTTGCTGCGCTTGCTGTAACTTTTGCTGCGCCATGGCCTCACGTTCAGCCAGTATTTGTTGCAGCTGGCGCTGCAACTCTGCGTCCTTTTCGTCAAGCTGATCTTTGACTGTGGCAAGCTGTTCGCTGATCTTCTCCAGTTGCGATTTCAGCTGACGATTCTCAGTCAATATCGCCTCTACATCGGTCACAGACGACTTGAACTGCTCTTGTAGCTCCACCAAACGCTCGCCTTGTAAACGCTTAAGCTGCTCTAATTCGCTTTTCAGTTCCGTTTTGGCTTTTTCGACATCTTCTTGACGCGCCGACGTGGTTTTTTTCGCGACCAGATCGATTTCATTACTATTAAGCGTGCCGTTTTTGATTTTCTCCCACAAACGGTCATCTTGCTCAGACTTTTGTCGTGCCTGAGCTGGGTCAATAGTACGAATTTCATTTAACGAGGGAATACGCAAATATGCGCCATCACGCATGTGGTTAAGGTTTTTGTCTAAAAATGAGTCGGGGTTTTTCTCGTAAAGGGCAACCATTACTTGATACATGGTTACTGAGTTGTCGGGACGCACCTTGGCAGCGATTCGCCACAAGGTGTCAGTTGGCTTAATGGGTCCGATAGAGCGGCCTTGAGCACCATAGTCGACCCCTTTAGGACCACGAATTTCAGTGCTTTGCGCACTCGTGCCAGCCGCTACTAGGGTCGCGACAACAAAAACCAGTGTAACTAAACCGCGCATGCTTTTCCTTTACTCATTTTTTTGTGCTTTATGGAAGGTTATCGGCCGCAAAAGCCATCTCCCGAGTCATTGTTTTTCTTGTGTTTATCAGCAAGCTTTATTCCACTTTCAAACTATAAACCAGATATAGGGGAATATCCACGCCGGAAAGGGAATTTCACTTTACTCCGAAACAATTGATAACTAAGAAAAAAGCGGCAATTTGCCGCTTTTTTACTGTACTTACTCGCCGTTGGCCTTCATTTTACAAATATTCGGCAATGAGCGCCTCAGCAATCTGCACACTATTGGTCGCCGCACCTTTGCGGGTGTTATCGCTGACGATCCACAAATTTAAGCCGTGTGGATGAGAAATATCTTGCCGCACGCGGCCAACATAGACGCTGTCGTTGCCGCTTGCATCGGTCACCGGCGTCGGAAAATCATGGTCATCATTGATAAGCTCAACACCTGGCGCTTGCTCGAGCAGCTGTTTAACGTGCTCAACATCCACCGGCATACGCGTTTCTAGGTGTACGGCTTCAGCATGACCGTAAAATACCGGCACGCGCACCGCTGTTGGGTTCACTAATACGCTGTCATCACCAAGAATTTTTTGCGTCTCCCACACCATTTTCATTTCTTCGCGGGTGTAGCCATTGTCTTCAAACTTATCAATTTGCGGAATGACGTTAAAAGCCATTTGCTTGCTAAAGACTTCATTTTCCATGGGCCGGCCATTCATTAAGTGCGCTGTTTGCTTAGCCAGCTCTTCCACCGCTTCTTTACCTGCCCCCGACACCGCTTGGTAGGTTGAGACGTTAATACGATCAATGCCATAGGCGTCATAGATAGGTTTCAGCGCCACCATCATCTGAATAGTGGAGCAGTTCGGATTGGCAATGATATTACGATTGCGAAAATCTGCTAGCGCTGCGCCATTCACCTCAGGCACAACCAGTGGCACATCAAACTCATAGCGAAACTCTGAGGTATTATCGATGACGATACAACCAGCTTCAGCGGCAATGGGAGCATATTTTTGTGACACGCTGCCACCAGCCGAGAACAGACCAATATGGGCATCAGCGAAGTCGAATTGCTCGACATCCAACACCTCAATGCTCTGGCCATTAAACTCAATTTCCTCACCGGCAGAGCGACTGCTGGCCAATGGATAAAGGTTATCAACCGGAAAGTTACGCTCCGCGAGCGTTTCGATAATTTGGCGACCTACGAGCCCTGTGGCTCCTAATACCGCGACGTTAAACTTTTGCGACATGCTATTTCCTCAGGCATTAAATACTGAACCCCAGTGCAGCCAGCGCACTGAGGTGAGGGTTATCACCGCGCAGCCGCAAGGTGCTGAGCTCACGGCGAACCGGATAATTCTTTCTTAGGCTATCAAAGCCCTCTGTCGCGAGTGCTTGACGCATAATGGCATCATCGCGACGAACGTCATAAATAAGGTGCACAAGCGAGCCAAGCTCCTGCAATGTCCAACTAGGGCTTAAAGTGAGTTCATTTAAACTCGGCGTCGGCAGCAGCTCACTGAGGGTGGCTTCAGCGCGAATCCCCAAGTGCTGACACAACGCTTGATACAACATAAAGGTGCCTCGACCTTTACCTTCGAGGGTATGACCGCCAATGTGCACCGTAGCTAAATCCACATAATTCATCAGCTCAGTAAGAATATGCGGCTCATTTTCCCACACATCTAAGACCAGATGCAGGTCATTGTCACTTTGCTGACGCGCCAGCAATGCGACGTTATCAATTACATCACCGCGACTGGCATTAATGATCACCTTGTTACTGGCTAAAGCCGCAATGCGCTCGGCATTGAGTAAGTGCCGCGTTTGGTGGCTGCCTTCTCTTACCAAAGGCACATGGAAACTAATGATGTCTGCTTGCGCTAACGCCTGCTCTAGTTCGTACCATTGGCCGCTGTCACCTCGCGCGGCACGCAGCGGGTCAACCAGCAAGGTTTGCACACCGATGGCGGCTAGCTTATCGGCTAAGCATTGGCCAATATTGCCGACACCCACAATAGCCACCTTCTTGGTGAATAGCGAAAACTGTTGTTGCTGCGCTAACACCAGCATGGCACTTAGCACGTATTCTGCCACCGCAATGGCATTGCAACCAGGAGCATTGGTAAAAGGGATACCACGGCCTTGCAAATACCCTTGGTCGATATGGTCGATACCAATGGTCGCCGTGCCAACGAAAGAGAGTTGCGTGTTGCTCTCTAGCAGCTGCTCGTTCACCTGGGTCACCGAGCGCGTTAGCAGTACATCGGCATGCTGCGCTTGTGCCGCTGTGAGTGTGCGCCCATCGAAGCGCTCGACATCGCCCAGCGGTGAAAACAATGCATCCACCAAAGGCATATTTTGATCAGCTAATATCTTCATGGCAGTTATCCCAACCCAGTTTGGAGCGCCATTCTAATCGCCCTTGGCACACAAAGCAAAAAGCCACGCATCAGCGTGGCTTTATGATTAACAAAGCAGCAAAATTAGCCTTTGTATTTACTCATCACCAATGTGGCGTTAGTACCGCCAAAGCCGAAGCTATTCGACATCACGGTATTAAGCTCCACATCGCGGCGCTCAGTGGCTATATCCAAGCCTTTTGCTTGCTCGTCCAGCTCATCAATGTTGATAGATGGCGCTACAAAGTTATTCTCTAGCATGAGCAAAGAATAAATTGCTTCATGAACACCGGCTGCGCCGAGCGCGTGACCCGTCATTGCTTTAGTGGCGCTAATAGCCGGTGATTGCTCACCAAATAGCTCTTGAATAGCACCGAGTTCTTTGACATCACCTACTGGCGTTGAGGTGCCGTGGGTATTAAGGTAGTCAACAGGACCCTGCAGGTTTTGCATCGCTTGTTTCATACAGCGAACTGCGCCCTCGCCCGATGGTGCCACCATATCGAAGCCATCAGAAGTTGCACCGTAACCGGTAATTTCGGCGTAGATATGCGCGCCACGGGCCAATGCATGCTCTAGCTCTTCAACCACGACGATACCGCCGCCACCAGAGATGACAAAGCCATCTCGGTTAGCATCATAAGTACGAGACGCTTTTTCTGGCGCATCGTTATACTTGGTCGACAAGGCGCCCATAGCATCAAATTCCATCGCAAGGGTCCAGTGCAGCTCTTCACCGCCACCGGCGAAAATAACATCTTGCTTGCCTAGTTGAATTTGCTCTACCGCATGGCCAATACAATGCGCCGAGGTGGCACAGGCCGAACTGATAGAGTAATTCACACCTTTAATTTTAAACGGCGTGGCTAAACACGCCGAGGTGGTGCTAGCCATGGTGCGCGGGACCATGTATGGGCCTACCCGCTTAACTCCTTTCTCGCGAAGAATATCGGCGGCTTCCACCTGATACTTCGATGAGCCACCACCAGAGCCAACAACCAATCCGGTGCGCTCATTAGACACTTGCTCGTCGGTGAGTTTAGCGTCAGCAATGGCCTGAGCCATTGAGATATAAGAATAGGCTGCTGCATCACCCATAAAGCGGTGGGCTTTGCGGTCAACGTGATCTTTAACATTAATATCAATGTGGCCAGAGACCTGGCTACGCAAATTGTATTCTGCAAATTCAGGGTTAAAGGCAATACCACTTTTACCCGTTTTTAGAGATTCCAGTACTTCTTCTTTATTATTACCGATGCTAGAGACAACACCGATACCCGTAATGACGGCTCTTCTCATGAGAATTTACCTTAGCTTAGATCTAAATTGCGTATAGTTTACGCGGAAACTGATTCCGAAGTGGTCATTCCAGCGTACATATGTACACTGAAATTTTCAAGCGCCTGAGATGATCTTTTAGTGACAATATACGCACCGCTGTAAAGTCGCTAAAATAGTGGGCAAAGACTTACGCAAAGAGCCAAAATGATTACCCACGCTAAAATCCATTTTAATGACTGTGGCACCCCCGTCGCCGATGATTTTGACGATGTTTACTTCTCTAATGAGGACGGCCTGGCAGAATCAGATTATGTATTTTATCAGCACAACCACATCAGTGAGCGACTACGCAGTCATCCGCGTGAGCAATTTGTTATTGCCGAAACAGGGTTTGGTACGGGTTTAAACTTTTTGAACGCATGGCACCGCTTTGCCACCCAAACAGAGAAAAAAGCCACCCGGCTGCATTTTATCTCCTTTGAAAAATTTCCTATCCAGCGTCAGGATTTAGCTCGAGCTCTAGCAGCTTGGCCGCAGCTGAGCCATTACAGTGAGCAACTGGTGGCACAGTACCCCGAGGCCTTGCCTGGTTGCCATCGCCTGCACTTTGGTGATGTGACCTTGGATTTATGGATTGGCGATGTGCTTGATAGCATCGAGCAGATGAACTTCAATCAGCATGGTCTTGTCGATGCGTGGTTTTTAGATGGCTTCGCCCCAAGTAAAAACCCTGATATGTGGCAGCAGTCTTTGTTCGATGCCATGGCACATCTTGGTCGCGAAGCCGCCACCTTTGCCACCTTCACCGCTGCAGGCTTTGTACGCCGAGGGCTGCAGCAAGCCGGGTTCAAGGTGAATAAAGTGAAAGGCTATGGCCGCAAGCGCGAGATGATAGTGGGTGAGCTTGAACATACCACCGCGACCACCAATGTTCCGGCGCCATTTGTTCGCCATACCCGCCCCTTAGATAAGGTTGCCATTATTGGTGGTGGCATTGCTGCGGCGACGTTAGCTCATCGGTTAACGGCACGCAATATTCCTTGCACCCTCTTTTGCGCTGACGACGAACTGGCTCAAGGTGCGTCACACAACAAACAGGGCGCAGTATATCCGCACTTGCAAGCAGATGTATCGCCCTCCAGTGAGCTCTTCGCGCACAGCTTTTTGTATGCCAAGCGCTTGTACGAGCAACTGGCAAACGATGTTGATTTTGCCCACCAATGGTGTGGCGTGCTGCTACAAGGCGTTAAAGAGGAAGGAAAAAAACGCCATGCCAACTTGCTCAGTAAGAACAATTGGCCGCAGTGGTTGATACAGGGTGTCGATGCGGAGCAAGCCAGCGATATTGCCGGCATTGATACTCCCTATGGTGGTTTATTCATCCCTGATGCGGGCTGGGTTAGCCCAGTGGAACTGGTGCAGGCACTGGTCACTCACGCCAAGCAGCAGGCACAGCTCGACATTCACTTTGCCACTCAGGTTACGGCTGTTAATCGCATGGGTGAGCGGTGGCAGTTGCTGTGCAAAAACAAGGGCTATGACGATTTTAGCGATGTATTTATTTGTATGGGGGAGCACTCCACTGAGCTTTTGCCAGAGAACGAGTTGGCGCTACAAAGTGTGCGCGGTCAAGTGTCACACCTGAGCGCCAGCGATAACTCGCGCAAACTCAACACTGTGCTTTGCCACAAAGGGTATTTTACACCGGCTCACGATGGCAGCCATTGCATGGGCGCGACCTTTGAAAAAGACACCCAAGCGCGGGATATTCGCGATGTTGATGATCGCACTAATTGGCAACAATTTGCCGGGTTTTATGGTGATTGCGACTGGACTCAAGAGTTGCAAAATATCAACGGTGCCAAAGCCGCTATTCGCGCGACCCTCGCCGATCATTTGCCTATTATCGGTCAATATGCGCAACAAGACGATTATATGGCGGCCTTCCCATTGCTACCTAAAGGACAGTGGCAAGGCCAGCAACCGCTGCGTCATCAAAACCCTGGTCTACACTTGTTTACTGGCTTAGGGGCACGGGGCTTATGCACGGCTCCCCTGTGCGCCGAGAGCTTAGTGGCCAGCTTATGTGATGAGCCATTGCCGATTTCAAATCGTGTCGATCAGGCCCTGCACCCTGCCCGTTTTATTATTCGCGACCTAAAGCGCGGACAAATAAAGTGATTTTTGGTTAAATATAGGTTAAATTTTATAATATAAAGATGTGTTTATAATCGGAGTGAAACCATGAATAACGCTTTTCGCCGACTAGCTACCACCCTTGCAGGAAGTGTTTTGGTAGCGGCGAGCAACCTAGCCTATGCGGACTTGTCTTTGCTACCTTTGCCAGAAGATTTTACCACCCGCATGACCGTGGAAAAGAAATACCCCATGGTGCTTGATGGTTTCACTCGACTCAGTGACAACGAAGTCACTGATTTTTATCAGAGTAAGCTGGGGGAGCCGTTGAATATTACCAGTGATATTGGCCGCTTTACCTTGTTTTATGATGTAAACGGCCACCCGGTACGCATTAGTGTGTATCAACGTGATGAGTGGACAGAAATCAGTGCCATGGTCAGCGCCGCTAACGAATAAGCTACGCTGATGAGCCTTATGGTTTAGCTATTTGAATCACTACGCGACGGTTTTTGCCGCGACCAATCACCGTCTCGTTTGGAGCTACATGGCGCTTCTCGCCAAACCCGGTAGTCACCAACTTACCTTCATCTACGCCTAACTCTTTAATATACTCGGCAATCGCCGCCGCACGGCGTTTAGAAAGTTCGAGGTTATTCCAACGTCCACCATAGCTATCGGTATAGGCCGAGATCATCACCGACTCTATTTCTTTGTCATGCTTGAGGTACTCACCTATCTGTGCGAGGCGCTTTTTCGATGATTTGGTCAACTCGCTGGAGTTTTTCTTGTAGTTCATCACCGTAAACGCGATATCTTCAAAACTAAAAGGCAATAATCCGTCACGACATTGTAAAAACGCCCAATACGCTTGCTTGAAATTTACTGACGATAAGCCCACCGAAACCTGATCACGGGTGTTACGCCAGTCTTGGTAGTAAAAAGTGGGGTGATTGCCCTTCTCTAGCTCTGAGAGCATCTCCCAGGCCGTGCTGTCACCGAGCTCGCCATCGAATTGCCGCAGTAATTCCATAGACGCGAGCGGTTTCGCATGGGTGCCTGGGCGCCAGCTTGGCGGCACCGCTTCCAATGCGGCTAAGTCATAATTATTGGGGCGAACAACCATGTCCAAATTAAAGTTTAAGGCTTTATTTTTGCTGGCATGAGCGCGGAATATGGCTTCGCCATAATAGGGAACTTCATGATTAAGTTGGCACTGTAAGCGCGAGTTTTCTACCAAGGTCCAATGCGAGGACTGTGCTGATGCCTCATAGCTGCGCATCGCCGCCTGCGCCTGGGCGCTTAACAACACACTCAATGCAATTAATGAAAACCTAATCATGATGTGAACATACCTCGTCGAACCATTGACGCTTTTACCGTGTACGAAACGCAATGCAATACTTGTACCACAGAAAACGAACATGATGGCACTATGGCGTGATTAATTTTACCTTAGCCCCTGTTGGCATGGCGCAGTTTTTGCCATAATAGCCGGCCTTTATTGGCTTTGGGCAGTATTATGGCAGACACAGAACCAACACGCTTTGCACAGCGCTTTCGCGGCTTCTTTCCTGTAGTTATCGACGTGGAAACCGCTGGCTTTAATAAAAATACCGACGCATTGCTTGAAATTGCTGTCACCACATTAAAAATGGATGAGCAAGGCTACTTGCACCTAGACCAAACGCAACACTTTCATGTTGACCCTTTTGAAGGGGCAAATATCGAGCAATCGGCTATTGAGTTTAATGGTATCGACCCTTTCTCGCCATTGCGTGGCGCGGTGGATGAAAGCGAAGCAATGAAAAGTATCTGTAAATTTGTACGCAAAGCGCAAAAAGACGCTGGTTGCCAACGCTCCGTGGTGGTTGCTCATAATGCCGCCTTTGATCATGGCTTTTTAAATGCCGCCATTGAGCGCTGCAAAATTAAACGCACGCCATTTCACCCCTTTGTAAGCTTTGACACCACGTCGCTGGCCGGATTAGCGTTAGGACAAACGGTACTGGCGAAAGCGTGTCGCACTGCGGGAATCGAGTTTGACAATGCCCAGGCACACAGCGCCTTGTATGATACAGAGCGTACCGCTGAGCTGTTCTGCTTTATCGTGAACAAATGGCAAAGCTTGGGAGGCTGGCCGCTCGCTAGTACCGAGACTAGCGAAGAGCCTACACCGCCGGAAAATACCGAAGGCGTCTAAGGCCGCATGTGCCTTAAAGTGGAAATTGTTGAGTGATTTTGCCTTCACTCAATAGCGCCGAATGCGGCGGATAGATACGCGATATCTGCGTGGTATCATGGGCAATTTTCAGCTCCACTCCAGGGTGCATTAAGTCATTTACCCGCACACGGCTCGTGCCCAACAACATATTAATGCGCTGTTGCACGAGTCGTTTTTTCTTCTCTAACCCTTGCTTGATGGCCACCCACTGAGCTTCATGCTTATCCAAATGTGCGCACTGACGTTTGCGTTTGTCATTATCCACCTCTTTTAAGGCCTTTTTACGAAGCACCTGTAAGGCAGCAAACTTCTCGTTAATGCGTTTTTGCTGTTCAGCCAAGGTTTTACGCTTTTGTTTTAGTTCGTAGTAATACTGACCCAGATACACTTTAGTGCGTGTACCCGATGGCGCACCTAACTCGCCAGTCTCTATGCGCAAAGCATTGCTGACAAAGCCACCAATTAGCTTGCCTCGGGGGGTTTTGCCCCGACCAACACGAATTAAGCGCCGAGCGCTTAGCTCACAGTGCAGTGCTTGGCGGTCGATAAAGATATCTTGCTGCGATTGAATATCACTGTATTGAGCATAGCCAATAGAGACACTGCGTTTAGCTTGAATACGGCAACTACAGGGCTCAGACTCGTCTCGTTTGCGTCCGATCACGCCCTTAACGACGGTGATTTCATTGTCGCTTTGTAGCGTTGCCGATTCGACAAAGCCCAAGACGGTGATATCACCAGTGGCGACAATTTGCATCGCATCTTTTACATCACCGCTGACAATCACACTGCCCTCGAAGCGAATATGCCCCGTTGTTGCATCAACGAAGTCATAGCACAGCACGTCGTCCACTCGCACACCCCGAGCAAGTGCAACCGGCACCCCGACAGCATCGGCCACCAAGAGGTTCTCATTGTCACTATCTAGACGCGTGCCTTCCATGACCTCAAGCGGGAACTGACGACCAGGTTTAGGCGCAAGTTGCTCACCAAATAAATTGTACCCAGGTTCCCCTCCCGTTGCTGGCACTCTTTGCATTAACGGGCTACCCGGCTTGACAGTAATAATATCGCCAAGGTCGCGCATATCCACCTTGCCATTTTCAGCTTCTTTAGGACATAAAACGCGATCTTGAGCGGTGGCGCATAGACGAATAAAACGTGCATCTTCACCACTTTTGGCTTTACGCCCAACAGCAACAATTGCCGTGGCACGCCCCCCTGGTGGCAGCTCAAACTGCTTTGCTAGCAATAACTCAAGCGCTTTACGACTAATACCTTTTTTGATTCCAGCTTCACGAAGTTGGCGCACAGCGTTGTCTAAATCTAAAATTTCACCACCACGAGCGCAGATGAGCTCACCCTCTGCCATCATCAGTGGTTCATCGATATTAACATTCAGACGAGCATTGACTGCCCGCGCTACAACACGTGATTGGCTAGACTTAGACGGATTAAATAATGCCGCGATATTGGCATCAAGGATTTCGCAGTCGGCGTAAGGCGATTGCGCCAGTAATTCCATAAGCTGAGTAGCGCTGGCAGGTACTGAGCCATTCATGGGGTGATCAATTAAGCTCACCTCGCCACTGAGCTTATCAAAGGCAAATAGGGACACGTTATTTTACTTCCAAGAAGCGCCCAGCAAGTGAGCACGATTTTATTATTAGTGTTTTTGCATCGAGCGCTATTTGACCATACTCATACTTAATTGTTAAGTAATTGTTCATACTCTTTTCGCAGTTGTTATAGCAAATGCGTTGTTTTTGCACAGGGAATAGGCAAACACGTCTGATTTATAAGAAATTCAGTTGCTTTCGCTTGTAGTAGGGTCATGCTCTCAGTTATACTTATGGATACTGAAACGTATTTCAGGGGCTGATTAGGATTCGACGGGATTCAAGACGCCTGAGGTGCATGTCGAGGTGCGGTTGGCCTCGTAAAAAAGCCGCATTTTAAAGTAATCGCAAACGACGATAACTACGCTCTAGCGGCATAATAGCCCGCTAGCACTTCTCCGGTGTATGTCTGTGGACCCGGTTTTGAAGTGTCACCCTACACAGACTCGCTACGGAAACCCTGGCCGGGGTTGAAGGGTTAAAACTAAGCGGCCTCGCCTTTGTTTATCGTGTGCGTCCGAGACTCAAAGGTTAACCAAAAGACGACACTAAACATGTAGGACCGATGGTCGAGGTTTTCCGGACGGGGGTTCAAATCCCCCCAGCTCCACCACTTCACTGTTCGATTAAGTTCGAAAACGTTTAAAAACCCGCTGAGAATAAAGACTTAGCGGGTTTTTTAATGCCTGTAATGTTCGCCCACATTTGCTGAAATTCAGTTGTTTATGTACTATTTCATGTACTAAGTTAGTACATGGTGCCCGATTTCGTAGTACATCGCTGCGCCAAAGCCTTAAATTTAAAGGCCTTCAGGGAATAGTACATATGGCAAAAACGGTTAAACCACTCAACGACACGCAACTCAAAAGCATCAAGCCCACTGATAAGGAGCCTATTCAGCAGTAAAGATTAGAGACAATCACGCCTCACAAATTATAAATTATAAATTTCTAAGCTACCTGTTCGGCAGTGAAGTCCCAGATAAGAAGTGCATTACGCTCACAACTTTTCTAAGCTGCCTGTTCGGCAGTGAAGGTACAGTAATCAAGTATTCAGATGCTGCATATTTTCTAAGAGCTGCCTGTTCGGCAGTGAAGATATCGCAAAGTACATCGCCAAAAACATCGATTTTCTAAGCTGCCTGTTCGGCAGTGAAGAGAAAAGCATGGGTAAGCACCAGCCCCGGACATTTCTAAGCTGCCTGTTCGGCAGTGAAGCGGACGATAAAGTCTTGGTTATCCTTGTAACGTTTCTAAGCTGCCTGTTCGGCAGTGAAGGCGGTGAGTTACAGTTATTTTCAGTGCTCCAATTTCTAAGCTGCCTGTTCGGCAGTGAAGAAACGCAGCTCTTTATCATTGATGTGGTCGACTTTCTAAGCTGCCTGTTCGGCAGTGAAGGAATTTAACGATAGCAAAGCGCCCTTTACACTTTTCTAAGCTGCCTGTTCGGCAGTGAAGGGCTTCTTTTCGGCTTTTTCGGCTTCGGCGGTTTCTAAGCTGCCTGTTCGGCAGTGAAGTTCACCACTTCAACGGGGGTGCGATGGCCACCTTTCTAAGCTGCCTGTTCGGCAGTGAAGAACCATAGGAAACCTAAATTATGAACGTAGAATTTCTAAGCTGCCTGTTCGGCAGTGAAGCTGATGGCGTTGTTATCGCATTGGAGCGTGATTTTCTAAGCTGCCTGTTCGGCAGTGAAGTATAGAGTAAATGAAAAAAAGTAAGTTGCAACAAGCTATTAAGATAAAACACCAATTTTTACCTTACTTTCACAGGATGTTGCAACACACTGTATTTTAAGCAAATTTTTAAAGAACAAAAATAAAGGGTAAAAAAATCCTTTATTTGTTAGAACTGCGGCACACAGCCCAACTCTCTATCTCCATTTGATTTTGCGCTAAGACCATAACAATCAAAAACTCCTTGTTGGTCAGTTTCAACTTTTGCTAACGCAATAAACAGAGGGTATTTACTATTAATGTCTGGTGAACGTTGCTTTGTTCGTTGACTATGCAAATAAACAAAAGGTAAGTCACATTTTGAAGAAGGTTTGGTGTTTTCTAGCTCTGCTAAGCATTCAACTAAAGGCTTACCACTTTTTACTGACCACCGTTCAGCCTTTTCTTGCATATCACGGTCAATACGCTCAGGTGATTTAACATGCTGACGAGTAAAACTCACCCATGTTACAGCTTCTGGCACTGGTTTTATGGCTTTTATATGACAGTAGTCTTCAAGACGAGTTAACCATTTATTTATGGATAACTTTTCTAAGTGTATCTGCTCTTTTGCAAACAATCGCAGCTTATTGCCGAGCGGAAAGCCTTTTTGGCCATAGTGAGGAAAGCCAACGGCGACGTCAGACTGGTTAGGCCCAGCTTTGTGCTCAACAAGCGCAATATGCACTTGTTGAAATACGTTTTGCCAAATAAACCCGAGCGGTATTTCAGCCTCTGGTAGCAAGGTGATTTCTTGGTAGTAATTCATCGCAACTCCTTATTCACCAAACACTCCACCACGGATCAGCATGGCCATTACGTAATGTTGTTGTTCTAATGCAGGGGTTTTACCTTTCAGTAACCAAGCATCTAATAAGTTGTAAAAGTCGGTTTTTTCTTTTGGCTGGCGATATGCCGCACCACGGTTGGTTACCGAACCATAAGGTTCAACCGCAATCGCGCCAATTTCATCGGCTTGTGGGTGCCAAGTATCAATCGTACGTAGGGCATTGCCAATTTTTTGTGAGTGCATTGCCGCTTGCCCATCAAGTTGATACAAAAACTTACTCTTATCCCCTTTGCCACCACCCATTACTAGCTCTTGTGATGGGAAAACGGCTTGCCCCTGGCCCAGTTGGCTATAAGCCTCTACTTTGATAAAAGCATGTTGCTCGGTTAAACCTTGCTGAATAACTGCCGCTAGCTCGTTAAGTTTGTCACTATCATCAAAGGCTTTTAAGCTAAACTCGTAACTATCGAAACTAAACTGTTTTTCGCCAACACTTACAACTACTTTAACTTGCTCTGCGCCAACACGGTTGCGCCATAAAAAACGGCCATTTGCAATGTTATGAGCATAGCGCTTAGCTAGCTCTTTGAACTCAGTGTCTATTTGATACTGTTTTACAATCTCGCCCAGAGCAGTTTGATAAGCCGGGTCATTACAAGTTGACGGTACATGCAAGTCGCTCAATATTCTTAATGTAAATACGAGTTTTAGTGTGTCGCAATCATGGGGTAACGCGGCTACATCTACAGTTTGTAAGTTCGCCTTCGATACTTCAGCATCTAGTTTCGCTGGGTCATTCGCCGTTGCGGCTTTTAATCTGTTTGAAATAGTACCTCTAACCGCCTTTTCACCAACTAAGATCGGTTGCCAAGTATCTGCTTCTAAATTACCTGCAAACATTAGCGCATCTGAAGGAATTAGTTTTGCCTCGAAAGCCAAAACTGAAGGGGTTTTTAGTTTTACGTCTGCCATGGTTAAATCTCCATATTCTTAAAAATTATCTGGTTTAAATACTGCTTCGCTGTCGATGAAGTCAGGTTCAATAATGGGTTGTATAAATTCGTTTGTGGTCGCGATGTACCAAGGGTGATTATCGGTATAGCGCCAAAGCGTGATTTCGATTTCATGAAGGCGGTGCACACTTTGCCACTCCCCCACACTGTATGCTGTTTCGGCAAAGGCCACTGGAACGGTGTTGTCTCGCACATTGGCAACCTCACCAGCTTCGTACAAAGGTGAAATTGCACAAAAGCCTGTGGCAATCGGTACTAAATAACCAGCATTCGGCTTGGGTTCGTATTCCCAATTGGCTTTGACTATTGCCTGTTCTGTCTCAATATTATCTTCTGTTTGTTGGTC
This sequence comes from Pseudoalteromonas sp. MM17-2, assembly GCF_022347945.1. Lineage (NCBI taxonomy): Bacteria > Pseudomonadati > Pseudomonadota > Gammaproteobacteria > Alteromonadales > Pseudoalteromonadaceae > Pseudoalteromonas > Pseudoalteromonas sp. MM17-2. Next base: position 218,965 of record NZ_JAKRFV010000002.1, on the reverse strand, counting down.
TTCATTTGGGTTTGCACGATAAATTAATGTTGCAAAGTCACACCATGCATCGAATAAACACACATCGTCTTGCTCAGCTTTTAGCTGTTCAAAGTGCGCTGCAAGATATTCGTGACGATCCATAAGTACAAAGCCCGGCATTAAACGGCGCAATGCATAAGCTTGTTGCTCTTCGGTATTTAACAGTTCGCACGCTTCAAACCCGAGTATTTGGCCACCAGCCAGTCTTAACGTTGGGATCAACCGCTTTAAATGCGCTTTAAGATCTGTTTCTGTCAGTGTGTCACCTGCTACCAGCCCTTTTAATTCAACTAATAAAGATATTTGCATATTCATGCGAGCTTCTTCATTAATTGGGGCTGTTTTACCTTGGTGTGTAAGTGGGTTACGAGTTAATGCAAACACATAATCGCCCCACCCTTTAGGTTGGCGAGCATGCACCTGATTTTTGTGACTGATAACCGCCACGCCACCTAAATTAACATTTAAGCTTGCTGGTAATTTCCTTGAAAGTGCATGTACAAACCCTAAAAAGTTAGTAATTGCAGGAAAACCGTATGTAAGGCCCGCTATAGCGTTGGCATTTTGTACATTAAGTTTTTTAATTAATACATATTGGCTCATTTTACAGACCTCCTAATTTTGGCGTGTGCCGCTCAAACGCTTTGAGTTGCTGCAAACAGAGCTTTTTAAAGTAGCCGTGCTCGTTATCACCTAAAAAATAAACGTCTTTATTTTCTAGCTTTCTTAGTAGCCAAGTAGCGAAGTCGTGAGCTACTTCCTCTTGCCATTCGTGTTTTTCGCGCTCGGCTTGAAACGCAGCGTTACCATTAAAAGCATCAAGCCATAGGCAATGTGCTTTTTTCATTTTGACGTCTGGCTCTGTTGCCCAGCCAGTTAATTCAGTTTGGTTTTGTAATAACGAAGCTCGCTCAAATAAAGTATCTAAGATAGGTTGTGTATACCAAAAGTCGCGCTTGTAACGGGTTTTAAAATTACAGTCTCTACCTTTTAAGCTTGCTAAAAACGCCTTAAATTCTTTGATATTTTGTGCTGTTAAATAACTAAATTCACGATTAAAAAAGCTAGTCTGCTTTGAAGGTGCTTTAACGTGCGCTTGATAACTCGGCGGCGCACAATTGAGCAAAAAGCACTTACTCCCACGCTCACTTTTACTGTTTAAAAGTGAAATATTTTGTGGCTGTGAACCACCAAAGTTTTGTATCGCGGTTTCTACAAAACTTACTGATTTTTGCGAGTGATAACGCCCTTTTTTACGCGCCTCTTTTATAGCTTTTGCTTCTTCACTAAAACGAGTTTGAGTTACCGCGTTATGGAGTTTATGCGCCAGTGCTGATGATGTGAGTGGTATTAATAGGTGATAGGCTTGATCTTCACTACTGTCTTGCGCCACTGGGTAATAAAGCTGTTTGGTTAGGGTATGCCCCGCGAGCTTGGCATCTCCTAAAGCTTCTTTGAAGCCTGCTTGCCACTCATTTAACACCTGCTCATCATCTGTAAAGGCCTTGAGTGCATTTATATTACCTGCTTGAAGTTGCGTTATTAAACTTACGCCTGCCACTTCAATTTTTAGCAATTTAGCCACATCATGCACTGCTGCATTACCAACCGCATCAATAGCCTTTGCTTTTAAACTAGCTGTTGTCACATAGCTGCTGTTTATTTTATGCTGAGTAACTAGCATGCTGCTGGCTTTGGCATCACTATGAGTATACTTAGGCGCATGGGTTGCCAAGCTAATTTGCTTTGCGCGTTTTGCTGCATCAGTTAACCAAATAACTGGTTTAAACGCAGCTTCTATTGGCGCTGCTTGCTCTGCATAATCCGCTTTGGCCTTTGCTATGGCAGCAGGTTCGTCGCTTTTATCGAGCACTTTATTTAAGGCTTTTAAAAGTGGCTCGAGCTTGGTTTGCTTGCGCTGCTCGATATAATCAGCAATGGCATCGCTCAAGGTGTTGTCCATTCGTCTTCCTTCGTTGTTATATTCTGATAAATTCCCAGCTGGGGATGCCAATTCCAAATAATGGATTGCTCATTCTGCTCAGCCCGTAATCGGACTTCGCCTAATTGTTCGCTGGCTTTTTGTAAGGTTAAATTAAGTGCATCGGCATAATGCTGATAAACGCCAATAACACTGTGTGAAAACCACCAATGGCAACCAGCTGCCAAAGCTGTGTCATCTTGCGAAAAACGAGTTTGTTTACTGACGTAACAATAAGGTTTCCTGCTGGTATCGAGTTGGCCCCAGAAAAGTGTTTCGTCTTCAACGCGTAAAATAAATGCTTCTTGTGGTTGCGACTGCCTAAACTCGGTTTGGCGAATAAACTCGGCGTTCCAATTAGCATCATGCGGGTGGACTGAACGCCACCATAGGTTGGCTTCTTTGTAGTTACGGTATAGAGGCAACTTGTACTTTTCGCCCATTGTTTTTTCTAACGTAAAACGCAGGGCACGATGCTCTTGTACTAAAAAACTCGTTGTTTTGTTCGCATGTGTTTCGTTACTTTGGGGATCGAACATAAAGTCGCTCCCCTTAAATTCTGGCTCGACAATTCGAGATATCGCAGAAATATTGTCAAGCTCAGTGCTGAGCAAATTTTTAAGATTATGGTCGCTTAGTGGTAATGCTTTACTTTCAAAGCCAGGTTTACAATATGCCGAATTTTCACCTTTGAGTGCTCGAGTATTCTGCTCTAACACATGCAAATTACTGTCGCTTGGCGCTTGCTGGCGATGACGCTGAATACGACCAGCTAGTTGGATCAATGAACGCATGGAACTCGGTTCAGCAATCGCCCAGTCGTAATCATGATCGCGACCAACTTCAACGACCGATGTGCCTATTACAACAAAAATTAAGTTATTAGCCTTACTGGTTTTTAACGCTTGTTTAATTTCTGGCTGTTGCCAAAGGGCGTTTTCATCATGCCTTGATAGTATATTGTCGAGGCGAGTTTCTTTGTAAGAGCGCAGCGCCAATGGGTATTGTGAGTGATATACACAGTAAAACACTTCATGGTCTGGCATAGCTTTTATGTCAAACAGTGCCTTTGCTACAGCCACCATGGGATTAATATTCGCCATTCTCACCACACCAAGCGACACTTTTTTACCACAAGGGCTTTGATTGTGATGCTTGCCATGAAGCTTAAACATATTTGTGTAAACTGTGTCAGCAACTTGCTCATAAACGGTTTCTGCTTGCTCTAACTCGATTGGCGCAATTTGGCCTTTTCTCAATACTTGCTGTTGTTTTTGTAATTTTGTAATTCGCTTTTTAACATAGGCGTTGTGTTGTTCTAGGTAATGCTCTTTATTGCTAATTTCTTTAGTGACACTCGAAAACTCGTCGACCCACGCACACACCACAGTACTATTTTGATTATCACCAAACTGCGCTTGATTAAAGTCCTCTCTACCACTTTGATAAGCGTCAAATAACGTTTTAACCAGCGCCGGTGGCAAAGTGGCCGACGACAGTAACACGCGAGAGCCCAGCATACCTGCCCAGTTCACCAAACGGCATAATGCCGGTAAATCTTCTAAGCCAAAATCATCAGGCTCATCGAGTACCAAGTCTGAGGTGAGTAGACGCAACATGGGTGCGATTTGCTTGCCTCCACGCTTACTTTCTGTGGCTGGCATTAAATGGTCGATGGTACTTACAACCACAGGAGCACTGACTAACTGCTCTAATTTAGGGCTGCTACTTAACCAATGCTTTAGCCGTCCATCGTAAATTTGACCTTGGTAACTGACGTATAAATCAGCCAATAAATCTTCAGCAGATTCACTGCCAGAACCCATAACTTCCTGTTCTTTGCTTAACTGGTATAGTGTTTTCACTGCTTGAGAGCCAACCAGTACGCCTAATTCATCATCGCCTAACTTTAATAGCGATTTGTATGCATCACCTGTTTGCAGCGTAAGCGTTCTTAACCCAAGCGCGACTGAAAATCGGCAGCCTTCTCGCTCATCTGCAAGTGCGTACATAATACGGGCGTTTGCAATGGTTTTACCGCAGCCTGTTGATGCCATGTTCACTCCAAAAAAACCTTGTTTCTCGGTTGTTTTGGCAATTGTTTTAATTTCTCTAAACGCTTTGTCTTGCCAGCGGTACTTGGCCTGTGCAGTATTTTTAGTAAACAACCAATGTTGCGTAATCGCAGGCAACGTAAATTTGAGCGCGGGTAGGTTTTGAATAAAACGCTGAGCGTTTGCAGCAACACCAATGTTGTGTTCATCAAGGTGCTGCTTGGCTTGTGCTTTATTTGAATTTGCAGTTTTATCTGTATTGGCAATAGGTTGGTAATTTGAATCGCGCCAGGTTGATTTGCACTTGTCAACGGGCAATGATGAATAATAGTGATCCGCCAACATAAGGCTCATTCGCGCAATATGCGCGACAAAGGTTTGCCCGAGCCAATCCATATTCATTGCACTGATAGCTGGGTTCTTTAAGGCCCTTGCTGCAAGCTTTCGTGCTTTGTTTTGCCAAGTTTGACTTATTAAAGGCGTACCAAATTCAAACTGCCAGTTTTGGGTAATAGCATCTTCACCATAGGCGCTTAGATCTAGCGCATTGGCAGAGTTCCAATGACTTGCAGCACAAGTATTTAACCATTGTTCCATTTGATCAATCCTTGCCACTTTGCTGTGATCCAATGGCAGCCTGTGATGCGACACCACTAACCAAGCGACGAGCTTAGCAAGTGGCGATAAATGCTCAAACACGCGCTGTTGTTTTTCATTATCTTTGCATATGTTAGTGAGCATGAATTGCTCTAATTCACTTGCTTTATCTGGGGTGAGCGCTGCAAGCTCTGTAAGCCAACCTTCATCTGATTTATGTTTTACAAGTGCTTCAAACAACCTAAGCGATACCCACTCATGGCGATAAGGCTCACTCATTTGTTTAGTTCTACCCGCCAATTTGGCCTGAAATAAGGCATTAGCTTTACCAAAATCGTGGAATAACCCAGCAAGACTTGTTGCAAGTAAAATAGTTTCATTTAGGTGCCAGCCTTGCTCCCATTCTTTATGTTCAAGATTGAGTAAAGTTCTGTTAACCGGCACTACACCTTCCAAATTAAACTTATTCTTATTGCCAACCACCCATAAAAATTGGCTTCGGGCGCGGCTTCGAATCCAATGGCAGCTCACTGCGGTACTGCGACTGGCAGTCTTTCGCAGCATTTTTTTAACTGTATCTAGCCCGTCTTGGGTGATCACGGTTTGCCACGTGTTGTCGTCAATCCGATTGGCAAAGGCATCGAGTACGCGCCAAGTTTTTTTGAGGGCGTTTTTTTCGCATTGAGATACAAAAGTAACCATCATAATGGGTCACCATTAGGGTTATTTTCGATTTCGTCGATTTGTTCTGGTGTTAAATCTTGTAATGCGACCTTTTTAACTTGCTCAAACATATAATCGAGCGCTTTATGATCGGTAAAGGCTTGCAAAATTTGCTGGCGAAACTCTTGCTCGGTGGCATTTTCTTTGGCACATATAAATGCCCATGGCAGCACGAGCGCGTCTTTTATTAAGTCTGCAATATCAAATACCAGTGCACCACGCCTTGTTTTTCCATGCATTACCGCAAATCCATGGGGAATGCCCAGCACCCAGAGCGTACATGCGGCTAAGCCGTAGGCTAAATAGTTACCATGGTTTAAAAAGTCATTGGCTTTGCCTATATCAACTTTACGTGTTGATTGATGCTGACGTTTAAAGCCCGCTGTGTCAGTAGTATTGGCTGCATACTTGTAAAGCACCTTTGTAAGTTGTGCTTCTGTTAGCAATAGCTCTTGAGAGTTACTGGCTTTTTCTGTGCGCGTAAAGAAGGTGTCGAGTGCACTCTGAATGGGTTTATCATCAAAGTTAAAACCTTCTGCTTTTAAGTCTCGGTCTTTTTGCCAAACTTGATTTAAAAGATCGATGCGCGCTTGTTGGAAGGTTTTAGCCGCACCTAAGCGTTTGCTGTCATCAAACCAAAAGCCCATCCAACCTTGCAAGTATTCGGTTGGGCGGTATTCATTTTGTGGTGTAAACCACTCTATTTCACAAGCCATGTAAAGAGGTGTACCTCCGCCTCCACAAAAGCCCACCAGCACGCCTGCTTGAGCAAGCATACGCATTGCTGCTTGTGTGATGGATGTGCCGTTACCTAGCAACAATACGGTAGTGTTTGCGATTGGAATATTGAAATACAGATTTTCTTTGGTGGCTTCAGTTAAATACAGCACACGACCATCTTTTTGCATTACTCGACAATATTCGAGGTAATACAAGTTGGCACGTTTTGAGTGTAAGATTGCTTTTAAATCTGAGGGGGCTAAGTCATCCATGAAAGGTCTTTTTAGAAGGGTTTAGTAGAAAATATTAATGCATTGCACTAAGTTAGGATACTAGCCATCATTCGTCAAAATATGCTTAGAGGATGTTTGACTAGATTCTGTGAAAGTTTTTTAGAAATTTATTCTTCTTAGATTTTTATCATACTAGGTAACTAATATTAATAGAAAAATCTAATAGTCTTGTATGAAAAGTTGCTTTTAGTAGAAGTAGGGTTACTTCAACCACACTATCGTGGATATGTTTTAACATTTTTGTGATCCACAGCTAAAACATCGACATTCATGGAAATAGCAGGCTGTGTGTTTATTTAGAAAAGCGCTCATTCTTTTAGCGCTAGACGGCGCTGCAGCTGAGTAAGCGCTGCATCTAAGCTTTTCATGGTCAGAGGTTTTTCCAGTAGTACCTCAAAGCCCGCGTCTTTTGCGCGCTGCTTAGTTACACTGCACAACTGCTTAACCATTAATATCAAGGGCGTTTGCTGATTAGTGCCTTGGTTATGCTGAATTTGATAAGCGATGTTTATACCATCAGAGTCATCGAGGTTAATGTCCAGCACGATTAAATCAAATGCGTGTTGTTGTAATAGTTTCAACGCCTCGCGGCCATTAAGTACTTCAACCACCTGACACTGATAATGCGCTAAGCAGCGGGCGCTTAATTGCAACGACACTTCATCGTGATCCACAAGTAAAACATTATTGACTTGCGCATCTTTGACACAGGGCTGCATCGACTCGTTTGTCGCTTTCGACGTATCAACAGTGCCACCGCTTTGCTGACTGCTGCAGTACAAGCATTGCTCCAGAAGATCTAAAGCTTGCTGTTGTAAATGTAGCAGCATAGGCCGTAACTCATTGGAACATAGCCGCGAAAGCAGTGCCTTTACCTCTTTAACATCAACCTGTTCACCGTCATCACCCAGGTGCTGGGACTGATCCGCAATGTGCGCTTGTAATTCATTTATAGAGTGAGTAAATGCCTCTTTCAGCGCTTTTTTATGTCGCAGCCCTTCAAGCATTTGCTGCTCTACCTTGGCGCTCAAATGAAGCTGTTGAAAATGGGCCTTTTTAGCTTGCTTTGACGCTGCCACCACACCCAATTGGCGCATTAAGGTGGTTGCAACTAATATCGGCCGATGTACCTCGTAGAGCGGGCGCACCACCACGTAGTCATCAATAGCGTCGATGGCAAACGCATGATAGGCGTCCGCTTCGTCTTTACGAGCAATCAGGTAGGCAACCTTAAAGGTGGGCGGCGTGCGCTGTATTGGCTCTAAATGGGTGTAATAAAATTGCAGCGCGTCGGCAAAATGTTCAAAAGACATAAACACAACTACAGCGGGAGATTGGCTCACAGCAGTTAGTAATTGCTGCTTATCGCTGGTAACCAAAATATGGTCAAAGTGTCTGCTAAGCACATCAATCGCATGCTGATCGATGTCTTTATCTGGGGTGTAAAGAATCACCGTATAGTGCTGATGATTCTTTAAGTTGTCATACATAGCTCACCACTCCCAAGGCCCGCGCAAACGTTGCCACAAGTATAGTAGAGACGCCCTCAAATGCCTTTTTTAGCTCGCTGAGCTTGTATTAACAGCAGCTCCGCCTTAGCACCTAGATAAACGTACACGCCTAGCCCTATCAGCAATCCCATCACACTCAGCATCATCAGCAGCGCGGCGGTGGAGTACTCTGTCTGACCCAAAGAAGTCTTGAACATGGTTAATAACGCTTCAATGGAGATGGCAATAAGGATGGTGGAAATAAATCGCGTAATTGTTCGTCGTGTAGAACTGTGACGGAAGATATCTTTGTGCATTAAAATTTCTTCCTCGAGAATGGTTTTACCTAAGTCAAATACGGATAACGCTAAGGTAATAAAGATAATAATGCCAAAAGGCTGCAGCGGGTCGCTATCACCATTTAGGCTAAGCAGTAAGTGCCAAATTTCCATGCTAACGGTGTACATAAGCACTAATACCAGCGTAAATAAGCTCATAACAATGACACTGTAGCCGGCTTTAAATACGCCACTAAAACGGCTTCGAGAACGGTCCCCCATCACATACTCCACCAGCTGAGCGAGGTGAATATCAACCACGACATAGCCTTTGTTGTCGCTACCTTGGTGGCAAGGGGCCATCACCGACACACACAGGTTGCCGGTGGCTAAAGAGATGTAAGGTTCGCTGAGTGTAAATTGGCCCTGCTGCTGCGCCGTGAAGTAAGGCCGAGAGGCTCGGCTACACCCCTGCCCGTGCAGGGTATTCCCTTTGCTATCGATATTGGCACTCAGTTGCACCGCGTTGCTATCAAGTAAATAACACAGCTCAGCAAAATGGTAATGTTGGCATAGCTTTGCAAAAGCAAGGTGTGGCTGGTTTTGCCACTGCGGGTGGGCTTGCAAAGACTGAATAAGTGCATCGAGTAAGGGTGTGATGACGCTATGATGCTCTTGATAGCGTTCAATCACGCTCAGGTAACTAATGCCCATGTCGGCGCTCCTCAACCTCTTGCTTGGCAAAGACCGCCGCAGAATTAGTGCCAACTCTATTTTTCTTTTCGTGTTCAATACCTTAAATTTTTATTCGCATAATCCGGTGCTGTTATTGCGCCAACAGTGCACAGCGCTGCTTCGAAATAGTGCACGGTCACAACTGCTCAGATAAAAGTAGCAAATTCATGCTCTATTTATATTTTTACCGCTATACTGAGCCCAGGTTTTGTCAAAGAGGAAGACACAATGAAGCAATTATTAGCTGTTATTACCGTTCTAGCCAGTGCCTTGGTACTGAGTGCTTGTGAAGATGCTAATGAAGCAAAAGAGCAAGCGAAAGACAGTGCGGTCGAAGCAAAAGAAGAGATCAGCCAAGCATGGGACTCTGCTGTTGCAGATGCTAAAGATCTTAGCGCGCAATTGCACGATGAGTCTTTCGGTGAGCAACTTGATGAGCTTGTTAACGAAACACAAGCACTTGTTGCCGTAGCCACTGAAGAAGGTAAAACACATTTAGATAATTTAGTTGCCGATTCTAAAGATCTAGCCCAGCAAGCTTGGGAAGAGTCAAAAGAAGGTGCCGGTGAATTATCAGAAGAAACAAAAGAAAAGATTGAAGAGCTGAAAGAAAAAATTCGCGCTAAACGCGAAGAGTTAGAAGCGAATCAATAACAGCCACAGTTCAACATTGTGATGCACCAAAACCCAGCCTAGCGCTGGGTTTTTTATTGTTTGCTGTGTTAGCACCATAGAGTACATCCATTTACTTCGCTAAATCATTAAGTTAGGATTTTGCATCCAATTTTTTGCTCACTACGACAGGGAAAACGTTATGAATAAGCTTCTGTGTGCCTTGCTTGGCGCTACCTGCCTGAATGCCCATGCCGACAATCGCCCTTTTGAACACCCAATGGATTTTTATCTTGGTAGCGATTATCAATTAATGGATTTAAAGACTGTCGGCACGCCCGGACAAGCAGATTTTAGCCACATTAATTTGCGCGGTGGTGTATTTATCTTTAAACAAATTGCGTTGGAGGCACAGCTGGGTGTCTACGACAATGATGACATGGTTGAGGGTACCACTTATGAGTTAAGCGCTAACCGCGCATTGTTTGTGCGTTTGCTCACCCCTCGCCATCGTGGTTTTGCCTTTGATTTAGGATTAGGCTATGCCCACACCGAAGTAGATCTAACTAATCAAGCACTTAACCAAAGTATCTCTGACGATGGCTTTGCCTATTCTGCACGCATTGACTACGCCGTGAACCCTAACTGGCATATTGCGCTTGATTACACATCACGTGATTTAGGTAACGAAGTTGAGCTCGACAGCTACGGTTTAGGCGTGAGTTATCACTTTTAACCCCTTGTATAAAGGCCGCACTATCATGCCATGGGCGCTGCGTTTCTAGCATAGCCTGTTGGCAAAATTTAGGTTACATCTTGTTACCCACTTTAGATACAATTTTGATACACTGCTGTGGATCATCTCGAGAAGGAAGACACAATGAAAAAGCAACTGCTGTGCTTAGGCTTGGCGCTCGCGTGCAATTACGCTCACGCCAATGAATATTATATCGGTGCAGATTACCTGCAACTAAGCACCGATTTTGATGGCAATAGCGCCTCCCCCACGGTGAACAATATTAAGCTAGGTGCTGAACTTTACAATGGTATTTTCCTTGAGCTTCAAGGCGGAGTGAGTAGCAGCGACGACGATCTTCTAGGTGTCACCACAGACATCGACCAAAATTACAGCGCATTTTTTCGCTTTCGCTCACCGAACTACGATGGTTTTAGCGTCGACTTAGCCTTAGGTTATGCACGTACCGAAGTGCTCTTCAGTGGTAAGCCCAGCGTCTATGATGGCTTAGAAGAATTCTCAGGCTTTGCTTGGGGAGGCAGAGTAAATTATGACCTTCCCTATAATTTTCGTATTAATGCCGATTACCAGCAGCGTTATAACAAAGACGATATCCTCATTGACGCGTGGGGCGTTGGTCTAAGTTATGTTTTTTAAGGATAAAGCAATGAATAAAACTCTATTGGCAAGCAGCCTGCTTTTAAGTTTAGGCATGCTCAGTGGCTGCAGTGACAATGACAACGCCAACAGCATTAACACCGCATTCGAGAAAGAGCGCCAAAGACAATCTGGTGAACTTATTGAAAGCATTTCCATTACTGGCGGTGGCATTCGTATTGAGCCCGGTGATGAGCTGCAACTCAAGGCCACTGGGGTGGACTCAAAAGGCGACTCTCGCGACATTACCAAAGAGGTGACATGGCAATCCTCACACCCTGATTTTGCGAGCATTAATGACCTGGGTAAAATCACGGCTAAAGCGCAAAGCGACACAGAACAAGGCCTAGTCACCTTCACTGCGACAACCATCAATGACGTTAGCGAAAGCATCGAAGTATCTATTAAAGACATTCAAGTAGCGAGCCTGACCTTGAGCGCAAACAGTGCCCGTGCTTATGCCTGTCAACCAAACACAATTACCACCGCCGTCACCTATGATGATGGGTATCAAGGCACCGTGGATAACAACAAGCTGACTTGGGAAGTGGCAGGCAGCGCCTCGGCTTACATCAATGATTTTGGTGTTTTATATACCTCAGATAGCAGTGGTGATGACCTCCAAGTACGCGCCTCCTACGCACAAGCAAACAGTAACCAGCTCAGTTTCACGACCGCGCCGACACAAGTCACCAGCATTCGTTTTGTCGATAGCGACGAGCAGAGCTATGAGTCTTTAGACCTTGATTTGGGTGAGCGCGAAACCTTGCAAGTGCGTGGTACGCTTAACGAGCAAAGTGTTGATGTTACGCCGGGTGTGAACTGGGCTGAAAATAACAACGCTATCGCCTATATCGAAACAAATCCAAGATTCAGCGGCGCCGTATTGGCAACAGAAAAAGGGGATGGATTGGTGTATGCGAGCTGCTCAGACTCTGTACAAGACTCCATCAGCCTGTCAGTCACCTCCGCGCAAGAAGGTGAGTTATCTGCTATTTTTATAAACGACAATAGCGAAACCATCAGCTTAAATGCAGGTGAAAGCACCGAAATACGTGTGTATGCGGATTACACTGATTTTAGCGACAACATTAACGTCACCGATGCCAGTACGTGGATTATTAATAACAGCTTGGTCACCGCTACCTTAAATAAGCGCGCAAGTGACGAAGTGTATTTGAATGTCACAGCGAAGGCGGATGTCAGCGGTGATGCGCTCATGACATTCGGGTTTCTTGAACAAGAACAAAGCGTTATTTTTGAAATTAGCAACTAACTCCTAGTCGTTAACTAAAGGCGCCCAGTTGGGCGCTTTTTTATTCCCTGCTAACCCATACGTTGCACATATTCCAACGCCGTCATGCGGTGATAAGTCACCTGTGCATGTGCTACTTGCACCGGTTCAGGGTCAACAACCTCAACATCAATGCTTCTACTTCGGGCAATCTCCAATGCCATTTGCGTAATATTGACGCTGAGCGAGGTACCAATAAACACGATTCTATCCGCTGATAGCATGCGTTGCTGAGCCTCGGTAATACCATACAGGTCGGTGTAATACTCATCAAAGAGCAATACCAAAGGTTTGTAAGAGTGGTATAACTGGGGCTTTTCACCGTCAATGGCAAAGGCCGCCAGCAACGAAGCATGAAGGTTCTCCTCATCAATGCTCTCCCAAGGCGCTGGGTGTGTCGTCACCGCCTCTCCTTGGTTATGAAATTCGGTCATTAAATCTAAGCGACCATGAATAGCGATATAATTGTTATTCCCCGCCTTGGCATCTAAGCCATCTATATTTTGGGTGATCAGATTTTTATCGCTGAGCCAGTGATGCACATCATTCGGGCCATGATGGCGGTACGTAGCAAAACGATGATAATACCAGGCTAAAAACTCCTTGGGATTATGTTGGTACATGGCCCGAGTTGCCATTTCCATAGGCGTGTAGTGTGCGCTGCCGATGCGCCAGAACCCATCCTCACCACGAAAGGTGGGAATACCGCTGGCGGCGCTAACCCCGGCGCCGGTGATGTATAAAGTGTTACTCATGCTGATTTTACGTTCGCTTTTGTTTTTGCTTGGCACAACCGACTAAGCAAGGGGCAGGTGCACACGCACCACTAAGCCACCATGGTGGCGATTGTGTAAACTGATGTCACCATGATGCGCCTCGCAAATTTCACGACACAGCGCTAAGCCTAGCCCTGAGCCCGTACTTTTAGTAGAATAAAAGGGCACCAACGCACTGGCCATCACGGCTTCAGACATGCCTTTACCGCGATCGCGAACCAGTATTTCCTGCTGCGCCTCGTTACAATTCACCTCAACACTGATATCTGCCTCTGGAGAGCCTGATTCATGGGCATTTTTGAGCAGGTTAATAAGCAATTGCTCAAGCTGAGTATCATCGCCATAGCCCTGCTCTGGCAATTCTCCAAGCAGTGTAAAAGCCCATTGCTGCGTAAGCCCTTGCATCATATTGTGCCAGCTGAAATGTTTCATTTGCGGTTGTGGTAATTTAGCGAACCGCCCATACCCTTGAACAAACTCACTGAGTTTACCGATTCGCTCGTCAATCGTTGTAAATACTCGCGCTAAACGGGTGTCTTCAATGCCTTGTGCCAACAACTGCCCAGAGTGCAACATGGATGATACCGGCGCGAGGGAGTTATTGAGTTCGTGGCTAATGACTCGGATCACCTTTTTCCACACCTGCACTTCTTGGCGTGAGATCTCCCGTGTCATGGGCTTAAGTATATACAAGGTATGAGCTTGATTGTTGAGCAAGAAGTGCCCGGTGGCTAAGTGCCATGTTTGCCGCTGCTCATGTTGCTGCTCAACACTAAATAAGCCCTCTTTCCCTGCCTGCAAAGCTTGCGCTAACCCGTTTGGCATGCGCGCAAACAATACCGACAATTGCTCACCCTCAACGCGTAAATCGGCAAACAACAAGCTCCTAGCACTGTGGTTACTGTACACCACTTGCTGTTTGTCATTCACTAATAACAGCGCTTGCGGCGAGCTATGCAGAACCTTATCGAGCATCAATTCTCGTTGGTATATCCATTGCCGCTCTTGATGTAATTTGCTCGCGGTTTCATTGTAAAGCCGACACAAATCGCCCAGCTCATCATTTTTGTTATAAGCCAAAGAGGTGGAAAAATCTCCGTCCTTAAAGTTCAACAACCCCGACTCTATAGCCTGGAGCCCCTTCACTCTGGGTGTGACCACATAATGTATAAACATGGCTTGCAGCGCCCCAAGCACGACGGCTAAGAGCAACGCCTGCAACACCGATAACAACCCTAGCAATACCCCAGCTACAACTGGCGCACAAACAAACAAGCTCAGCCATGAGCTCAGCTGCCAGGTAAGGCGACTGGTGGGTGAAGTTAACAGGGCCATTAGTATTCAATACCAAATTTCTGCATACGCCGATACAGCGCTTGTCGCGATAAACCAAAATCCCGTGCCACTTTGGCCACCACGCCTTGATGTAGACGCATAGAGTGCTCAATGTCCTGCTTCGAGGGCTCATGTTTTTGCATCTGTGCTTGCTCAGCACTTTGCAAAGCAAAATCATCTGCCTGTAATTCACCTTGCGGCTTAAGCACCGCTATACGCTTGCAAGCGTTTTCCAACTCGCGTACGTTTCCTGGCCAACTATGATGACGCAGCGCCTGCTCGGCATGAGGATTCAGCTCTCGTCCGGGCAAAAAGTGCGCAATTAAAGCTGGGATATCATCTTGGCGTTGGCACAAAGGTGGCACCGCTAATTCAATGACATTGAGACGATAATATAAGTCTTCGCGAAAACGTCCTTGTTGAATATCACTGCGCAGGTCTGCATTGGTCGCAGAGATCACCCGCACCGAGACCTTACGGGTTTGCGTGGAGCCAACGCGTTCAAATTCACCACTTTGCAGCACACGCAACAATTTCATTTGCCCATCGAGTGATAGGTTACCTATTTCATCAAGGAACAAGGTGCCCCCATCTGCGGCTTCAAAGCGTCCTATGCGTGTGGTTTTGGCTCCGGTAAATGCGCCGGCTTCAGCGCCAAATAATTCCGCTTCAATTAAGTCGCTAGGTAGTGCTCCTGCATTCACTTTAATAAAGGGCTGTGCTTTGAGTACAGAATTACGGTGCACAATCTCAGCGATGCCTTCTTTACCACTGCCATTCGCTCCCGTGATAAGCACAGGCACATCAGCATGGGCCACCTGCAACGCCATATCCACAACCCGCTGCATTGCAGCACTGGCAAATACCAACCCGGCTAAATCAGCGCTAGCATGAGCTTGGCTGCGCTCTTGGGCTTGGCGTTTAAAGGTTGCATTCTCACTGGCGGCTTCGCCCAGCGCGACAAGATTTTCGATGGTCGTTAACAGCTTTTGGTCATCCCAAGGCTTACCAATGTAGTCGGCTGCGCCGGCTTTGACTAATTCCACTGCGGTACTGAGCTCGGTCCAAGCGGTGATCAAGACCACCGGAAGGTGTGGGTTGATTTCTCGTAACTGATAAAACAGCGCTCTGCCCTCCTCACCTGAGGTGGTGTCGGCACTGAAGTTCATATCCTGTAAAACTAAAGCAATGCGTTGATAGCGAACGATATGCAGCGCCTCGGTGGGCGTTTCACAGACCACGGGATGATAACCATGAATCTCCAGTAGCAGCGACAATGCTTCCAACACTGCAGTGTTATCGTCAACGATGAGTATCTTTTTCATATTATCCATAATGTGGCGGCGCACCTATCGGCGCCGCTTGTTATTGTAATTATATAGACCGCGTAGCGATGCTGGGTTCGATATTGGCGGCCCGCTGAGCCGGCGCCCAAGCGGCAATCAAACTCATTATGAGCATAAAAGTGGCACTCGCCAAGACAAAAGTCCACGATAGACTGGGCAAAGAAAAGACCGTCATAAGCTGCTGCCCTAATAACATGGCCAGACCCGCTCCAAGAACAATACCGACACTGGCAACCAATGCATTCTCGACCAAGAAGTAACGAACAATGGCCGAGCGTCTTGCACCTAAGGCGCGACGCGTACCAATTTGTTTAGTGCGTTTGGAGATATTAAACAGCGTCAAGCCAAAAATACCTAGCGCAGTAACCAGTACTAAGACCACAATTAACACGATCAGCATACGCATGACCAGCCTATCACGTGCCATATAACCGGCTTTGCTTTCATCTAATCCCTCAATACGATAGATCACGCGCTGAGATTCGTTGTTAAGTAACAGCTCTTCGATTTGTGCCATTATCTGTGCACGCTTATGGGGCTCGGTGCGAACTATAAACTCGGCTCGCGAGTCGGCATAATTAAACGGGAAGAAAATCACATTGGCCGGGCGACTATCATCAAGCCACGGGCCTTTAATGGTATCGATAACACCGATTATTTTCAGTGCGCCTTGCCCTTGATAAACGGTTTTCCCAAGCGCTGACTCATCGGGAAACATCTCCTCGGCCAAATCTTTGGTGACAATGGCTGTGGTTGGCAAATTGTCGCGATTATCACTGTGCACGACTTCATCAGCACGGAAGTTACGCCCAGCAATCAAGGTGGCGCCTAGGGTATTAAGGGCGCTGTCGCTGGTAAGCTGATACGCTGCACGCACACCACGGCCCATCTCTGGCGGTGGCGAAGTGTGCATACTGCTCGAGTCACCACTGCCGGACAGTGGCACCCAGTTAGTCATCGCCACATCAACCACCCCATCGAGAGAGCGGATCGCCTGTTCATCCAAGGCGTATTGCTGAACCAGGTTGATATCAGGGTCAAAGTTATTCACTCGAAAACTAAAAATAGCCGACTCGTCATAGCCAGTAGGTTGATTCAAATAGGCGAGACGGTCGCTTATCATAAACGCCGCGTTACTGACGATAGCCAAGGTGATGGCTACCTGTACCAGTAGTAACACAGCACCAATTTTTGAGCGCAGTAATGCGTTTATCATGGGTTTTAATTCTGACATGCTCTAGCTCCTACTGCGTTTTCAGATAATAAGCGGGGTTGGTTCGACACACCTGCCAAGCCGGTAACAAGCCAGCGACGACACACGCGATAATGGCAATGACTGGCGCACTAATAAGCATGAACGCGTCCATGGTAGCCAAGTCACTGTAGGCGCTGTAACTTTCTCGCACGCCCCAGAGGCTCAACTGTGCCAGAAAAATACCGAGCACACCGCCTAAGCTGCCAAGCAAGGCAACCTCGACCAAATGCTGCATAAATACTTGTGTTTTGCTCGCCCCCAAGGCTCGGCGCACACCCACTTCGGGTGCCCTACGCATAAACTTAGCGAGCAGTAGACCGAGGATATTCGCCAAGCAAACAGCCAAGAACATAAAGCTTAATAACACTAAAATTTTATTGTCTTCGCTGACGACCTTGTTGTACGTCATCCACTGATTAACATCGCGCAAGGAAAACTTCGGATGCTCTCGCGTGAACCGCCCCAGTTGCTTTTGCTGGTCGATATAATTGCGCAAATAGTCGCTGTATTGCTGCTTTTGCTCATCATTATCGAGCTCGATCCAATATTGCAGCCAATAAATCTCCGAATTCAATTTATCTTGATAGCTTTTGATCTCTTCGCGTTTCCAACCGTTGGAGTTCCCCCATGAGGGCAATTCCAGCTCACGAATTAAAGAGAACGGCACAAAAATGCGTTCTGGCTTGCGAAACGCGCCATTATTCAAATCGTAAAATTTGATATGACGGGTGACTGGCGCAACGACCCCCACCACTTCAAACACATGATTGTCGAGGTATAAGGTTTTTCCCACTGGACTTTGCTGGCCATAAAGTTCTTCGCTCAAGCTACGCTCTATGACCACCTGTTTCATTGCGTCTTTGTCCGCCTGCTCGCGCCATGCTCCACCATGCACAAACTGGGCGTTAAACATGCTGAAAAAGTCGCGACTCGTTGCTCTTGCCCCCATCAGTTGTGGCTTGGTACGCGCATCTCCAAGATGTACGGCAAAACCTGTGCGCAACATTGGCGCTTGCGCTTTCGCTGCACGGTCTTGGTATAGATTTTCTGCATCTGGGAAAGACAGTTGATAAGGCAAATCATCGCTGGTCCACCAGCCGTCGCCATCGTCCATAGACTGCAATTGCACGGCAAACAGTTGCTTGCTTTTTGCCGGAATAGGGTCGGCGCTCATCATGTGATACACCGATAAAGTCGTCATCGTTACACCAATGCCAATGGCGATAGCCAACACCATCAAGGTGCTCACCATGGGGGTACGCTTGAGCGAGCGCCAACTTAAATCAATATAGTGCCAAAACATCATTAGCCCCCTACAGCCTGTTGAGCAATATCGCCGGCACTGCTTGCGCTACTGGGTCGGCCTTGATACAGACTAAAATCAGCAAGTTGGCCATCGACGACCTGAATATTACGCGGCGCTCGGCGTGCCAACTCCGGATCATGAGTAACCATGACAATGGTCGCCCCTTCACGGTTAATATCTTCAAGAATTTCCATGACCTGACGCGCCATTAAACTATCGAGGTTTCCGGTTGGTTCATCGGCAAGTAGAAAGCGCGGTTCGCCGGCCAACGCCCGAGCGATCGCGACACGCTGTTGTTGTCCCCCAGAGAGCTGTTGGGGTAGGTGTTTGGCGCGAGCACCGAGGCCTACCAGCTCAAGACATCGCTCAATGCGCTTTTTACGCTCTGCGGCTTTGATACCGCGATATCGCAATGGCACTTCCACATTTTCATACAAGTTCAAATCTGGGATAAGGTTAAATCCTTGGAAAATAAAGCCAATTTTTTGGTTTCGTAAATCAGCTCGTTGATTGTCGTTCAAACCACCCACATCCACACCGTCGAGCTGATACTGACCGCTAGAGAACGGCTCTAACATCCCGGCGATGTTTAAAAACGTGGTTTTACCGCTGCCGCTCGGCCCAGTGACAGCTATAAATTCACCCTGCTCAACATTAAGGTTGAAATCCCGTAGGGCGTGGGTTTGCACCATATCCGTTTGGTATACCTTGTTAATATTATTCATTTTAATCATTTTTATATCCTTTTTTATAAATGCTTAACGTAGCAATACTCGTTGCGCTTGGTTAAATACATCGTAGCTGGACACCACGAGTTCATCGCCTTGCTGTGCCCCTGCGGTGAGCTCGACCGCCGCCATACTGCTCGCCCCAGTTTGAATTTGAATTCGTTCAGCCACGTCGCCATTGACGCGATAGGCCACAAAGCCGCCTTGATTCATAAATGCCCCACGGCGTACCATCAATACATCTTCACGGTTTTCTAGGAGAATGCGTGCCGATATCCGTTGGTTTTGACGAATGCGCAAGCCCTCACGCTGGGTAAAACGCACTCGGGCGCTCACTTGGCGATCTTTCACTTCAGGAGAGATAGACACCAGCTCACCCACCAGCTGCTCAGAGCCAATACTGAGTTCGACCTCAAGGCCTAAGCCCAGCTCATTGGCGTAGCTTTCAGGTACCTGTAATTCGGCCTCAAAAGCGCTTAAATCAACTAACGTCATCAGTGCCTGGCTCGGAGCCACAGCTGCTTGCTGTTGGACAAAGTGGTTACCCACCACCCCGCTGACCGGCGCGACAATCGCTAACTCGCGCACTTTGCGACTGATGTCATCAACAACAAGCTGCTGCCTGGTGACATCGCTGTGTGCTGACTTTAATTCGAATGCTAAGGTGTCTTCGCCAATTTGTACTTCTTGCTGAGCATGTTTATAGGCCAATTTGGCACGCGCTAATTCATCTTGTGCCTGCTCCATATCAATTTGGCTAATAAGATTGTCTTTAATAGAGATAAGCGCTCGACGATGCTCACGTTTAGCCGCATCTAACGTCACTTTGGCCATATCCAGCGTGCGCATAAGTGCGAGTTTATCGCGGCGCACCTGTAACTCTTTGCGCGAAAGCTCATCTTCTAAACGCTGAAGCTCAGACTGCTGTTGTTTTAAGTTGTTGGCCAGCTCGGGGCTTTTAACTCGCGCCACGACCTGCCCCACGGCAATGGTATCGCCGGGGTTGACCAGCAGTTCAACATAGCCCTGTGTTGGGCTATATACTTGCGGGGCATTGGCCGCGACGATAAACCCTGTGGTAGCGATATCGCGAACCAAGTTACCCCGCTCAACGGTGGCAATTTTGACACTCTCACGGGCAATGGAATGGCTGGTATTAGACTGGGGACTAGCAAAGGTATAGAGCGCTGCAGCGATGACTAATATGCTGATAAGACCAATCAATAAGGGTTTGTATGAGCGCTGGCGCTCTTTCACAACAGTGTCCTGTGCTTGGGTATCACGGATCATGACTGCGCCTCCCCGACCAACAGGCAGTTACTGTGTAACCAGGTGCTGATAAGTGCCGCCGCAAGCACCAATAACGGAGAGGTAAAAAAAGCAAATAAAGTTAATAGCATAACAACTTCCCTTAGTACGTATGAGTACAGGGTTACGAAAACCATGCCAACTTAAAAATGATAATTAAACCATTGTTTTATATTGCTTTTTATTAAAATCATTGAGATGTACATGGTGTCCGCGGACAATAAAAGTGTCCGCTGCGGACACTTTCTTCACTTCATTAGCAATACGCTTGCCTGAACTACTGCTTAAGTATCAGTCACCTACCTTGTTAACTAGGTATTTTATTCTATGCTCAAAAGGCACCCTTAATCGGTAACAGTAAGGAAATCAACATGAAGAAAACGTTACTAGGGCTGTCTATTGCAGCCGCACTGGTTAGCTTGCCCAGCTTTGCTGAGGTAAGAATAAATGGTTTCGCCTCTATTGTCGGTGGTCAAACTCTGGATGATGACGATACGCTCTATGGATATGATAACGACTTTAATATGGAGCAAGAGAGCAAGTTCGCCTTGCAGGTGTCGGCCGATTTGCAAGAGCGCCTAAGCGCCACCGCACAGGTTATTGCGCGTGGAGAGAACGACTTTGATGCTGAGTTTGAATGGGCCTATCTCACCTACGAAATATCTGACAATTCACAGCTTAGCGCCGGGAAAATGCGCATTCCTTTTTATCGCTATTCAGACTTTTTAGATGTGGGTTACGCCTATCGTTGGGTGCGCCCGCCACAGTCTGTTTATAACCTCAGTTTCACCACCTACGAAGGGTTAAGTTACCTCCATAACAGCACGCTAGGTGACTGGGACAGTGCGTTGCAGTTGATGTACGGTGCCGTAAATGACGATATTGTCGCCGTTACCAATAACGATGCAGCTGAACTTAACGATACTTTGGGCGTAAACTGGACACTATCGAGAGATTGGTTCACCGCGCGGGTTGCGTACTTTATGAGTGAAGCCAGCATTGATGTAAGCAACAGTGCACAATTAACTTCGCTACTAAATGGCTTAGATGGTTATGGACTGAGTGAGCAACGCCAAGACCTAGAAATTGAAGAGGATGATGCCTACTTCGCGGCCATTGGCTTTGGTGTTGATTACAATAACTTCTTATTTGATGCTGAGTATACCCAGTTTGAGGTAGAAGACAGCATATTGGCAAAACAGCGCCAGTACTATGCCTCGGTGGGTTATCGTATCGATGACTGGACAGTGCATTTTACCTATGAAAACAACGACGACGAAAATGACAGTTCCGAGTTGAACACGATACCCGCACAGATTCAAACACCTAACGGCCCTATCAATGTGTCGACTAACCCGAGTGACCCAAATGCGCCGTTGCTGCGAGATGCTACTAACTTCGTACTACTCTCTCAGCGGGCAGAATCCAATACCTACACTATAGGCGCACGCTATAATTTCCATCCATCGGCGGCATTTAAAATTGATGTGAGTCGATTCGAAGACGATATTACCAATACCGAAGTAGATCTTGTATCTATGGGTGTAGACTTAGTGTTCTAAGGGGAAAAACATGTTAAAAAAAGTAGCAGCAGTTTCGCTTTTAGTATTCGCACAAGGGGTGTGGGCTGATATTGCCGTAGTCGTTCATCCCAGTAATGGTGCAAGTCTAGATCAAAATGCGATCAAGAAGCTTTACCTCGGTAAATCTAAGTCTTTCCCTGATGGCAATAGTGCCACGGCGGTGAATCAAGATGGCACACCCGCCTTTGATGAGTTTAACGATAAGGTGGTAGGCAAATCGAGCTCACAACTTAACGCCTACTGGTCTAAGCTGGTGTTCACAGGTAAAGGAACACCACCGGACAAGTTAGCGAACGACCAAGCGGTGATTGATTTTGTAGCAGCCAACCCAGGGGCAATAGGGTACGTTAGTGCCGCAAGTGCCAGCGACAAGGTGAAAGTGGTGGCCACCTTCTAAATTAAATAAACCTAAACCAAGCCTGCCAGATTGGATAAGTGGAACCTAGTCCAACCTGGCAGTTTTTAGGTGTTTATGGCGAGTGCTAAGCCTAATTAACAGAATAAAAGTATATAGGGTGAGCTCATCCCACTACTTCTTATTTCAGGTGAATTACTTGCCACGTGCAAGTACTAATAAAGCCTGCAATGTGATTTTGGCAAATTTTGAACAGTATCAATAGAGTAAACAAACTTTAATAAATGAGCTTCATCATTTTGTAAAGGCGAATAACAAGTCGTTTTAATTTCCCCCGTGCTGTCACCATATATAACTTCGTATGGGTAACTGCTAACACATACACCTTCTAGTTCACCCAAATCTGCATTGCCCTCAAAAATATCCTGTTGGGCTAAACGAAAAAGTTGCAGTTTTTCACTTGTAGTAAGCGATAAAACGACTTCTATACTGTCTTGGCTTTCCAGACACAGTAAACGTTTAAAGAGTCCACTACGAGTATCGTAAGAGTCTGTTCCTATTCTAAACGATGAAAACTCGACGTCATTGGCTAGAGAGGCTGAACTCAATAAAGAAGTCATCAAAATTAGGAATATTCTCACGGCCATCCTGCTCCTAAATCACAAAGCTAACGGACATTGAACTAGTGACATCATCGCGAAGCACGGCTGCATTACTGCACCAGAGACCGAAGTGAGTGAGGTAAACTCTTTATTATGTGAACTTGCCGAAACATCAACCTTTATCATGCCCCAAATCCATATAAGCGATTAGGTAACCGTATTGTTTATCGGTGAGCTGCCCTTTTTTGTACATTGATTTCGCTAGGTCAAAGCTCCAGTTTTGACCAGCCGGTGGCGCAGGAATAGATAAGTCTAGATTTAGCAGATTCGTATTGACGACTGTATTTCCAAGTTGAGCAGCCTGTTTGGCACAGTAACTTAGAATGTACTCTACTGCGTATTTGTCTACGCTGGGTTGCCACGTGTATTCAGTTTCGCATCCGTACTTCGTTTCGCCTTCCGGGGTGACATATTCCAACCTGCCTGTCGTGCAACCAATGAGCAAAAAAATAGGAAGTGCGGAAACTAAAAACTTCATTCTAATTCAAATTTCCCTGTTAAAGTAACACCCAAATAAAAGGCACAAACATGGCGGCTATAATCGGAACGAAGTGACACTGACGCCATGTTTCTTCCCAGCAAGCCCGCGAGAGACTTAATTTTTTTGTTATACGCCTTGCTTGGCAGATACAGGATTGCCGTTACTGTTAAAAGTTCTTAAGAAGAAGTCATCATTGATATCTTTCGAATGAGTAATGCCAGAATTTTTGCATACCGTTTTCAAAAGAGTAAGTAGCTTATCATCAACAACTTTATCAGAGCGCTGGCCACGTGGAACTTGGAGAATTTCCCAAAAGTTCGTCATTGCTGTCATTACCTCAGGGCAATCGGCATAGACAACAAATATTTCATTCATAGCAATGTTGAACTCATTAGAGGCAAGATTAAATCTTCCTCCAATTAGCTTCTTTGCAGTCTCAATTCGAAGTTTTCTTTTCTCAAGACGCTCATAGAACTTAAAAGAAATAAGTATGCCGAATAAGCCTGAAAGAAGTGATGCAAAGATTGTTACAAAAATAGCTTCCGATGTCATAGATTTTCCTTTGGTGTATAACAACTTATTAGGAGGCCTTGCAAGGTAAGATGCCAAGCACCTGTAGACTCATAAGTATTACTGAAAAAATTATCGTAAACCAAACATTAAAGTAAATATTGCCGCAGAGCAAAAGGAATGCAAAGCGGTATCGACTGCTAAGCAGTTATTGTCGAAAGTAAGTTTTGGGAGGGTTCTTTTAACTAGGGTAATGTTCTTACCAGCATTTAACAGGCACTCCAAGACTCGCTAGC
This sequence comes from Pseudoalteromonas sp. MM17-2, assembly GCF_022347945.1. NCBI lineage: Bacteria > Pseudomonadati > Pseudomonadota > Gammaproteobacteria > Alteromonadales > Pseudoalteromonadaceae > Pseudoalteromonas > Pseudoalteromonas sp. MM17-2. The sequence goes on along the minus strand of NZ_JAKRFV010000002.1, from coordinate 194,833 downwards.
AAGTGAATATCTGCTTTCGCTCAATCATTGTTAAGTTTAATGACTTTTGGCTGCTGTCAAAAGCGACCATTCATTTCTTGGGCCCCAAAAGTCGGCCAAGCGCCATAATAGATTAATAATGCTCTGCGCCGCGCTGCAATCTGCTGTCGCATTTGAGCCGTTAATTAGCCATGACCTTGGGCTTTTCCAACTTAGCCGAAACACGAATAGCGGGTTAATTGGAGGCATATTTTTGCTCTATCCAATGTATCGCAATAGCGAGAGGCTCAGCTTCGTTCGTATTGTGTCCAAGCGATGGAAATAAGACATATTCAAAAGGCTTGCCTTGAGCTTTTAGCTCATTTAGTTGCTCCACACACATTTTGACCGGGACCTGTATATCCTGCTCTCCAAAGAGCCACAGCCCAGGTATTGATAGAGAGTCTAGATAAACTTTCGGATCCGTTGCGTTAAACTCGTATTTATCAGGATCGTTTAGGGTGTGTTCACGGGCCTCTTCATTGCTCTGTGTTTGCCAAAAATCTTCTCTCCCATTTGTGTAGAACTGGAACCTCAGTTGTTCCAAAGTCGTGATAGTAGGACTACTAAAGAGAACCATAAACTCGACCGATTGATTATTAAGTGCGGTAATTGGAATAATCCAGCCAGCTTGACTGGCACCTAGAAGGCCTATGGATAAACTATTGTCATATTCATGAACCACATCTACCGCAGCACTGGCATCTTTGGCAAGCAACGTTAAATTATCAACACTGATATTATTAGTTCCAACTTGAGGCCCAACGTAAACCCCACCAGACTCACCCACCCCACGCTTGTCATAGGTCAAAACCAACAAGTCATGCTTGGCCAGTGACTCTGCTAGCTTCGACATACGTGGAACAGGGTCTGAGCCGTGTACCAGAACGACCGCTGCTTGTGCGTTTTTAGGAATATATATGCTCCCTGATAGTGGTACCCCTTCGCTATCAAAAACCACCTCTTCAACAGTGATAAGGTCACGCGAATGAGAATTTTCTTCACCAAGAGCCTGGCTTAGATTTCTACTGTTTGTTGCACAACCTGACGCAAAAATGAGTAAAACTAAAAGATATCCAACGTTTTTCACTTTTTATCCTTAATGAAATTGAACCAACCTTTACAGAGCAAACTTGGTGCCAAATAAAAGTGATTTAATTTCAGATGGTTAAAGATTCTGCTCTCAGCTGGATTAGTCTAAATGTTCGCTAATTGGATGTTTTAACCATTTATTGACCACCCTCATGGGTTGCTCAATGCTGGAAAATTCACCCGTTTTGAGTGTTTCTTTTCGCTGTGAGACTAGCAATGCGCAAAGACATCTCAGTAAAGGCCTAAAAAAAGGGCGCTATTTAGTAGCGCCCTTACTCACCCTTGATTCAATTATTCCACTTTAAATTTGGCAGTGGCGTCCAACAGGTTGTCAGACAGATAGTGTAGGTTTTTAGCGACATCGCGCACTTCACTAAGCGCTTGCATCGTATCTTCAAAAGAGCGGTGCATTGAGGTGACATTATCAACGACCATAGTGGCCACTGAGGTTTGTTCCTCGGTGGCGGCGGCAATTTGCCCGTTCATGGTGTTAATAGACAAAATCTGTTCGGAGATTTGCTCAATCGATTGCCCTGTTTGCTCGGCGGCTTGAGCATTATTACTGGCCATATCCCGCGCTGATGTCATTGCCTTAACAGCATCATTGGCTGCTTCAGTTAAAACGGTAAGCAACTCGCGAATTTCATTGGTGGATTTGGCGGTGCGTGAGGCCAGCTCTCGAACCTCATCGGCGACAACCGCAAAGCCTCGGCCTTGTTCGCCAGCACGGGCAGCCTCGATTGCTGCATTCAATGCCAATAAGTTAGTTTGCTCTGCAATTGAGGTAATAACATTCAGAATCTGGGTTACGTTTTGAGTATCATCCGCCAACTTATTAATAGTACCTGCGGCGCGGTTTATTTCCTCACTCAAGGTTTGTGATTCACTCACGGATACACGAATTTGGTCCTTGCTCTGTGCCACCTCTTGCTCGGCAAGTTGCGCTGCGTCGGATGCTTGCGAAGCAGAATGAGAAATATCGCCCACACTCTGGCGCATCTCTTCCATCGACTGGCGGACAATTTCTGCATCACTGGTTTGCTGGTTGGTCGCAGACTCTGCTTTTTCCATGCCTTGCACCAAGCGTGTAGAATTTTCCATCAGCGGTTCAACCACATTCATCACTTCAACCACCGCTTTTTTTAGCAGAGCAATAAACTCATTAAAATTGATGGAGACTTGGCCAATTTCATCATGAGAACGCACATTGAGCGTGGTCGACAACGACCCCTGCCCCTGTGCCAACAAATGCAAATTTTGCGCGGCATCTTTTGCCGAGTTACCTATACCTCGGGCGATCACCACCGCAAGTAGCACCACAAAAATCACAGAGACCACAGCGACAATTAACATGGTTGTCATTGCCGTGCCTGAGCGGCTTTCAGTTTCGTTTATCAGCTGTAAAAAGCGCGCATTGGCACGCTCTTCGGCATTGTTAAAGTCAGTCGTGAGGGAATTGAAAATGTCGGTTTTCTGCTTTGCGTTTTGTTGAATTTTACTAAAGTCCGCCGTGCCATCGATCATCCCCTTGGCAATGCTAGCGGCTATGTTTTTATAATCTTGTAGCCGCTTAGAGGTGTTCGCAGGCATAAAACCGCTTTGGATGTTATTTAGCTTTTCTAAATTATCCGTGATGGTTTGATAGACTTCTTCGGCTTTATCCAGCAACTCTGCATCACCAAAGGTGACTGCCTGGGTATAAAGCTCATCAACGCTGTTCAGCGCAGTGGCGTTTTCTGCGGTGATGTTGAGCAAGTTGTAGGTGGAAGTCTCAAGCTCGTTGAGTGATTGCTGATTTGAGCTCATGGCAGAATAGTTGACTAACACAATCACCACAAAAGCCACCACCGCGACGCAAGTAATCGCGTGGATTTTTTTAGTAATGCTTAGGTTTGCGAACGAGAAACCCGTATTCATAGTGTACACCTCAGAAAGTAATGCTTATTAGGTATCGGCCAGCTACCTCTAAGTGTTAACCAAATTTAAGAAAATTCTAACTTTTTTTGCTTTTTCTCTCATTTTTATTGGCTCGTGCAAAAAACGCCACGGCGGTGGTTGCCTGCTGAATATACAACAAAAAATTTACAAACCTTATATTTGTCTATACTCAAGGAGCACTAAGCACACAACTTAGGAAACAGGTATGAAACTCAAACTATCGTTAATTGCAGTGGCGTTGTCGTTCAGCTCGCAAAGTTTTGCGGATGTCAACGTATCGGGCTTTGTCAGCATAAATGCTGGTAAAGTGCTCAGTGGTGATGGTGTTCCACAATATGGTGTAGAGCCGACTTTTTTAGCCGACTACCCCATTGTTAGTGCTTACACCGATGAAATATCTTTCGAACCCGAGTCGCTATTCGGCCTTCAAGTGAGCGCCGACTTGATGGATGGTCTTAGCGCAACAGGGCAAATAGTGGCTCGCGGTGCTAATGATTTTGACGCTGAGTTCGAGTGGGCCTACTTGTCTTATGAGCTCAATGAGAATTGGACTTTGCAAGGGGGTAAGAAGCGCCTACCGCTATTCTACTACTCGGATTTCTATGATGTTGGCTATGCCTATGTTTGGATGCGCCCCCCCGCCGACAATTACACCTGGCAAATATTCAATTACAACGGCCTTAACTTGCTATACAACGGCTATGTTGGTGATTGGTCCATCAGCGGTAATATTTATGGCGGCCGTGAAGACGATGAGAGCAACAAGCTGCTCAGCGAATTTTTCTTCCAAGAGCCAACCAGAGAAATATGGAAAGATATCATTGGCGGCGTAATTCAAGCGAGTAACGACTGGTTTGAAATACGGGCTACCCACATGCGCTATACCAATGAGCGTTATCGCAGTGGCAATATCGTAGTATGGGAAGATGGCGATACCGAACGCGACGGTAAGTTTTATGGTCTCGCCTTGAACCTCGACTTTGGCGATGCCTTTGTATTAACAGAGCTTAACCGCCTCGACCTCGATGGCAACCTCGATACCTACATGGTCAGCGCGGGCTACCGCTTTGATGGCATCACACCCTATGTGAGTTACTCTGAATTTGATCAAGAAGGCGATGGCGATACCGAGCAGCATAACACCACATCGGTGGGTGTAAGGTGGGACTTCCACCCGTCCGCTGCATTTAAAGTGCAATTCGATAAAGTTGAAGATGATTCTTTTGAATTAGCGGTTGCGGGTGACAGTGAGTCGATCACCATCGGTGTTGACGCGGTATTCTAAATGAGGAGCACAATTATGTATAAGATCGCATTTTTGTTCACGCTATTGAGCTCATCAGTCGCTCTGGCTGATGTGGCCGTTATCGTTCACCCCAGTAATGGCAGTGATATCAATAAAGACACGGTGGAGCGCATCTTTATTGGCAAAGAGAAATCGTTCTCCAATGGCAATAAAGCAATTCCCATTAGCCAAACCAGCGGAGCCACCGCCGATGAATTTAACCAAAAAGCACTGAATAAATCCTCGGGACAACTTAAGGCTTATTGGTCAAAGCTCGTGTTTACAGGAAAAGGCACACCGCCTAAAGAGGTGGATAACGATGCTGAAGTGATTCAGTTAGTTAGCTCAAACCCCGATACTATCGGCTTTGTTGATGCTGGCAGCGTCACAGATGCCGTTAAAGTAGTCACCACTTTCTAACGGATACTTAAGCGGTAGATATAACAACGGGGCGTTTTTCGCCCCGTTTTCATTGCTCATATTGCTACTTAGTCGTCTTCTATTTTATCCAACCCTTTGGTATCTTCTCGCGCTTTTAAATCGTGGTGAATGGCCGATTTGATAAGCATATAACCTGTGATGGGGGCGGTGATCAGCAAGAATATAGAAATCAGAATCTCTTTGATGTTCACTTCACCATTAGTAACACTAAAGTAAACATTGGCGGCAATAAGTAGCGATGCCATCCCTAAGGTGGTCGCCTTCGTTGGGCCATGTAAACGCATAAAGAAATCCGGCATTTTTACCAGACCAATAGAACCAATTAAAATAAACGCGCCGCCTGCAAGTAAGAACGCGGCAATTATCCACTCAAACATACCCTCTCCTACTCAATGATATCGCCACGTAGTAAATATTTACATACTGCGACAGTGCTGACAAAACCAAGCATGGCAATAAGCAGCGCAGCTTCAAAATAAATTTGTGTTTGCATACCGATACCATACAAAATAATCAACGCGATGGTATTAATGTACATGGTATCGAGTGCCAAGATACGATCAGGGATAGAAGGGCCGACAATTAAGCGCCACAAATTGAGCACCAGTGACACGCCAATCATCGCAAACACGATAAGTAAAACATGTTCTAACATTGAAAAATCTCCTTCAACGGCGCTTCGTAACGGCTTTTAATGGAGTTAATCAGCTCCTGTTCGTCTCCCATATCAAGCACATGGATCAACAAGAAGCGTTGTTCTGGCTCTTGTCCTTGTGGCAGAGACTCTGGAATCGGATACACCTCAGCACTGACCGTGCCGGGAGTTAACGACACAGTGCTCGCAAGCATGGTGATAGGTAAATCATGTTTCAAATCTAACGGCACTTTAATAAACCCAGGACGCAAACGTTTGCTTGGCCCCAGTATTTTTATCGCTACTTCAACATTCGCAGTGATAATGTCCCACAGCACGATAAGCAGCTGTTTAAATGCCAAGCCGGGGCGCAATATTAACGGCTGAGGCTTGCGAAATGGCGCTATAGACAGCGGAATAACAATAGCCAGTACCGCCCCTAAAATTAAATGGCCCGGCGATACGCTGTTGTTAAGCAACAGCCAAACCGCAAACAATAGTATGGTGCGAAACGGGGTGGGTAACCACTTATATTTTGCTTGTAAACGCATTTATTGCCCCTTAGCCAACGCAAAAACAGTATCAACCGCGACTTGAGTATTATGCAGTGTCGCTGCTGCATGCTGGCTCACTTCGGTCAGTGGTGCAGCGAATACTGTCATTAATACTGGCACTGCAAGCATCAATAGCACCGCGAAGCTTCGGCGTTTGCCAGCGTATACGGCATCTTCAAATTGTTCATCTTGCTGTGGGTTGTCATGCCAAAATAGGCTCGTTCCAGCTCGCGACAAAGCCACAAGGGTTGCCAAACTGACAATCAGGTATATGGGCCAGAACACCCAGGCAACTTTGCTTTCCCAAGCCGCATCCAGTAACCATAATTTAGCGATAAAGCCAGAAAGTGGTGGCAAACCGGCCAAGGCAATGGCGCACAGCACAAAGCAGATACCGAGAAGCTTAGGCTCGGCAACACTGCGGCTATTCACCAGCCTATCTTGCACTTTACCGCGCTGTAAGCCAATCAAGTCCGCGACTAAGAACATTGCCGCACAGCCCACTGTTGAGTGCAGTAAATAATAGATTGCCACAGCCGTGGCCTGCTCATTATTCAGAGCCACCATGGCCACTAAGGTGCCCACCGAAACAATGACTAAATTTGCCGTTAGCCGACGTAAATCTTCCGAAGCTAACACGCCAACAGCACCAACCACTAAGGTGACCAGCGCTAGAGGCCATAACCAAGTGGTGGCCATACCGCTGAGCTCGCCAGCATTATCACCGAAGATCATGGTGAACACGCGCATCATGGCGTAAATACCGACCTTGGTCATAACCGCAAATTGCGCTGCTACCGCAGGCATTGCACGGCTATAAGTTGCCGCTAACCACAAATGTAATGGCAATAAGGCTGCCTTCAGGGCAAAGACAATAAGCAGCAACAAACCACCTATTTTAGCCAAGTAAATATCATCGCCCTGTAGCTGAGCTACTTTAGTGGCTAAGTCCGCCATATTCAGCGTACCGAGTACTCCATAAAGAATCCCCAAGGCAATGAGGAAGATACTCGAGCCCACTAAGTTAAGCACCACATAGTGAAGCGCGGCTTTGGTGGTCTGTTTATCCGTTTTATGCATTAGCAATGCATAGGAAGCAATCAGTAGCACTTCAAAAAAGACGAACAGGTTAAATAAATCCCCGGTTAAGAAGGCACCATTCACACCCATAAGCAAGAAGTGCGTAAGGGGATGATAGAAGCTGCCTTTTTTGTCATCACCGCGACTGGCGTAAATGGTGGTAACCAAGGTTAGGAAACTTGTTAGGATAGTCAGTAGCACCGCCAACGGATCGGCGTATAAAACGATACCAAAGGGTGGCTGCCAAGTACCAATCGCATACACAATCGGTCCGCCTTGCAGCAGTTGCTGCAATAATACCGTGCTCGCTATTAACGTAAGCAATGCCATAAACATCGCTGTCCAGCGGCGAATAATGAGGTTTTTACCACAAGGCGGGAGCAGTAAAATGATCCCCGCAAGTAAAGGCAGTAGGATAGGTAAAGTGATCAAATGCTGCATCAACTATGACCCCTTTTTCGAGCGCGGTTGACCATCCACGTGGTCATTACCTAAATCCGCGCGACCACGAATAGCCAAGATCACCACAAACGCGGTCATCGCAAAACCAATCACGATGGCGGTCAATACTAACGCCTGAGGTAGCGGATCGGCATACCCTGCAGACTGACCCAACACCGGCGCCTTATTGATTTGTAAACGCCCTGAGGAGAACAAAAATAGGTTCACCGCGTAAGAGAGCATGGTAAGCCCGAGCACCACTGGGAAGGTGCGCGCTCGTAAAATAAGATACACTCCGCAGGCCACTAATAGACCTACACAGCTTGCATATAAGAGTTCCATTAGAGGTTGACCTTTTCTTTCGGTGTTTCTGCTGTCAATTTACCTAGGCTTGCCAAAATCATCAAAGTGGCACCTACCACAGTGAGATAGACCCCTAGGTCGAAAATCATTGCGCTGGCAAGCTCTGTTTTGCCCACCAACGGAATATCAAAATAATCAAACCAGCTGGTTAAGAAGTTACGCCCAAACAGCCAGCTTCCCATGCCTGTCAGTGTGGCAATGGCTAACCCTGAGGCTATCACCTTGCGGTAATTGATATCCATGCGCGCACGTATCCAGTTCGAACCATTGGCCATGTACTGCAAGATAAAGGCGATAGAAGTGACCAAGCCAGCGATGAAGCCACCACCCGGTAAGTTGTGACCACGCAAGAAAATATACACGGACACCATAATGGCCAGCGGCAGCAAACTTTGCGAGATACTCGCCAGCAATAGCGGGTGACGTTCGCGAGCCCAAGGGCGCCCTTCACTGTCTGATGCTGGCATAAACAGTGGCAGATTAAGTAATAACTTGTAGATACCCAGCGCTGCGATACCCAGTACAGTAATTTCACCAAGAGTATCAAAGCCACGGAAGTCTACGAGAATAACGTTTACAACGTTGGTACCGCCGCCACCAGTTTTGGCATTGGCAACAAAGAATTGCGAGATGCTCTCGTGGGGGCGTGTGAGCACCGCATAACAAATACTGCCGACAACGATACCAATGGCACTACTGATCCCTAAATCTCGCAGAATTCGAATTGAGCTTGATTCCTTTGGCGTACGTTGCGGTAAGAAAAACAGCGCTAACATCAATAGCATCACCGTGACTACTTCCACAGTAAGCTGAGTGAGCGCCAAGTCAGGCGCAGAAAAACGACTGAAGGCCACTGAGGTCATCAACCCCACCACCGAAATCATGATGAGGGCCACCATACGCGAGCGGTGCCATACCAAGGTGGCAAGCGCGCCAATCATGAGTAAGGCTGCGCCAATGGCATTATGAGCATCGATATCGCTCAGGCCTTTAGACCCAGCCAGCGTATGCATTTCAAATAATGGCAGACCGGCAAGAACCAGTGCTGAGAGCAATAAAATAAAGACATAGCGCTGCAAAGAGCCGTTCTCTATACGCAGAACTTGCTCACGTGACCAAGTCATCACCTGTTGGATACCGGCGTCGAATGCCCTTTTTGCATTAACACTGGGTAGCGAGGCTTGGAACTGGAATAAATATTTGCGTTGAGAATAGATAAATAAACCACCGGCCACTGCCACCGCACTCATAAATAGCGGTAGGTTAAAACCGTGCCAAATAGCCAGTTTGTAATCCGGTGCATCACCGGCTAAAACTGCATTGGAAGCGACCGATAAAATAGGGTCAACCACAAAGGCTGGGAACAAACCGACGAGCACACACATCGCAACCAACACTTCAATGGGCACGCGCATATAACGCGGCGCTTCATGGGGATCCTTAGGCAGGTCTTTGGGCTCACCATTGAAAAATACATCGTGAATAAAACGCGCCGAATAAGCCACTGACAACGCCCCGGCTACCGTCGCCAACACTGGAATTAACCATGACATAGACCCCAGCATTTGCTGGTGTAAGGTCTCAGCAAAGAACATCTCTTTTGATAAGAAGCCGTTCAGAAGCGGCACACCGGCCATGGACGCCGCCGCCACCATCGCTAAGGTCGCGGTATAGGGCATATAGCGCCACATACCGTTTAGTTTACGCATATCTCGGGTGCCGGTTTCATGATCGATAATCCCGGTGGCCATAAACAGTGACGCTTTAAAAATAGCGTGATTAATAATGTGGAAAATCGCCGCAACTGTCGCCAGCTGCGTATCTAGGCCCAGGAGCAAGGTAATAAGACCCAGATGACTGATGGTCGAGTATGCCAACAAGCCCTTTAAGTCGTGCTTGAATAAAGCAATGTAAGCACCGACTAACAAGGTTGTCAGGCCGGTTACGCCAACAATAATGAACCATAGCTCGGTGCCTGCCAGTGCGGGATAAAAGCGGGCTAACAGGAAAATTCCGGCTTTAACCATCGTTGCCGAATGTAAGTAAGCGCTGACTGGCGTAGGTGCCGCCATCGCGTGCGGCAACCAAAAGTGAAAGGGAAACTGCGCAGATTTGGTAAACGCCCCAAGCAACACCAACACCAAAATAACCGGATACCAAGACGATGACTTGATCACCTCGGCACTTTGTAGAATAACGTCAAGCTCGTAGCTGCCCACTAACTGGCCAATGAGCACTAAGCCCGCCAACAGGGCCAGACCGCCAGCGCCGGTAATAGCCAATGCCATACGTGCGCCTTTACGTGCTTCAGGTTTATGGGACCAGTAGCTGATCAATAAAAATGAGCTAATACTGGTGAGCTCCCAGAAGAACCACATTTGAATAATATTATTCGCCGTGACGATACCTAGCATGGCTGTCATAAACAGCATTAAGTAGGCATAAAGCTTAGGCATGGAGTCATTCTCACTAAGGTAGTAGCGAGCATAAAGAATAACCAGCAAACCGATACATAGGATCAGCAAGCAAAATAGCAGGGCTAACCCGTCCAGACGGAAAGACAAGTTCACGCCTAATTCAGGTATCCAGGGTAGGCTGGAATAGAGGGTCTCACCCGCCAACACATCGGGGGCTAAACTCAGTACTAGGGCTAAGCCTAAAATGGGCATTATTGCGGTGATAATCGCACTTTGATTGCGCGATAATTTACCAGTAAAACTCGCAAGTAAACTGCCTATAAGGGATAACAGGGGTATCCACAGCAAAGTCATAGTTTGTGAACCTTTATTATGGTTGCTGAACCTTCAAACAACCTTCTTATAATCAACTCCAGCATCGGGTTTGCTTCCGTGTGCTAAGTTCCTCAACTAGGGTTAGTATAGCGCCAATTAAACATTAATAATTAGTCAGTTATACTGTTGTGCTCACTCTTTGTCTAGCCTAGATGCGGCTATTCGCCTAAAACTTGGGCTGAGATTAACACCTCACTAACCTTGCTTACAAATCTAGTTGTTAGCTTGGTTAATAGTTGTACGGCCTTCACCTGCTCCATGTGTGGCAAGTGGGTGGCGTTGTAGCCAGATTGGTAGCGCACTTAGGCGATGAAAGTAATCTTGATAGCGCAGTAATTCATCGCTGTGTTGGCGCAATTGTTTCACCCAAAGGCGACGATACAAAGGCGATAAGCCAACCTCTGAGTGTTGCATAATGCTGATTTGCTTAGTGGGTTTATAGCCACGTCCATTGTTGCAAAAATCGCTTTTATACCAACCAGAAGGCCTTGTATCATCGACATAAAGGTTAGCATAGATTTGCCCTTTGTCTGTGCATGCGTGTTGTTGTGCTTTAGGCCCCGGATATTCGTCCGTGAACCCGGCAAAGTGCATGAGTTCGTGTAAAAACACATGATAAGGTGCCTCTGTGCTTAATTGCATGACTCCTGCTTGGACATTGGCGCGCCCCTGCTTGGTCATCATAACAATGAAATCAAACCCCGGGGGCAGTCGTGATGGCTGCTCTGCCAAAGGCTGCCAATTGCAGCGCGCATAGCCCACCCTACTCGACGTGCAAGCAAGCTGACTACCCATATAAACAGGCTTAGATAAACACATCAGTCCCGGTTGTGGCTCTGCTTTTACAAGGTATCGTTCACGCAATTGTTTTAACCTCTCGATGCCTTGCGCGTGATCTGCCAATAATAAAATATTGTAATCACATTGGCGTGCCTCAATTGATCCTAAGCGCACTTCAAAATCATGATGCTGCGCATAGTCAGTGGTAATTCGACTTGGCGGCACACCTTGGTGCATCAGTAGAGGCTGAGCAACCTCATCACTGAGCGCACGATGTTGTGAGATGGTCGTGAGCGAGTGCCATTGCTCATTAAGAAGTAGCTGCTTGGTAAGTTGCTGCCACTGCACAGCTTGGGTGTCGTTTTGACGTGATAACGCCGCCTGCCAATACGGCGTGGCATCCTCTATACGGTGGTCATTGAGTAGCTTGACGGCTAGGGCCAGTTGCGCTGGCGCCACACTCTGCCCTGCCAACACTCGCAGCTGTGCCTGATTAAGTGATTGATAGTCGATACTATGTGACTGATAGCGATGCCAATAACCAAGGTAACTGGCAGAGTTTGCCGCTAGATGGGAAGCTAAATGAGGGGAGAAACTGCTGCTGGCACAAAGTAGTAGTGCCAGCAGTATAATTACACTAGTGCGCACCCTCGCCTGCCATTAAGCTCAGCTCCAAACGGGCGTACTTATATTCAACAAACTCGTAAACATTAGTCGATAACGCCAATTTAAAGTAGTCACTGGCCAAGGCTGTATTGCCTTCAGCTTGGTGACGCTTGGCGATATAGAAATACGCCTCACACAATCGCTCAGCATACTCCTGGTGCGATTCAACGCCCTCGCTCAAGGTGTTTAACAGAGCCTTTTCATCAATATCGCCATTGTAATAGGCGACCAACTGATAGGCCCAATTCTGTGGGTCTAACGCTTGCGCCATCTTAGCTAAATTGGCTTTTGCTTGTTGAGCGTCGTTCGCACTTTGCGCTAAATAAAGCCACAGCACACGGTAGGGATCGTCTGGTGCAAAATCTAAAAAGGCTTGTAAGTCGTCACTGGCCAGTTTAGGGCGCTCTCCATAATAGAGAGCGATGCCTCGGTTTAAGTATGCATATTCATGCTCAGCGTTAAGCTCCAACACCGAGTCGAACATTTCGTAAGCTTTGCCGTATTGCTGCATTAGGGTGTGATGAATGCCTAAAAAGTTATAGACCTCGGCTAAATCAGGCTTAAGTTTTACCGCGCGGTTAAAGTCAATGCGCGCCAAGGTACTAAGCCCTAAGCTATCAAACAGTACGCCTCGGTCATAATAAAGCTGCGCTTGTTGCTCATTAGGAAGTTCAGCTTGCTCAATGAGCTCGGTATAACGAGCAATGGCAATTTCGCTGCGAAAATCACTGGGCAGAGGCGCTGTAAATGGCACTGCAACTAAATACTGAGGCTCTTGGGAAGTGGATTGGCAACCAGCCAACACAGCGGCTAGTGCGCCTGCAATAATGAGCGAAATGGGTTTTCTCAACGTCCTGCACCTATATTCAACGGCTATAGATTTTCATTAAACCACAAAAAAGGGGGCTAAACAGCCCCCTTTTACATCAGATTAATGCTTATTCAGCGCTTTTTGACTCTTCTGCGTTTGCAGCTGGTTTTTCTTGCGCTTCTTTGATACTCAAGCGAACGCGGCCTTGGCGGTCTACTTCTAGTACCTTAACTTTAACTTCTTGACCAACGCTAAGGTGATCAGTCACGTTATTCACACGCTCTTCGCTGATTTGTGAAATGTGTACCAAACCATCTTTGCCTGGCAATACATTAACAAACGCACCGAAGTCTACGATACGAACTACTTTGCCTTCGTAGATAGTGCCTACTTCAAGCTCTGCAGTTAACTGCTCTACGCGAGCGATTGCAGCGCGTGCGCTTTCACCATCGGTGGCTGCGATCTTAACCGTACCGTCATCATCGATTTCGATAGTAGTGCCAGTTTCTTCAGTTAACGCACGGATTGTTGCACCGCCTTTACCAATTACGTCAGCAATTTTCTTCGGTGGAATGTTCACCGTGTAAATGCGTGGTGCGTAATCTGAAAGCTCAGCCGCTGGTGAAGAAATGGCTTCATCCATCACTCCAAGAATATGCAAACGGGCAGCTTGTGCTTGGTTAAGCGCAATTTGCATGATTTCTTTAGTGATACCTTCAATCTTGATATCCATTTGCAATGCAGTGATACCTTCAGAAGTACCGGCTACTTTAAAGTCCATGTCGCCTAGGTGGTCTTCGTCACCTAAGATGTCAGAAAGAACAACAAAGTTGTCGCCTTCTTTAACAAGACCCATAGCAATACCCGCTACAGACGCCTTAGTTGGTACACCGGCATTCATTAGCGCCAGCGAAGTACCACATACCGAGGCCATTGAAGATGAACCGTTCGATTCAGTGATCTCTGATACCACACGGATTGAGTAAGGGAATTCTTCAAGCGTAGGAAGAACAGCCGCAATACCACGCTTCGCAAGGTTACCATGACCAATTTCACGACGCTTAGGTGAGCCTACAAAGCCTGTTTCGCCAACACAGAATGGAGGGAAGTTGTAGTGCAACATGAAGCGGTTAGTTGAGGTACCCGTAATGGCATCAATCATCTGTGCGTCACGTTCTGTACCCAGAGTTGCAGTAACAAGTGCCTGAGTTTCACCACGGGTGAAAATAGCGCTGCCGTGCGTACGTGCAAGCACACCGGTTTTAACATCTAGGGCACGGATCATCTCAGGAGTACGGCCATCAATACGTTTTTCACCGGCAATGATGCGCCCACGTACGATTTTCTTCTCAAGTGAACCGAATACACCCGATACTTCTTGCTCATCTAAGCTTTCGTCTTCACCCAGCTCAGCGCTAAGCTTCTCGATTACTTCCGCTTTCGCTGCGCTTAGCGCATCTTTACGCGCTACTTTGTCAGTGATGTGATACGCTTCACCGATTTTCGCCTCCGCGATGGCAGCCACTTTTTCCGCTAGCGACTCGTCTTTCGCTGGTGCAGTCCAATCCCATACAGGCTTGCCCGCTTCGCTAGCAAATTCGTTAATTGCAGTAATAATGGCTTGTGACTGCTCATGACCGTAAACCACGGCGCCTAACATCACGTCTTCTGGCAATGTTTCAGCTTCCGACTCAACCATCAGTACCGCGTTGTCAGTACCAGCAACAACAAGGTCTAGCTTACTTTCGTTTAGCTCAGTAAGTGTTGGGTTAAGGACATATTGACCGTCGATAAAGCCTACACGAGACGCACCGATTGGACCATTGAATGGAATACCCGAAAGCGCAAGCGCCGCTGAAGTACCAATCAGCGCTACGATATCTGGTTGAATTTCAGGGTCTACTGAAACAACGGTTGCGATAACTTGCACTTCGTTCACAAAGCCATCAGGGAACAGTGGGCGGATTGGACGGTCAATCAAGCGCGCGATCAGTGTCTCGCCGTCTGATGGACGACCTTCACGCTTCAAGAAACCACCAGGGATACGACCCGCTGCGTACATTTTTTCAATGTAGTTAACAGTCAGAGGAAAGAAGTCTTGACCTGGGTTTGCTTCACGCTTACCAACCACAGTCACAAGTACCGAGGTATCGCCAATGCTAGCAAGTACGGCACCGTCTGCTTGACGTGCAATCGCACCCGTTTCTAGCGTTACAGTGTGTTCACCGTATTGAAATTCTTTAATAATTGGTTGCACTTAATTATTTCCTTTAAGTTGCATTTAGCCCTACTTAATCGTACTAAGCAGACTAAAGTTTGGTTTTCTCAAGCACCTTACCAATTACAGTAAATAACCACACTCACGCTGGAATGCCTTTATTTACTACAATTGGCAATATGGTGCCATCTTAGCCGACGGCCATACATTGCCCTACCGACTTAGACAGGGCCTAGTATACTCGCCAAAAGCACACAAAAAAAGGGGCTAGATAGCCCCTTTTTGTAAACTGATTTCAAAGAATTAGCGACGTAGGCCAAGTTCTTGAATTAGTGCAGTGTAACGCTCGATGCTTTTACCTTTTAGGTAGTTAAGCAAGTTACGGCGTTGGCTTACTTTGCGAAGCAGACCACGACGTGAGTGGTTGTCTTGCTTGTGGTTAGCAAAGTGGCCTTGAAGCTTGTTGATATCGTGAGTTAGCAAAGCTACTTGTACTTCAGGTGAACCTGTGTCGCCTTCAGCGCGTGCGAATTTTGCGATGATATCTGCTTTTTCTTGGTTGCTTAGTGACATAAATTACTCCAAAAAATGAGTGTTTTAATACGGTAAGAGCCGATCACTAATCCAGCCCCACCAAATGAGCGCGCTATTTTAACAATTTACGCGAGAACTACAAGCGCTTTATAGGGTGCGCCGCTTCCCTAGCTGGTAATTGCCACAGCACGTTTGGCCTTTAAGTGGCCGTGTTGGTTACGCTCACCAACGCCTAGAAAGCGTGTTTTACAGCGCACCGCACATACCGGCGCAACCTGCTCGCCGACAACCACAGTTTGCCCGTGGGCAAAAGCAGTGGCTTGTTGTTCGTCAAGCTCGATGCTTGGTAAATCTTGCACCACAGTATCCATGGGCAACAGCAAGGGGTCGAGTACCTCTGCTGGGGCGATGTCTTTGGCTTTGGCCTCGTCGAGTAGCTGCTGCAACGTCTCTAACGTCACCATTTTTTCTGCCGGATAATGACCTACCTTAGAGCGGTGAAGCATAATCACATGGGCACCACATCCCAGTAGCTCACCTAAGTCATCAACAATCGTACGTATATAGGTGCCTTTGGATACGTGCGCGGTCATTTGTATCTCGTTGCGCTCACTATCGAACTCATCTAAAGTCAAACTGTAGACATGAATACGGCGGCATTTACGCGGTACTTCAATGCCTTCACGGGCATATTTATACAGTGGTTGGCCTTGGTATTTCAGTGCCGAGTACATCGACGGATACTGATCCGACTCCCCAATAAAGCTGGCAACCTGTTCTCGTAAATCCGCTTCACAGACATCCACTTCTCGGGTTTGCACAATTTCACCATCGGCGTCGGAGGTGGTCGTGCGCTCGCCTAGTTTAGCCCGAACCACATAGGTTTTGTCGGTGTCGAGTAAAAACTGTGAAAACTTGGTCGCTTCACCGAAGCACACCGGTAACATCCCCGTAGCAAGAGGGTCTAACGCGCCGGTGTGGCCTGCTTTTTGCGCAAAGAAAATACCTTTTGCTTGTTGTAACGCACGGTTACTGGAGATCCCTTGCGGCTTATTAACCAATAGTACGCCATCGACCGGGCGGCCTTTTGTCCGTCTGGCCATAGCGCTTACTCTTCTTCGTCGCTGTTGTTGCGCTTATCCTGATCTTCACGCATTACGGTGTCGACCAAGTTAGAAATACGCATCCCCTCGAGCAGCGAATTATCAATCACGAAACGCAATTCAGGGATAATGCGGGCACGAATACGCTTGCCTAACAAAGAACGAATGTAGCCGCTGGCATCGTTCAAAATACGCATGCTTTGTTTCGCTTTAGTGTCGTCATCTTGGTTAAAGACGGTGACAAAAATTTTGGCGTAGGACAAATCACGGGATACTTCCACCGCAGACACGGTCACCATACCTAAACGCGGGTCTTTCACTTCGCGCTGGATGATCACCGCGATTTCTTTTTGGATTTGCTGCGCTACACGCTCTGTGCGAGAAAATTCTCTCATTTCCACCACTTCTATTGATTACACAATGCACAAATGGGGGCACAAGGCCCCCATACTTTTTATGACTAACTGTGAGGTTTACAGCGAGCGTTGTACTTCAACGACTTCGAATACCTCAATTTGGTCACCGACCTTAACGTCATTATAGTTCTTAACGCCGATACCACATTCCATACCGTTACGGACTTCTTGAACGTCATCTCTGAATCGACGTAGCGACTCAAGCTCACCTTCATAGATAACGACGTTATCACGAAGAACGCGAATTGGGTTAGAACGTTTAACCACACCTTCGGTTACCATACACCCAGCGACAGAGCCAATCTTCGGTGCCTTAAATACATCACGTACTTCGGCAAGACCAATGATTTCCTGCTTGAATTCAGGCTGTAGCATACCGGTCATGGCTTGCTTCACTTCTTCAATCAGGTCATAGATAACGCTGTAGTAACGCAGGTCAATGCTTTCGCTTTCAATCACTTTACGTGCAGAAGCGTCAGCACGAACGTTAAAGCCAACGACAATCGCATTTGATGCGGCGGCAAGTGATGCATCAGTCTCGGTGATACCACCAACACCGCTACCCACGATTTTCACTTTAACTTCTTCAGTAGAAAGCTTAGTCAGTGAATCGGCAATAGCTTCGATAGAACCTTGAACGTCGGCCTTAAGGACAATATTCACTTCGCTCACGTCACCTTCAGACATATTGCTAAACATGTTTTCCAGTTTCGCTTTTTGCTGACGAGCAAGCTTCACTTCGCGGAATTTGCCTTGACGATAAAGCGCTACTTCACGCGCTTTACGCTCATCGCGTACCACAGTGGCTTCGTCACCGGCTGCAGGCACACCAGAGAGACCTAAAATCTCGACTGGAATTGACGGGCCCGCTTCTTTGATTTCTTTACCATTCTCATCGCGCATTGCACGAACACGGCCATATTCAAGACCACAAAGAACGATATCGCCTTGCTTAAGCATACCTTCTTGAACAAGAACGGTTGCCACTGGACCACGACCTTTATCTAGACGTGATTCAATCACCACACCCGAGGCCATACCTTCAGGAATAGCGGTCAGCTCAAGGATTTCTGACTGCATCAAGACAGCTTCAAGAAGCTCATCAACACCTTCACCCGTTTTCGCTGAGATATGAACGAACTGCGTTTCGCCGCCCCACTCTTCTGGGATAACATCTAACGCGGCAAGCTCATTCTTAACGCGATCTGGGTCCGCGCCTTCTTTATCGATTTTGTTCACCGCAACAATCAACGGTACTTCTGCTGCTTTAGCGTGCTGTACTGCTTCTTTGGTTTGCGGCATTACACCATCGTCGGCAGCAACAACAAGGATAACGATATCCGTTGCTTTTGCACCCCGTGCACGCATTGAAGTAAAGGCCGCGTGCCCTGGTGTATCTAAGAAGGTGATCATGCCGTTGTCGGTGTCAACGTGGTAAGCACCAATGTGCTGGGTAATACCGCCAGCCTCACCCGATGCCACTTTGGCTTTACGGATGTAGTCAAGCGTCGAGGTTTTACCATGGTCAACGTGACCCATTACTGTTACAACCGGTGCACGCGATTCAGCCTGACCGCCTTCAGAGCGATCGCTCAATACGCGCTCTTCAAGCTCGTTCTCTTTGGTGATCACTACTTTGTGACCCATTTCTTCTGCCACCAGTTGAGCTGTTTCCTGATCGATAACTTGGTTAATGGTTACCATGTCACCCATCTTCATCATGGTTTTCACCACTTCAGCGCCTTTCACCGCCATACGTGATGCTAACTCAGCAACGGTGATGGTTTCACCAATGCGTACTTCCGCTTTTTTATCCGCTACCGGCTTTTTAAAGCCATGCTGTAAAGACGTGGGCGCTTTCAGCTTACCTTTCTTGCCTTTAAGCTTAGCTGGAGCCTCGGTTTTACCCTTTGGCTTTTTCTTTTTACGACGTGCACTTTTCTCTTCGCGCGCGTCTGATTCGTCCTCTGCTTCACGGGCATAGGTCGAGGTTGTGAGGTGATGGTCCGCAGTTTCCTCGCGGCGCTTACGTTCCTCTTCTTCTTTCTTCCAACGCGCTTCGTTTTCTTCCGCTAGACGGCGGGCTTCTTCGGCTTGACGTTTCGCTTCTTCTTCGGCTTTCTTCAATGCTGCCTCTTCTGCTTCTTTCTGTAAGCGCTCAGCTTCTTCACGTTCTTTCTGAGTTTGCTCCTCGTCCTTTGCAGAATCATGACTGTCTTTGCGCTGTGCTTCAGCTTTACGCTTCGCTTCTTCTTTAGCCTTACGCTCAGCTTCTTGTTTCGCTTTGCGTTCAGCCTCTTCTTTTGCTTTGCGTTCGGCTTCTTCTTTGGCCTTACGCTCTGCTTCTTCTTTGGCCTTTGCCTCGGCCTCTTTACGCGCTTGCTCCTCTGCTTCTAAACGAGCTTGCTCCTGCTGCTCCTCTAGCGCGCTCTTTTTCACGTAGGTGCGCTTTTTGCGCACTTCTACTTGTACGGCTTTCGCCTTACCCGTTGAACCTGTCACGCTGAGCGTACTTTTCTTCTTACGCTGCAGGGTCATGCGCTCGGGGCCAGTTGAACCCGCACCGCCATGTTGCTTCGACAAGTGATCGAGTAGTTGTGCTTTTTCTGACTCAGAGACATGGTCGTCAGCGCCTTTTTTAATACCGGCACTGTCTAATTGCTGGAGCAATTTATCAACAGTTGTACCAATGTCCTCGGCCAGTTTTGCTACACTTACTTCTGCCATATTCTTTGTTACCTCCGTTAATAAATTACTCGTCACCGAACCAGCAAACGTTACGCGCGGCCATAATCAGGTCGCCCGCTTCCTGCTCGGAAAGCTCGGTAATTTCAACTAGTTCATCAATGCCTTGCTCAGCTAGATCTTCTAAAGTAATCACCCCTTTACTTGCCATGACAAAGGCAAGGTGGCGATCAAGTCCTTCAAGATTCAATAAGTCTTCCGCTGGCTCAGCACCTTCTAGCGATTCTTCGTCTTTCAACGCTTTCGTTGTTAATGCATCTTTAGCGCGGTTACGTAGCTCTTCAACAGTCTCTTCATCAAGACCATCAATTTCTAGGAACTCGCTAGTAGGTACATAGGCCACTTCTTCAAGCGTTGAAAAGCCCTCGCCGATTAATAATTCAGCGAAGTCATCATCAATATCCAACCCTTCAGTGAATAGGTTGATAAGTTTGTCTGATTCTTCACGGTTTTTAGATTCCATATCTTCAACCGTCATCACGTTCAGTTCCCAACCAGTAAGTTGGCTCGCTAAACGTACGTTTTGTCCGTTACGACCAATGGCCTGTGCGAGATTATCGGCCTCAACAGCAATATCCATTGAGCGCGAATCTTCGTCCATAACAATGGATGCGACCTCAGCAGGTGCCATCGCATTAATAACGAATTGTGCGGGGTTATCATCGTATAACACGATGTCCACGCGCTCGCCGCCAAGCTCTGTAGAGACAGCTTGCACACGCGCACCTCGCATACCGACACATGCACCCACAGGGTCAATGCGCTTATCATTCGATTTTACTGCAATTTTGGCACGTGAACCTGGGTCACGCGCTGCTGAGCGTAGCTCAATCATTTCTTCGCCAATCTCTGGCACCTCAATGCGGAATAGTTCCATCAGCATCTCAGGTTTAGAGCGAGTGACGAACAATTGCGCGCCGCGCGCTTCGGGGCGCACTGCATAGAGTAAACCACGAACACGGTCACCCGGGCGGAAGTTTTCGCGCGGTAACATATCTTCACGATAAATAACGGCTTCGGCATTGTTGCCTAAATCAAGCACGATGGCGTCGCGGCTGGCTTTTTTCACCACGCCAGTGACTAACTCACCTTCTTGATCTTTATACGCTTCAACCACTAAGGCGCGTTCTGCTTCACGCACTTTTTGGACGATAACTTGCTTCGCCATTTGCGTGGTAATACGGTCAAACTTAATAGATTCAATCTGTTCTTCAACAAAATCACCAAGCTGGATTTCAGGCTCTTCTACCTGCGCCGCTTCTAGGGTAATCTCGCGGTATGGGTGTTCTAGGCTGCCATCTTCTAGCGCCTCAGCCACCTGCCAACGACGGAACGTATCGTATTCACCGGTTTTGCGGTCGATAGATACACGCACATCGATATCACCGTCATGTTTTTTCTTTGTTGCGGTCGCTAGTGCGAACTCTAATGCTTCAAAAATTTTCTCTTTGGGGACCGCTTTTTCATTGGAAACGGCTTCCGCCACCAATAGGATTTCTTTTGCCATAGGTATTGCCTCGCTTGCCCTATTCCTTTCGCACTGAAATTAAAATTTGGCGATGATATTGGCACGCTCAACGTTGCTGATCATCAACATAAACTCTTGATTATCAACGTTGATAGTGACCATATCACCATTAACTGCTACTAAGTCGCCCTTAAAATTACGGCGACCATCTTGTGGAAGCTTGGTACGCAAGCGTACTTCTTCACCCACTGCTTGTTGGTAATGTTCTGGTTTGAACAGTGGACGATCAACGCCTGGCGATGACACTTCCAAGTCGTATTCGTTGGTAATGGGGTCTTCTACATCGAGAATCGCGCTCACCTGTCGACTTACATCTGCACAATTATCCACAGTAATGCCATCTGGATGGTCGATATACACACGTAATGTGGAATGGCGACCCGCTTGAATAAATTCAAGCCCCAGTAGCTCGAAGTCTAAGGCTTCAACTGCCGGTGTTAACATGTCAGTTAATGTTTGCTCGAGCTTTGTCACGAAACTCCTCCATAGAAACAAAAAAAGGGCTTAAGCCCCATTTTTCAAGTACAGATACAACAACGCCCCGAACCAAGCGGGGCGTCACACCGGAGATATTCGTAGTACGAAGATCTCCTGATCTTCTGAGCGGCCTAGGGCCAAGCTTGGCTGCGGGCTATATCTGCACGATAAAAACCGCTGCGACGTTTAGCAAAGTTGCCTTGGCTAAACGCAAAACGCGCATTACTAAGAATGCGCGAACATCAAATAAAACAAAGCCAACGTAAAGAGAACCTTGTTTGAAAATCTGCTGCATGAGAGATACGGCTGCATCACCTCATTCGTGGCGACTATTATAGAGGTAAGGTTTATATTTAGCAACCACCTAGCATGACTAAAGGCCAGTATTAACAAGGCCTTTACAATAAAAAAGCCAAGCAAATGCTTGGCTTTTTTAATTTGGTGCCGTGGGCGGGACTTGAACCCGCACGAGCATAGCTCACCACCCCCTCAAGATGGCGTGTCTACCAATTCCACCACCACGGCTTAATTTTTTAGTTTGGCACGTCTGGATTCGTGCTCTTAGGCTCTTCTACTGGTACATCAGATGCTTCTTCAGTCACCGTCTGTGCAGCAGGTGCTGATTCTAGGTTTTCCCACTCGTCGGTCTTTTTAATTTGACCCGCAGTTAAGTTACCCAGCACGATGCTTAGCACAAAGAAGATAGTTGCTAATACTGTGGTTGTCTTAGTCATAAAGTTACCAGCACCTGACGAACCGAAAACGGTTGCCGATGCACCTGCACCAAATGAAGACCCCATATCAGCGCCTTTACCTTGTTGAATTAGCACGAAACCAACCAGTGCAATTGCAACAATCAAATAAATTACTAATAGAATTTCGTACATTTAATATTATCCTTTTGCACTTTCACAGATGCTGACAAAAGCGCCTGTTTTTAGACTTGCACCGCCGATAAGGCCGCCGTCTATATCTTGTTGTGCAAATAATTCTTCACTATTCTTTTCGTTTACGCTACCGCCATACAATATGCGTAAGCCTTGTGATAGGCCCTGATCTTGCTGGGCAATTTTATCACGAATAAACTGGTGTATGTCTTGAGCTTGCTGCGGCGATGCAGTTTTACCTGTGCCTATAGCCCAAACCGGCTCGTATGCTATCACAGATTGTGATAATGCAGCCACACCTAATTTTTGGATTACCGCGTCAATTTGAGCACTAATCACTGATTCTGTTTCACCCTGTTCACGTTGCTGCTCGGTCTCTCCGACACACAGCACAGGGATAAGGCCCTGCTGTTGCGCCATAGCAAACTTATTTGCTACGTCCTCGTCAGACTCACCAAAAACATGGCGACGCTCAGAGTGCCCAACTAAGGTGTAAGTGACACCTAGCTGTTTAGCCAGCGCCGCTTGGGTCTCCCCGGTGTAAGCGCCCGCTTCATATTCAGACACAGTCTGTACGCCCGTTTGCAAGCCTAATTTCACAGCTTCTGCTGCTAATAAGGCGGGAACAAACAGTGCCACATCGACTTCTTGGCTATTAATATCTTCTAAAACATTAGCCATTTCATTGAGCAATGTTTGAGAACCATTTAACTTCCAATTACCAGCCACTAAAGGCTTACGTGATGCCATGTTTTACTCCATGTCTGAAAGCGGACGAGATAGTACCCCGAGTCATTTCAACTTACAAGTAGTTATTTATGCAAACTTGTTTAACTGCTCACACTTTCAACAACTTGCGCTATTTTACTACTTAAATCCAGTACTTGTTTTTCGTGCTCAGCTTCAACCATCACACGAACCACCGGCTCAGTACCCGATTTACGTAGCAGTACCCGCCCTTTACCAGCGAGCTCCTGTTCAACCTCAGCGACAACCTGTTGCACAGTGGCTGCTTGTGTTGGGTCACTACCCGGTGCATAGCGCACGTTAATCATATTCATCGGGTATTTAACAAACCCTTGCCCTAAATCGCGCAATGTTTTGTTCGTCGTGACCATAGCCGCAAGTACTTGCAAGCTGGAAATAATACCGTCACCGGTGCTGATTAAATCTAAGTTCAGCACGTGGCCTGAACTTTCACCGCCGATTTTCCACCCTTTTTGCTTTAATAGTTCCATCACATAACGGTCACCCACTTTCGAGCGAGCAAAGTCTATTCCTTTCTCTTTAAGGGCATTTTCAAGACCCATGTTGGACATCACCGTACCTACCACGCCACCACCAAGCTCTCCTTGATGGTGCAGTGCGCTGGCAATGATGTAAACGATATCATCGCCATCAAACACTTGTCCTTTGTGGTCGACCATCATCACCCGATCGCCGTCACCGTCATAAGCAATCCCTACATCGGCCTGCTCTTCAAGCACTTTGCGTTTCAGTGCGGATACATCGGTGGCGCCACACTCAGCATTTATATTCAAGCCATTCGGCTGACAAGCATAAGGGATCACCTCTGCACCCAGCTCTTGCATAACAGCAGGCGCAATGTGATAGGTTGCGCCATTGGCACAATCGAGGACTATTTTAAGCCCTTCTAAAGAATGCCCTTGCGGGAACTGGCCTTTACAAAATTCAATATAGCGGCCATCTGCACTTACCAGACGTCGCGCTTTACCGAGCTTTTCAGAAGGCACACAGGTCATATCACTGTCGAGCATGGCTTCTATTTCAAGTTCAATATCGTCGGCTAGTTTAAGGCCATCGCTGGAGAAAAACTTAATACCGTTATCGTGATAAGGGTTGTGTGAAGCACTGATGACAATGCCCGCTTCCGCTCTAAAGGTTTGCGTTAAATAAGCAACCGCTGGTGTTGGCATTGGACCAAGTAAGACGACATCAATGCCCGCTGCGATAAGCCCGGCCTCTAAAGAGGTCTCAAGTAAGTAACCGGAAATGCGGGTGTCTTTGCCGATAATAACTTTCCTCGTTCCCGTTTTAGAGAGAACTTTACCAGCCGCCCAGCCTAGTTTAAGAGCAAATTCTGGCGTTATCGGGTATTCACCAACCTGACCTCGCACGCCATCGGTGCCAAAATATTTACGTGTTGTACTCATGTTTTCTCCTAATCTTGTACTTGCAAAGGGGCCTGGGTGGCTTGGAAAACCTTTACAATATCCGTTGTTTCTTGCACATCATGCACGCGCACAATGCGCGCGCCCTTTTGCATACAGATTAATGCGCCCGCTAAGCTTGCGCTGAGACGCTGATCTGCATCTCGATTTAATAATTTCCCGAACATTGATTTCCGCGATAGGCCAGTGAGTACTGGGTATCCTAGTTGCTGTAGTTGCTCAAGCTCACTCAATAATTGATAGTTATGTTGCAGTGATTTACCAAAGCCAAAGCCGGGGTCGATAATAATGTTCGTTTTACTTATTCCAGCTTCGATACATTGCCGCGCTCGCTCATGTAAAAACGTGCCCACCTCTTTGGTGACATCATTGTAATCAGGGGCATTTTGCATTGAGCGTGGTTGCCCGCGCATGTGCATAATGCACACAGGAACCTGAGCGCTGGCTGCTGCGCTGAGTGCCCCAGGTTCTTGCAGCGCGCGCACATCGTTGATGATATCTGCACCGGCCTGAACCGCCGCTGTCATCACGCCGGCCTTACTGGTATCAATGGAGATGACGCAATCACTGCGCTCGCGAATGGCGTTGATCACGGGGACCACCCGCTGCAACTCTTCTTGTTCAGCGACATCGTCTGCGCCTGGGCGCGTTGACTCGCCGCCCACATCAATAATAGTGGCGCCTTGCTCTAACATCGATAGGGCACGGTTGACAGCGTTGTCTAGGGTATTGTGTTGGCCGCCATCGGAGAAGGAGTCCGGCGTGACATTTAAAATCCCCATGACTTGGGGAGTGCTGAGATCCAAATAACGATCTCGAGGAAGTGTTAACCTTGTCATTACTTACTCTGTCTATGAAGGTCTTCCAAGTACCGGTTAATCAATGGCTAACTTGGGGAAAGGAAAAGCCCCAAACTGTGTTGGGGCTATTGGTTTTTACTCTTTGTCGTCAGAGTTCGGCTTATCGACGTTATTATCGTCTTGTGCCGTTGCTTCATCGGCCAGCTCACCTTGCGATTTAGCTTTGGCATCTGCTGGAGGCTTCTGATCGTGGGCATCACGTGGTGGACGCACCTCGCGACGCTCCATCAAATCATCGATTTGCAGCGCATCAATGGTCTCATACTTCATCAATGCGTCTTTCATGGCATGCAAGATATCAATGTTATCACGCAAGATTTGCTCTGCACGCTCGTAGTTTCTATCTGAGATATCACGTACTTCTGAATCAATCAGTTTGGCTGTGTCATCAGACATGCTGGCACTGCGTGATGAGCCTCGGCCCATAAACACTTCGCCTTCTTCTTCAGCGTACAGTAGCGGGCCCATTTTCGCGCTTAAGCCCCACTGCGTCACCATCTTACGAGCAATTTCAGTGGCCCGCTCAATGTCGTTACTAGCACCGGTTGTCACTTTCTCATCGCCATAAATAATGGCTTCAGCAATACGGCCGCCGTACAAGCTAGAAATCATTGATTCCAAGTGCTCTTTCGAGTGGCTCACTCGGTCTTGCTCTGGCAAGTACATGGTGACACCTAAGGCACGACCACGTGGAATGATTGACACTTTGTACACTGGGTCGTGCTCTGGCACGATACGCCCGACAATAGCGTGACCGGCTTCGTGATACGCAGTCATCTCTTTTTCTTCCTCAGACATCACCATTGATTTGCGCTCTGCGCCCATCATGATTTTATCTTTGGCGGCATCGAATTCAGCCATGCTCACAACACGCTTGTTACCACGAGCAGCGAATAGTGCGGCTTCGTTCACAAGGTTGGCTAAGTCAGCACCAGAGAAACCAGGCGTTCCTCGAGCGATAACCGAGGCTTCAACATTATCGGCCAATGGCACTTTACGCATGTGCACTTTTAGGATCTGCTCACGACCGCGAATATCTGGTAAACCAACGACCACCTGACGGTCAAAGCGACCTGGGCGAAGTAATGCAGGGTCCAGTACATCCGGACGGTTGGTTGCAGCAATAACGATAATACCTTCGTTACCTTCGAAACCATCCATTTCTACCAGCATCTGGTTCAAGGTTTGTTCACGTTCATCGTGACCACCACCCATACCAGCACCCCGTTGGCGACCTACGGCGTCAATCTCATCAATAAAGATGATGCAAGGAGCGGCTTTTTTCGCTTGCTCAAACATGTCGCGCACCCGGGATGCACCCACGCCCACGAACATCTCAACAAAGTCAGAACCTGAAATTGTAAAAAACGGTACTTTCGCTTCACCAGCAACAGCTTTAGCAAGCAAGGTTTTACCTGTACCAGGAGGGCCTACCATGAGTACGCCCTTAGGAATACTGCCGCCCAATTTTTGGAACTTGGATGGGTCGCGCAAGAAATCCACTAGCTCGGTAACGTCCTCTTTGGCTTCATCGCAACCAGCAACGTCAGCGAAAGTAGTCTTCACCTGATCTTCGCTCATTAAACGAGCCTTACTTTTGCCAAAGGACATCGCGCCTTTGCCGCCACCACCTTGCATTTGTCGCATGAAGAATATCCATACGCCAATAAGCAGTAACATTGGGAACCAGGAAATGAAAATGCTTGCCAGTAAGGACTGCTCTTCAGGTTGAACACCTTTTACGTTGACATCATTTTTGAGTAAGTCATTGATAAGGTCTTCGTCATACATAGGCATGGTTGTTTGAAAACGCTCACCACTGGTTTTAACTCCAGTGATTGCGCCTGTTCCACGGTCTATCACGACTTCGCGCAACGAACCGCTGCGTACATCCTTGACGAATTGTGTGTAACTCGTTTGCCTGTCTAAATTGTCGGAGCCGTTAAAGCTTTGAAAAACCGACATCAAAACAACGGCAATAACCAGCCATAGTATTAAATTCTTTGCCATATCACTCAAGGTGTTAACCTCTTGTATCCAAATTAATTAAATTCAACTTTTCCCGACAACTGTACTACAGTTTGTAGCCCGTAGCTACTACATATACCTCACGGGAACGTGGGCGCGACGCATCGGGTTTACGTATTTTTACAGTGCGAAAGCTGTCACGAACGTCTTTGACAAACTGATCAAAGCCCTCACCTTGGAACACTTTAACCGCAAAGGCACCGTTTTTCTTTAGCACTTGGTGACACATATCCAGTGCCAACTCTACCAGATACATGCTTCCCGCTTGGTCGGTACTCATATTACCGCTCATATTCGGGGCCATATCCGAGAACACCACATCGACGTTCTGCCCATCTATACGCTCGAGCAACGCATTTAGCACAGCCTCTTCGCGAAAATCGCCTTGTAAAAAGTCGACCCCAGCCAAAGAGTCCATAGGCAGGATATCACAGGCGATAACCTGACCCTTGTCGCCCACCTTCTGCGCCAAGTACTGTGACCAACTTCCTGGGGCCGCGCCTAAATCGACAACTGCCATGCCGGGTTTAAGTAATTTGTCTTTGTTTTGGATTTCATCAAGTTTGAAAACCGCGCGCGACCGCCACCCTTGCTTTTGCGCTTCATGCACATAATGGTCGTCGAAATGCTCTTTCAACCATCGCTGGGAGCTCGCCGAGTGCTTCTTATTCGCCATAAATTAACACGCAACTAAAATAGTAATATCTGCTAGATGGCGTTAGAATACCGATAATTCAAGCTCGAATCAGCAAAATTTGAAAATCTATGAAACTATCGAATAAACAGAAGCAATACCTAAAAAGCCTCGCACACCCACTTAAGCCTGTGGTTTTGTTGGGTGCTAACGGCCTGACCGAAGGGGTGATTGCCGAAATCGACAGTGCTTTGGACATCCATGAGCTCATTAAGGTTAGAGTGCCAACCAGTGATAGAGAAACTAAAGCACTTATTTTTGATGCCATCATCCGTGAAACGGGTGCTTACAAAGTGCAAAGCATTGGTCATATTTTAACTATTTATCGCCAAAGCGAAGAGCGTAAGCTTCAGCTGCCTCGCGGGTAGTCACGAACGCTTATAAAAAAGGTCGGCTCATGCCGACCTTTTTTGTTTCAACGCCCACTTTTATGCCGGTTGTGACATCGCCAGCAACTGATCAAGAAATTGCGTGGTCAACTCGTTAATTAAACCTGTTTCGGCATTCAGCAGCAGACTAAAACCCACATTTAAACGGGGGATCACCACAATATCGGTGCGATAGCCCTGCACCCAACCGCTGTGATAAAAGATGGTCTCATCATCATAATCATAGATACGCCAACCCAGGCCATAATGTGCCTCATTTACATGTTTTCGCCACACGCGACGATAGCGCTCCTTTTTGGTCACCGTGTAAGGACGCACTTGTGCCTGTAACGCCTCAGGCGGCAGCACACTGGGGTACATGCCAAGCTGTGCTTTGAGCCACTGCACCATATCTGCGGCGCTGGCATTGACGCCTGCCGCTGGGGAGACCTTGTAGTAATTTTTCTTTAACCGCGCCGTATGCCAACGTTTTCGCCCGCGCACATGGGGGTAAGCAAAGTTTTCATCCCGCACCATACCCTCATAACCAATACTGGCATGGCGCATACGTAACGGTTTAAATATAAACTCTTGCATCCATGTTTCGTACTCTAAGCCGCTGGCATTACGAATCACATCACCGACCATAGCAAACATCACATTTTGATACCCGTAGCACTGCCCTGGTGTGCATAATGGCTCAACTTTCAATAACTTTGAGACGATATCCGGATAGTCCATGCGTGACTCAATAAGGTTATCATAGGCGTTAGGCACTAATCCGCTGGAGTGACTTAATAGATGCGCGACTTTTAAATTGTCCCTATAAACGGTATCATTAAACGCGGGTAAATATTTTTGCACCGGTGCATCTAGATTAAGTACACCTTGCGCCGCCAGCTTAGCAGCTAACGAACCGGTAAATGTTTTCGAGACCGAGGCAAGTCGAAAACGGGTATTTACGTCCACTTGTCGGCCTTTTCTTATTTTTGTTTTACCAAATCCTAAGGCGATGGAAGGAAAGTCAGGGTGAACAATAGAAAGCGCGGCCCCGGGCACTTTTTTTTGCTCCAGTTGACGTTCTAAGCTCGCCACATAATTATCAACAAACCGGTGCCATTGTTTAGCATCGGTTGCCTCGGTGTACGGTGGCTGTTGTTCAGCATAAGAAAATGCACTAAACGCAGCAACAAAGAGAATAACTAAGAACTTCATTTTCATTATTATAGTTATGGCAATGCTGAATCATAATCGCAGAATAATATCATGAAGTTTACAGTAAACTCACGTACAATGCTGCGGTTCAACTTGCTGGGATATGAGTGAATGAGTGTAATTGAGAGTTATGGCACTATGAACAAGCATTTATTAGTAACTGCCTTTAGCGCGTCAGTGCTATTGGCCAGTGGTTGCACCACTATGGAAACGACCTTGGCACCGGTCCCTGAAAAAGTACGGATGCCAATTAAACCAAGCCTAAGTGAGCGCACCTACATACTCGAGTATCAATACGCGCACCAAGCGCCGCGTGTAAAATCAGTGCAATTGCCCGCACACCCTATTACACGAGGCCAAAGTGTGGTCATCGAAAGTGAGCAGGTGGCATTAACCGAGCGCCTGCGCAACCGCCTAGTGGCTATTTTAAATGATAAGCAACTAACGGTAATCAGTGACCGCAAGCAAGCCGATTATGTATTAAGCATAAACCAGCTAGATATCAGTGAAACCGAAAGTATCGAATATCAACTTGCTAACGCCACCGTGTTTGGCGAAAGTGATTTGGCGCAGCAGTTTACCACCAAACAGTGCAGCAATATTCTTGGCTCCGTGAGCATGAAGCTTTCCCATCAAAGCTCTCAAGATGTTGTATGGTTTGCTAAATCGTCAATAGACACCGCCAGTTTCCAACGTAACCCCCTGCGCTACAAGCTGGTAATGTCTGATCACATAGAAAACCTTGAGCAAGTGCAACAGTTTGTAAATACTCACAATGCACCCGATGCGATGCAAAAACGAGGGGCTCAGCCAGCACCGCAAGCACCTCAATACATAATACGCACTAAAAGTTCGGGCTTAAGTAAAATAGCAGGAGCCTGTGAGCAAGCTGAAGTCAGTGCTTTAGTCCCTGATTTACATTACTATTTAAGTGGTATTTTGCTAGAGAAGATCAACGTAAACTAGTCCCCTTTGGTCACGCATGGCGGCTTGCTGCCATGCTACATTTTCTTACAGACTTGGCCGCTAGGGATCGGTACACTGGAAAATAAAAAACCATTACCACTATGCGCGTCTTAACCTCCCTCATTATTTTACTTGTTAGTTTTGCTGTCTCTGCGAGTAACCGCTATTACTCAGATAATAGCCTTGAACCACAACAGGGTTTTAACTGGGACTGGAGCGTAGGTCTGGGCTACTACGTCGAGGACTCGTATCTTGTCGGTTTGGACTCTTACGATGATGGCCTTGAACCCAATATTAACTTAGTGCTCAGCTACGATAAGTTTTATCTCGACGTGGACAATAGCCAACTCAGTGGTGGCATGGTCATTGGCTATTCACTCATCGATAAATATGATTGGGGCTTGGATATTCTTGGCACCAATGTGCAATCCGGTTTTGATGAAACAGGCTTAAAGTTATACGACCGAGATGTGATAGATGCCCTCGCGGGTATCGACCGACGTCACTATGATTTTGACATGGGTATTAGACTATCGCGGCGCTTTGAGAGCAGCCAATTATCTTTTGAGTTACTTCATGATGTCACTGATACCCACAACGACTGGGTATTTACCACGTTTCTATCGAGCATTCGGCAATATCGCAACTGGGAGTTTCGAGGTGGTCTAGGGTTTAATGTGTATGGTCGTGAGTTTAGCGATTATTACTTTGGTATCGATGAGCATGAAAGCACCGAAACTCGACCGTATTATAAGCCAGATATCGCCTATGCGGTAATGCTAGAGCTCCATGCTGAGCACCCACTATCACAGAATTGGGTATTCCTTGCAGGCTGGTTATCAACCTATTTCTCGGGTGAGATCAGTGACAGCCCTATCATTTCTCAATCTTATCAGCATAAAGCCAAGGTAGGCGTGCGTTATGTGTTTTAGATTAGCCCTCGCCCTCATCGGCACAACCGTGTTCCCGAGTGCACCCTTAGCACAGCAAACCACGGTGCCAACGCAGGCTTTATTGGCAACGCCCAATACCTGTGTAGCACTGCGTCAAGGCCGCACCTGTTATTCTGATATCGAGTTGCAATGGCAAGTGGCCAATGACGCAGCTTATTGCATCCGTGAACAAACCAAACAGCAGCCTCTGCATTGCTGGCAAGGACAACGTCAAGGCTATATTATCGTCGATTTTGCCAGCCCTAAAGCCGTGCGCTTCGAACTCTTTCCAAGAGCATCAGGCGAGACCATTGCTGACACCGAAGTGCGAGTGCAGTGGGTTTATACCAATGGACAGAAAAAACGTCGCTGGAGATTATTTTAGATGCAGCAATCACCCCATATTCTTGTTGTTGAAGACGACCTCTCTCTTAGCGAGTGGATGCAAGACTTCCTAAGCCAAAATGGCTATCAGGTTGGCTGCTGTGGTAACGGCAAGGAAGTAGAAGGCTATGTACAAAGTCATCACCCTGATTTGGTGTTACTCGATGTCATGCTTCCAGGAATGGATGGCATAAGTGTCTGTACACGCTTACGGCAATTTTATCAGCAGCCGATTATTATGTTGACTGCGCGCGATGATGAATTAGATGAAGTCATCGGCCTCGAGGTGGGTGCTAGCGACTATATCGCCAAGCCGGTACGCCCTCGAGTTCTGCTCGCTCGCATTAAAGCGGCGTTACGCCCAGGCAGCGACGAGCAACCGCCCAAAAAAGAACGCGAGAGCATTCAAGTGGGCGGTCTCAGTATCGATACTGAAGCGCGACGCGTCAGTTTTAACAATAACGAGGTGGCACTGTCGAATGCCGAATTTGCCTTGCTCTGTTACCTTGCCCAGCATGCCGGTGAAGTGGTAGACAGAGATTCCGTGTTTCGTGCCGTTAAGGGACGAGAATACGATGGCCTTGACCGCAGTATTGATGTGGTGGTCTCGGCGCTGCGCAAACACTTTAATGACAATGGCAACAAGCCGCAGCGCATTAAAACCATATGGGGCAAAGGGTACTTGTTAGTAAAGGATGCGTGGAGTTAGCTCCTAATCGTGCGCTTATATGAAAAAACTGTACTTATCTTTGTTGTGCACAGCGTTAATTTCTGTGGTGTTGCTAAGTTGGCTTATCGACAGCTTCGCTAGTGGCCCAACGCAACAGGATGACTTCACACAACAACGAAAAGTGCTTGCAGGGATGGTCTCTTACCTTAGTGAGTACGAGGCGAAAAATCAGCAGCAAGGATTGGATGCGCTAAACCAACACTTCAAACTCGATATCGGTCTTGAGAATAACGCCACGTTAGCCCTTCCCCCTTCTTTAATCACCCAGCTGTATAGTAATTCCGGACTAGTACTTGCGGATAACCAAGGCCTTTATTTAGTGCGCGCTGCCGACAGCTTACATGGGAAGCACCTCACCATGCGCCTACCCAAACCCAAAGCGGCGGATCATGACTTGCTACTCACGGTGTTATTCTACACCGGGGTCAGTTTGTGTATGTGGCTCCCTCTTATCCCCCTCACCCGCCGTATTAGCGTGCTCTCTAATGTAACCCAACAGTTTGCTGACGGTCATTTAGAAAAACGTATTAGCGCCAGCCGCTGGAGCTATACCACACAATTAGAGCGACGCTTTAATGCCATGGCGGAGCAAATTAATGCGCTACTGGATGAAAATAAACTGATGGCGTCGAGCCTCTCTCATGACATTCGTACACCCATTGCCTGCCTGCGCTTTGGCTTGGATGCGGCAATTGAAAGCGACGAGAAAGGCGCGCAACAGCGCTACCTCCAGCGTATGGAAAAAGATTTAGACACCATGGAGTCGATGCTCAATAGCTACCTGAGCTATGCGGCTCTGCAACAGCAAACTCAACAATTAACCTATAGCCAAACAAGCGCGTCGCTCTACTTGCACGATATTTGCGAGCAATTACAAGTGCAAGCGAAGGCCAATGGGCAACATATTGAGGTACGCTGCTCAAATACATTAAAAATAAACGCCGACCTGCACTGGCTAGCGCGAGCATTGATTAATATTTTGGGTAATGCTCTTCGCTATGCACGCCAATCAGTAACCGTCTGTGCAGATATTGACGGTCACTTTCTAGCGATTACGGTTGAAGATGATGGCCCCGGGATCCCTCAGGCAGAACGTGCGGCAATATTAAAACCTTTCTATCAAAGTGCCAAACACCGCTCTGCGCAGGGTTATGGATTAGGCTTGGCCATATGTCAAAAAGTCATGGTCTGGCATCACGGCTACTTAGTAGTGAGTGAATCAAATTCTTTAGGCGGGGCAAAATTCACCCTT
Source organism: Pseudoalteromonas sp. MM17-2 (assembly GCF_022347945.1). Lineage (NCBI taxonomy): Bacteria > Pseudomonadati > Pseudomonadota > Gammaproteobacteria > Alteromonadales > Pseudoalteromonadaceae > Pseudoalteromonas > Pseudoalteromonas sp. MM17-2. The sequence continues at coordinate 160,409 of NZ_JAKRFV010000002.1, read as the reverse complement.
AAATTACCTCTGTAACCTTCAATTTACATTCCCTACACTGAATCACACTTGGTCGCAAATAAGCTCAAACAGCGAGATTACGGCCCTTTATGATAGGCGACCTTTTTTCTATGTACAGCGCGCTTTACCCTGCTATACGGGCAATAAATGCCCCCGTGAGCTTTTTATTTCATGGAAATTACAGTAGATTGGGAGCGCCGTTCACCTACAGAGAAATATAATAATATGAGTGCGTCGCGTGGGGAGTTTAGCTCCCGTTTTGGTTTTATAATGGCCGCTGCTGGCTCAGCGGTCGGACTCGGTAATATTTGGGGCTTCCCCACCCAAACAGCCTCCAATGGCGGGGCTGCTTTTGTATTGGCTTATTTAGTATTGGCGTTTTGCTTAGCCTATCCCGCACTGATGGCGGAATTGGTCGTTGGTCGCTATGGTCAGGCCAATGCGGTGGCATCGCTTAAGAAAGTGTCGAACCATCGCTGGCAACATCCCTTAGCCTTTATTGTTGGCTTTGGCGGCATCATTTGTGCGGGGTTAATTTTAAGCTTTTACGCCATAGTGGCGGGTTGGATGATCAGCTTCACTGCTGAGCCAGTAGCGCAACTAGCCGGGCAGAGCGAGGCTGCCAATTGGCTGACTAACCAGTCACTGTCACGCAACTTACTCTTTGCAGGCGGCTTTATTCTTCTGACCGTGATGATCATTAGTAAGGGCGTTGAAAATGGCATTGAAAAGTGGTCAAAACGATTGATGCCAGCGTTACTAGCGATTTTATTCGCTCTGATCGCCTACGTAATGAGCCAAGACGGCGCGACACAAGGATTAAAGAACTACTTGCTGCCTGACTTTTCTGCGCTATTTGAACCGGCGCTGCTGGTCAGTGCTTTAGGCCAAGCATTCTTCTCGCTGTCGTTGGGCACCAGTGTGATGATCATTTATGGCTCGTATATCTCTAAAAGCGAAAACCTCGTTACCCTAGGTGCATCGGTTACCTTAATTGACGTGTTTATTGCCTTTGTCGCTGGCCTTTTGATAATCCCGGCGATGTACGTAGCACAAGCCCAAGGTGTTGAAATATTTGATGCCTCTGGCAAGTTACTTTCTGAAGACACGCTGGTTTTTCAAGTGTTACCGGCACTTTTTGATTCCATGGGAAGTGCGGGGCTGTATGTGGGTTTTGCCTTTTTCGCCTTGATGAGTATCGCCGCGCTAACCTCGTCTATTTCCATGCTTGAAGCACCTGTGTCTTATACCGTTGAGAAGTTTGGTCTTAACCGCCGCCCAGCAACCTGGGTGATCGGCGTACTGATTTGTTTAGTGAGCTTCACCATCATTTTCAACTTCGAGCAACTATTTGGCTTCGTGATTGCGCTAACAACACGCTTCGGACAGCCCCTACTTGGACTTATGTGTTGTGTTTTTGTGGGATGGATTTGGCATCGAGCCTCGCTGCTCAAAGAAATTCAGTCTGGTTGCCCTGAGGCAGCGAATAGCTGGTTCTGGAAAATCTGGCCTTGGTATATCAAGTTCGTTTGCCCCATTTGTATTTCCTTGGTGTTCATCAACTCGCTGCGCTAAAATCCTAGTTGGTCAGCCGCAATAAGTTACTGCGGCTGACTCCCCTGCTCAACAGTGCATATCGCTTTATTTCGTCCTTGTGCTTTTGCTTGGTATAGGTTTTCATCTGCTTGTTTAATCATGCTGCGCCAGTCCTCAGGTGCAAACCCACAGGTGATGCCGCCAACAGAGACACTAACACGGTGATAGTCCGAGTGTTTATGAGGTAAGGCTAACGCCCTGACACCGGTGAGTACCCGCTGTGCGATAAGTTGTGCTCCGCTTGCATCGGTATGCGGCAAAATAACCGCGAACTCCTCCCCTCCTAAGCGGGTTACAAAGTCTGTCGAGCGCATTAAGCTGCGCGTGAGTACTTCAGCGATCTGTACCAACGCCGCATCCCCGGCGAGGTGGCCGTAGCTGTCGTTGTACTTTTTGAACCAGTCCACATCAATCAGCAAGGCCGATATTTCCGGTGTTTCATGGCGACTGGATAACTGCAGCATGGTGGACTCAAGGTAGCGGCGATTAAACACTTTTGTGAGTGAATCAACCATGGCCGCTTCTTTGTATTCATCGAGCATTTTCTTGTATTTTAAATGGTGCATTACTCGCTTGTACAAGGTCGTTAAGCTGTAGGGCTTACGCACAAAGTCACTGCACCCAGCATCCCAAAAATCAACTTCGCGCTGGGCATGCTCCTCACTGCTGACCATTAATACCGGAATATCATCAAAACGGCTGTGCTCTCGAATTCGCTGACATAAAACAATACCGTCCATGCCTTGCAAACTAAATTCGGTGATCACGATATGCGGGGCAATGTCCATAATAAGTCGCAGCGCAGCTTCACCATCACGGCAGCGCTTAACATTGAAATAAGGGGATAACACCTCTCGCAGTAAATCAAAGTCGGCATCACTGTCTTCGACAATTAAGACAGTACTATCGTCGATAGCTTCTCTTAGGTGTTCTTCGACCTCTTCAGTATCCGGTTCCATCGGGGTGTCTGTTGCACTCAAGTCGCCCTCCATTGAGTCACTGGCGTTGTAATGCCCAGCCGGTGGCTTGTCTGCTAGTTACTTTTATTCCCTAAAGGTAGGAGATATGAGCCATTAAGCAACTTTCGCGCGGGTAACCTAAAAGTGGCGGGATGTTAGCGCTTATACAAATACATATCCTGGTGCTCAATGCCATCTTCCAGATAAGGCGACCCTCGGGTTACAAACCCCAATTGCTGATAAAAGCCAAGTAAATAGGTCTGTGCACTTAACATCACCGGACGTTCACTAAAAAACTGCTCACACACGCCTAGAGCATGCTCCATTAAGCGCTGGGCTACCCCTTGTCCTCGCGCATGGGGCAACACGAGTACGCGTCCGATAGCCACACTTCCTGACTTGTTGATACAACGCGCATAAGCACACAACTGATTATTCTGATACCCTAAAATATGTTTGCTCTTGGCATCAATATCGCCATCGTCTAGCTCTGGGTAGGGGCAGTTCTGCTCGACGACAAAGACATCAACACGAGCACGCATCAAAGTAAATAATTCGGTGGTTGTCAGCTCATCAAAGCCTTTACATAGCCAGTGTATCGTCATACTCATATCCCATTAAAAAAGCCCAGCGATGCTGGGCTTAACGCTTTCTTGTTCTGCTAACTTAGTGAATTAAGCGCTCTAATTGGTCGCAGATCTGCGATAAATTCACATGATCGTGCTCGATGGTCAAATCAATGTACCCGTCGGAGCGAAACGCGCGATCTAGCTCAATTAAAACATGCGTTTTATGTGCTTCGGGGACAAACGATAACTCCACCTCTTGAATACCAAACATGCCGCCGCTTTGCGGTCGATACTCAAGTTCTTGATAGCACCCAGAGGTAGAATGGAAGCTCGGTGCGCGCAAATAGCCTTTTTCAACATCGGCTTTCATTAACCTAAAGCCCAGCCTATCCATTGCCTGCATACAGGCTTTAACAGCTTCGTTAGGGTAAATATGCAACGGATCGCGATCGCTGGCGTCAATGGCCAAATCGATATTTAAACCTGTTTGAATCCATACATGGGTTTGGTTGTAACCGGCGATAAATTCGGTGATCGGAGTTTCAGAATGCAATCGTGCTTCAAACGGAATACGTTTTTCTTCACCAGGTTGTAAGGTCAGCTTCTCGCCCACACGCCACTTTTCAATAATATGATTAGTAAAGTAATCGCCATCATCTGACTCTACTTTTACGCGGGTCATCAAGGCCAATTCCAAACCAGAAATATCTTGTTCTACTTCACCCCCTTTTATAATGATTTCGGCATGAAACTTTTGCCCGGGGTGTAAATGCTCAGTTTGTAGTACCGTATCGACTTTGGCGGCACCAATTCCTACAGAGGCCAGGATTTTTTTAAACATCACTTCTCCTGTTAATGAATCCTTTATTGCATCTTAACCACAATTGCGCACCCTTGTCAGTGAAAACTTATGCAAACCATAAAAAAACTTCAATCACGATTAAAGCGAGAGGAAATGGGCCCTGGCATACATAGTATTTTCAATAACTTCTACAATTAGTTACACTGATTACACCTGCACTAAGATAGCACTTTTATGGAACTGATCTTTTTTGCCGTTGCCTTTGTTTGTGGTTTTGCCGCCTATCAAGTAAAACTTCCCCCCATGGTTGGCTTTTTGGTAGCCGGATTTGTCTTACATATGGCTGGCTATAAAACCACTGCATTATTGGATCAAATCGCCGCGTTGGGGATCACCCTATTGTTGTTTAGCATAGGCTTGAAGCTCAAAGTATCGAGCCTGATGAAAGTGCAAGTGTGGCTCCCCGCCAGTGCCCACATTATTATTAGTACCGCATTGTTTTGTGGCTTTTTGCTACTGCTCGGGGTGTTCGCCCTGCCCCTCTTTATCGACCTGAACTGGCAAACCGCATTATTGCTTGGCTTTGCGTTTAGTTTCTCCAGTACCGTTTTTGCCGTTAAAGTGCTTGAAGATCGCGGTGAGATGTCGAGCCTCCACGGTAAAATATCCATCGGCATCTTGGTCATGCAAGACATCTTCGCGGTGCTATTTTTAGTAGCCAGTACTGGCAAATTACCCAATTACTGGGCGATTGCCCTGATGGTATTGTTACCACTGATGCGCCCAGTCATGTTTTGGATATTAAACCGCTCCAAGCACGGCGAACTACTGCCCCTGTTTGGCTTCTTTTTCGCACTTGTCGCCGGTTATCAAGCTTTTGAATTTGCAGGCATAAAAGGCGATTTAGGGGCCTTGATCTTAGGAATGATGTTTGCCAGCCACAAAAAAGCGGGGGAACTCGCTAAGTCATTACTGAGCTTTAAAGATATTCTTCTGGTTGGTTTTTTCTTAACCATAGGTCTTAATGCCGAGCTTACCGCCAGTGCATTGGTTGCAGCTATCTTGGTGGTCTCTGTGCTGGTCTTTAAAGTCGCGCTTTATTATGTGTTGACTAATGCTGTGCGCCTACGTGCGCGTACTTCCCTATTGAGTGCTTTTACGCTTGCCAACTACAGCGAGTTTGGCCTTATTGTCTGTGCGCTAGCCGCAAGCAGTGGTTGGCTGTCGTCACAATGGCTGGCTGTGGTTGCCACGGCGGTCGCCATTACCTTCGTGATCGCTTCACCGTTAAATGCCAGAGCCAATGATATCTATGTAAAAATAGAGCGTTGGCTACTGCCTTTTGAAAGTGACTCGCGACTGCCAGAAGAGCTACCTGTGAATCTACATAATACCCGCATCGCTATTTTTGGCATGGGCCGCATAGGCACCGGTGCCTATGAGACTATAGCCCAGAGCTTCCCACAAGCGGTGGCGGGGATCGATATTAAACCCGAGGTGGTGGCTCGTCATGTCAAGCGTGGGCGTCGAGTGGTCACTGCCGATGCCACCGATCCTGATTTTTGGCAACGCTTAAACCATGCGAAGGTGGAAATGGTGATGTTAGCCATGCCCAAACACAATCAAAATATCTTCGCCTTAGAACAGTTACAAGCTTCAGGGTATGAGGGGCAAGTGACCGCCATTGCAAATTACCCAGATCAGCAAAAAGAGCTCGAGGAATTGGGCGTAAACTCTACTTACAACTTCTACCTTGAGGCCGGTAGTGGTTTCGCTGAGCATGTCAAAGAGAAAATTTCACTTTCTTAAATAATCCCGCTTTTAGGTAAGTGATAACGCGTTTTATTTAGTTATCACTTACTTATCAATTTTGTACCTTGTCACCAAGCTTGGAACGTTCCGAATACAGGTGTGGCGCTATTTACAAAGCTTTACACGGTTGTTGGTAATAACCGTAAAAAAAGGAGTAAACTAGGTCTATACAGTGATGTAAGTCACTATTTTTAACACAGAATTTAGCAAAGGCAACCAGATTACATTCGTTAATATGCAATTGCCGATGTGTGTAGGAGGTTGATTATGACCATCGACAATAAGCAAGCAACGCACAGCAAACTTGATAAGCAGCAAATGCGTGAATTGCAGTCGCAGCTCGACGATATTCAAGACTCAGGTGTGACTCCGGAATTTTTACGTTACGTACTATTCCAAAAAATGCTCGATGTCTATCAAGTGCCAAAAGATCATGCCCTGCGCGGTGACAGCACCCCAGAGCGCTTAGACGACCCGGCCTTGATCAATCATCTACATCAGTTAGGTTTTGCCAAGCGCAGCGCCTACCACTAACTACTTTCTGAGGGCCTACTCCCTCATTTAATAGGCTGGCAATGCCCGTCGCCAGCCTATTCCTCTAACTTACTTTTTATGCCACTGGTTTTTTCATCGCACCCGCTTTGCGCTTAGGTTTTAGGCTTGCGAAAGAATCGCGCACCGGCTTGGTGTAAATAGCCCAGATAGAATCATGCCCGGCATCGTATTGACCGACCCCTATAGTTACCTTGCCCACTTCATCGGCGCGAATGAGGGTACCAAATAACCGGTCCCATATGGCTAAGGCCGACCCTAGGTTAGTGTCGAAATGCTGCGGATTGTCGCTGTGATGAATCTGATGTTGCGCGGGACTAATCAACCATTTTTCAACATGGCGCCCCCAACTCAGCCACACATGCGAATGCCGCAAGTTTGACCCCATGGCATTAAAAGCGAACACGAAAATGTTAGCACCGAGAATGTCCACCATGGATAACTTAGTCCCGAATAGGTAGTAGCATACACCGACCACCATCCCTTGTGAGAGCGCCATACGGCAGGCATAAAGGTAACTCTCTAGCGGGTGAGAGCGATAAATGGTGAAAGGGGTCAGCACTTTAGCAGAGTGGTGTACCTTGTGGTAATGCCACAAAAAAGGCACCTTGTGTAGTGCGTAATGCAGTAAAAACCGTGAAAAGTCATCGGCTAAAAACAGCAATACGGTAAAAATGATGACCACGCTGGTTTCACTCAACGGCATCGGCGCCCGCAAACCAAACGCGCCCTCTAATAACTCCGTTGTCGCCAGCGCCACTGGCACCATGGTCAAAATAATAGGCGTAAACAACAGCGCCTTAAGCACACGGTTGTATATCCATAATTGATAGTCTTGGCGGGCACTGGGTGCCCACCAGATTTTTTTTGCGAACACATAGCGAAAAAAGCCACGTGTTGATTTCTTGCTCTTACGCAAGCCATAAGCAAGCGCAGCTAAGATAAGGGCCATGATGCTGTAACCAATAAAAATACGCTTATTGGCGTCAAATAGATAATCCGGCGTTTGCGCGATGCTTTGCCAAATAGTCTCTAGCATGGCCCGACCCTCTTAGAACTGGTATTTATAACCAAGCGACAGCGTCCGTGGTTTACCCGGTCGCGCCCCATAAGGACGACGGCTGACGATGTTGTCTTGGTCAAACAGGTTATCTACCTTGGCATACACGCGGCCATATTGGCCAAGCTCATAATGAGCCGCGATATCAACCACGGTGGTTGCCGGCACTTCTTGACCCGCTAAGGCGACATCAAAGCCCTCGTAACCGACGCCTGCCGTTTCTGGCATATCGCTGACATACTTAATGAGCATATCAACCGCCCAATCTTTATGTGCCAACCCGATACTGAGCGTCGCTTGGTGCGTTGGCAAGTAAGGCAGTCTATCGCCAGGGCGAATGTAACCCCACTGCACAAACTCAGAGAACAACGCTTGTTTGAACTCGCTTTGCGTATAGGTATAAGTCAAACTCATAGGAATATCGAGTTGCAGATTTAACGGATAGGTTTGAGCTATTTGCGACTCGACTCCCCACACATCCACCTCGCCACCGCTGAATTCTTGATCAAGCTGACCTTGGCTGCCGCAATTTGACTGGCCACAGCTTTCAATCAGGTTAGCGTAATCATTGAAGAAGCCGACCATTTCAAATTGGGTGATGCCGTCGTTATAACGACCACCAAATTCATAGTTCACGCTTTTTTCAAACTCGTCTTCGCCATCACGCACTGGCGCTGACGGACTAGCAGGAACAAAGCCTTGGTGAACACCAAACAGCAAGCCGCTGTTATCATCTAACTGATAAAAGCCGCTGATCCCTGGCAACCATACACGGGTGGTTTTTTGTTGCCAATCATCAGCAAAACCCGACTTATCATTTTGATAGGTCATGTCCATCAACTCGCCGCGCACGCCAACACCTAAGGTTAGCTTATCTATGGTCACCTGATCTTCTATATACACCGACCAGGCATCGGTGCTTTCTGTGTTCTCGGTGGTGAACCGACGGGTCTCGGCGATGGCAGTATTAATGCCGTCAACCATGGCATAGGTGTCTTCATAGTGATTACGCTCAATCTCATCTTGGTGGAAACGAACCCCAAACGAGACTGTGTGCTGCAAGCCAAACAGCGGTACTTGCCAATCACCATCGAGCTGAATGCCTTGTGAGTAGTACTCACGGTCATTGGTGCCCATATTTAAAAAGTAATTGGTTTCACCAGCGAGCACAGAATCGCGCTGGCCACTTAACACCTGATATTGACCAGCGAACTGCTCAGGGTTTGCCAAAATATCAGATAAGCTAGCACTGCTGTTAGACAGGCTATTTAGCTTTAACCAGGCGCGCTCATAATCGTTACGGTAAACCCGCGTCGTTAGGTTTACATCTTCAGCGCTTAGCTGATAGGTAAACATCACTTGCGTATGCTTAGTATCCATTTGTGCCGGCTGGGATGCGGCATAACGGCGATAAGGGTTAGCCTTGTAATCGGCGTCGGTGAGGCCTAAATAGGTCTCATCGGAGAGCTCATCGGCGTAAGAAAGCTTGACCTCAAAACGCTGGTCGAAACGCTGGCCTTCCAGCTGATAATCCACTTTGACCAGTAAATCGTCTTTATCGAAGCCGGTATCACCGCCGCCATCGAGCTCTTTAAAGCCATCACTTTGTAAGTGCACCCCTTCGACTAAAAAGCCAAGGTTGCCTTGGCGGTCGCCATAATAAGCATGGGCTTTTTTGTAGCCATCTCCACCGACAGATAAATCGACGCCACCAATACGATAATCTGGCACTTGGCGGCTGACCATATTCAGTGTTCCGGCCACGGTTTGTGGGCCGTATTTTATCGCCGCTGGCCCTTTAAAGACCTCCACCGCCGTCATCCGCGTGGTTAACGGGAAGTAGTAAGCGGCGGGCGCAGAATAAGGAGCCGGACCAATCAACACCCCGTCTTCTAAAATGGTGATCTTCTTACTACGCTCTGGCGTCACCCCACGAAAGCCGATGTTCGGGCGCAAGCCGTAGCCGTCTTCTTCGCGTATGTTGACCCCAGGTACCTGTGATAGCACGCGGTGAATATCGTCAAATTCAAACTCTTCAAGCTGCGCTTCACCTATTAAGGTGGCCGAGCCTGCTTCGGTGCGCAATTTGTCGTGGTGGCTAATAATTTGTATATGCTCGAGCTCTTTATCCGCAGCAAAAGCATTCAATCCAAATGCCGCAATACTCACGGCTAAGGCAAGTTTACTGTGTTTCATCATGATCCTTAATCGTTATCACCCGCCGAAGTGGTCGGCAACTCAAGTGCCAGCTCATTGATAAAGTCGTTTTTCAACTCATCGGTAATGGCTTTAACCTGGGTGTGCACTTCACGTACCTGCTCTTCGTTATCAAGTAATGCAGTGGCCAAATCACTTTCAATTGCTGCAATCGCCGCTTTAGTGTCACTGATCCCTTGTAGCATACGCTCCTTAGTGGCGCTTGCTTGCTCATCATCAAGGTAATCGTCGAAACCCACTAACGCGGGCTCACCCTGACGTTGACCCACGACTAAGGCTTCAAAGGCGAGCAAGTTGGCCTTGATATTCGCCAATGAACTTTTAGCATCGAAGCTCTCTACATCCTGTGGGCATGCAGAAGTACCACAGGAGTTAGGTAAAATGCCTATGGGCTCTGCCAACTTTTTATCTTTGACCACTTCGGTTAAATAAAACATTGCATCGGAGATGTGATTCAGGGCGCTATGGGCAGATTCAAACTGCGACCCGCTTTGCCCCGCTGATTTGAGCTCAGCAGCAAAGCCATTGTCGCCCTGCCATTTTTCCAATAGTTCAGTGCTGGAGTTGTGCACATCCATCGCTGCGGTGACAGCATATTCACAGCGCGCCACTTTACGCGCCAGCACCGTGCGGCTATTCCAATCCGCTAAGGCATCATTGGCAACGCTACAATGGTGATCATACTGCTCATTAAAGAGCACATGTTGCAACGCAAAAAGACCCCGCCGTGTGGCGGTACGGGCACTGATATCGTATGGTCGCTCAGGGTCGTTATTAATGACGCCGTCTTGGTGGTACACCACATCTTGGTCAATGCCACAGCGGCTAATAGCAGGCCACGAATAAATGCGGTTACGCAGCTCGCCGTTGTTGGTCAAAAGCGGTCCCATTTGCATCATTTCCACCTGCTGCCAAGCGCCCATGGCATCTAACCATGCATCTTGGGCTTCAAGCATGGCCATTTGCGCTTGCTCCGAGCTACTTTGTACGCTGGCTTTTTCCAGCTCACAATAACTGGCAATCGCACTTTGCTGCGCTTGTGCTTGCTGATGAAATAAAGTAAACGCCGGGGTGATCACGTTATCAACTAAACTTGCCACCAGCGCCGCTTCATCAAAGCTGGTCGGCTCGGTCGGTGAGGTTGGCTCACCGCTGCCACTGTCATTAAAACCGGCGCCTTGCGAGCTTGAGGTGCTCTCACCACAACCGCCTAGAGCGAATGCCACAGCGAGGGCCAGAGCGCCCTGCTTGAGGATTGCTTTTTTCATTCTACCTTCCCACTTGCTAGGTTTCCCACTAGGGGATTTAAACGACAAAAAGGCTAGCATTAAGCCGAGGCCTAAAAGCTAACCTTTTATGATCTTTATGCTGGCCTTAGGCCATGCAACTGAGCCTTACCAGTTGGCAACATTCTCAGCGTTGAAGCCGTATACTTGTTGCATCAAGTCACGCGCTGTTTCTAGGTCAGCCTTGTATGCGGCAATGGCATCGGCGTCGCCTGTGACTGGTGCGTCACCAAATAGCGCGTGTAACTCGGCGAACTTACCAGCATTGGCATCGTCATTAAAAGGAGAGAATGGGCTGAACTGGAAGTTCAACGCAAAGCCTTTCATCTCACCAAAGTGCTTAGCTAAATCGGCAAAGTTGTCTGCGCTGTAGTCACCATCGCTAATTTCATCTAGATCAGCCAACGTATCGTTGATGTAGTGCACAACCGTAGCCGCAACCGCCTTTTCCCAATTGGCAACGGCGATATCACGGTGCGCCAATAACTCATCCATTTGCGCGTCGCTAAGCTCGCTGCCGACATTATCGTTGATGATTTTACGTCCACCGATAAAGGCGTTCATCGCTGCTGCAGTGAAATCCGTGGTCACTGTCGCGCCACGGTCACGCTTAGCGGCATTCGTTGAGTTACCCCAGTTATATTCGGCAGCTAGGTCAATCTGACCATTGCTGTCGTAATCATTGTAACCATTAGCAAAACCATCACGGCCGCCCTTACCGGCGATTTCATCGTCGCTGTACTCTAGGTAGTTGCGCGCTGCACCGAAATAACCAAACCCTTCATCAAACTGGTGCTCAAGCGTGGTGTATAAACCACCGTCTTTTTGCGCCACGATATTGTCGGTGGTCAGACCCTCATCAAGGTAGTCATCAGTGCCTTGAGAGAACATCAATGCGCCTAGGGTATGCTTTTGAATAAGCTGATTGAGGTCAAGACCGGCTTCGGTAATGTACAACTTCGTGATTTGGTTGCCCGCTGGGTCAACCAACAGCTCGCCTGCATTGTATTTATCAATGTTTGCCGCTAGCAGGCCGAAATAATGAAACACTAACCCTTCAGGTGTTGCGGCCTGAGCACCAAATTCGCTCCATCCCACAAAGCTGCCGGCTGCAAGCCAGTCTTTATGCATTTTCGCTGCGTCTGCACCAGCGACTTTGCCGCTAAGCTCTTTACCTGATGAAGAGATTTGAGCAAAAGAGTTTTGCTCTGTCTCAATACCATCAGCGAAGTTAAGGCTGCCGTCTTTGATGGCTTCATAGTCACCCCACAATGCCATCAACTGCGCTTTTACTGCATCGCCGGTCAAGCTGTTAGTGGTTACAAAGTCACCAGTGAGTTGGCCAATGTAGTTTTTGATTTCTGCGCTTAAGGCATGGCGAGCGATCTGTCCGGTGTAGCTCACCGAGGAACCGCTTCCTAGTTTAGAATCGAACTCATAAAGGTTAACACCTGCTTCAGGAGCCACATCGGCAACCGTTACGGTTAATTCTTTTGCAAAGCTTAAACCACCCGCATCGGTCACTGTGACGCTTACGCTAACCTCAGTTTGCTGCTCGTAGTTCAGAGCAATACCATCTTTAAGCTTGAGGGTATTGCCGTCAACAATTTCAAAACGCGCTTCATCAGCGCTCAGCGTATAGGTAAAACCAGAATCAGCGTCATCAGTGGCACTCAACGCGCCTACTTCAGCGCCCACCAAATCGTCATTTACCGACGTGTTAGACAAGCTGATGTCGGTAGGAGCTGTATTTGTTGGTTGTTCTGGGGTGGTGTTATCTGATGAATCTGATGAACCACCGCAGCCAGTTAAACCTAGGGTGGCAGCTAGCACGGCACTAGCAACTAAAGATTTACGCAATGTCATGTTGTTATCCCACTAAAGATGTGAATCATTCTCATTTTAATTGCTGTCATTATAGGGATACTCAAATAACAATCAATGGTATTTGTAAGTTTTTTTAAAATCACAAATTAAAATAAATTAAACAGGTACGTAAGAAACCCGCTGAGGGCTCACACTGTTCACATCACCGATGTGAGCATACTTAATTGAGACGCGAATAAGCGCTGCGCGCACGAGCAATCGTATATAAAGGATAACAACCGGACGACAATTAGGATGGACTGGCTAAAGACATAAGCCGAAATGCTGGCTCAGCGCCAAAGGCGCCGAGCCGTGGTATGTATGTCAGTGATGTGCTATTACACCACCTCCAGCGTGTTTGGTTTTTTACTGAAAAATAGCGTTAGCACAATAAGTGCCATTGGGAATAGCAGCAGATTCACGTAGGCAAACACCATCGTCAGCTGCAAAGTAGCAATAATGAGTAGCATGATTGCGAAGACTTTTAGCAACACTTGATCACGAGCTGTCTCAACCAGCAAGATAAGCGCCAAGGCAATAGCGAAAACGCTGTACAGTAACAAGCAACCACCGGCAATAAATAGGGCAACAACCGCACTATTTGAAAACGTATCAGGCTGCATCTCTTGGCCTGTTATCGCAAAGAACAGATCAAAAAGTATGGTGGCGTGAAATATAGCGACAATACACGCCAAGATGATGAGCATTGTCCGCGCCAAGCGCAAACTCAAATGATTTTTTAATACTCTCGCCAGGGTCCAATAAATATAGATCTCAAGCGCACCAATCACCATAAACAAGGCATCGGACCAAGACAGACTATAAAGGTCTTGTTGAAATGCGGTGTCAAAGCCATCAAACGCGTGGCCATATAGGTTACTCCAATATAGTGGAAATAGAATCGCTAGCAATACCGTAGCGATAGCCGGGATAACGAGATCACGGTTTAACATATCTGCTCCTGAGATTTTATTTATCATTATCTAAGTAATCAGCATCACGCTCGTAGACCAAAATATCACCGGGCTGACAGTGCAATACATCACAGATCGCAGCCAAGGTGCTAAAGCGAATCGCCTTTACTTTGCCATTTTTGAGTAAAGATAAGTTGGTCATCGAAATGCCTATTCTTTGCGACAATTCAGTGAGTGACATCTTTTTCTTTGCTAACTCAACATCAAGGTTTATGCGTATTTTCATACTGATTAAATTACGACCAAAAACAATGTTTGTCAAAATATATTTTACGATAAACATAAAATATTTAGATTTGAGCTGTTCGAGGGTGGTTCATTTTCAATGGCAGAAGCGTGGTTCAGCAGTGGTCATACACACCCACTCAGTGTTAGCATTAAAGGAACAGGGAAGTGTTAGGAATGTCGAATGCAGCAGCGTTTTCATTATATTGATAATCTACGGGGCTTAGCGTTATTACTTGGCGTCGTATTCCACGCCGCCTTGGCCTATGGCCCTTACTTTCACAATATGTGGCTGAGTGTCGACACCAACAAACATGTGCTGTTTGACTATCTCGCCTTGTGGACACACCTATTTCGCATGCCACTGTTTTTTGTTATCGCTGGGTTCTGTGCCGCTATTTTAGTGACTAAACGCGGTAACGGTCATTTTATTCGCAACCGCTGCAAGCGTGTGCTGCTACCCTTTGTTATTTTTTTACCACTGACGCTGCTGGTGCTATTTCAATTAATGGTATGGGGAGTAGAGTTCAATGATCATCCCCCGCCGTTAGTAAATCTGCTAATGGCTGTGAAAGAGCCGCAGATCAACACTATGCATCTATGGTTTTTATGGTACTTGATGCAATTCTGTGCACTGTTTTGGTTGCTGAATAAAAATCAGCGGTTAATAAGCAAGTTGCTTGAGGTGGTTGTTAAGCCGGTATTTATAGTGGTTGCGTTACCCGTTGTAATAAGTGCTGGGATGGCTCACTTAGTCGTGCCCTTCCCTGCTCCCCACACCTTACAGCCGCAACTTTGGGCTTATTGCACCTATGGGCTTTTGTTTATGCTAGGTGCAAGTTTATACCACCACCACAATACCGTATTAGCAGCGCTGCGTTATTTTAAGCCGCTCGTGCTCATTGCATGTTTAACCGTGGGCGCGTATTTTTACCTATTACCTGAAGCACCGAGCCTTGAGCAAGTCAGGATTGCCGTAAATACCGGTGAAACTCGCGTAGCGCATATCAACCTGTGGTTAGTTGTAGTACAAACCCTCGCCATATTAAGCTGCACCGCTGTGGCATATTTAGCGGGCTATCGCTGGCTGAACCAATACAATGAATTTAGCCGCTACATCTCCGACGCCTCCTATTGGATTTATCTTATGCATATTCCAGTATTAATGTGCGTGCAAATACCGCTCAGCAATACCCTACTTCCAGCCTTCGCCAAGTTCACTATTTCACTTAGTACCACGTTGTTGATAGGTTTTATCAGCTACCATTTCGGCGTGAGATATACCGTGCTAGGGGTATTGTTAAATGGCACCAAGGCAACGCCTATGCAAAGCAAGGTGATGGATTCACCGCGCTAGGAGGTATCTGCCGTCGTTCTTGTTGTGCTAATGCCGCAAGGCGAGTAAGGCAGTGTCTGTATTTGGCTAGTCTAAGCCAAGGGTTTTGCCTTTGATAAACGGTAATGTGATGGTAAAGCGTGCCCCACCGAGAGGACTGTCGTCGACACTGATCTCTCCTTGGTGCCAATGAACGATTTTGCCACATATAGCTAAACCAAGGCCGTAGCCCCCAGTGCGTTTGTCACGGCTTTTATCCAAACGAATGAATGGTTTAAATATATCTGCTCGTTTACTATCAGGGATCCCCTCGCCATCATCTTCGACACTGATGATACATTGCTCCTCGCTGGCTTGGAGGCGCACTTCTATACGACTGTGGGCATGTTTAATGGCGTTGCCTAAAATATTTTGAAATGCACGGCTGATAAAGTGTGGATCGCAACGATACAAATTAGGCTGCTCATAAATTACTGAGATTGCAATTGCGCTGTCAAAATTGAGCTTGTCTACCAGCGATTCCATCAGCTCGTTCAAATCCACTAAATGAGATTCTAAACTCGGACTTTGCGCGTCCAAGCGCGCGTAATGCAGCATTTCACTGACTAAATTTTCCAGCTCGGTAACATCACCGGTCATCGACTGCACATACTTGCGCTGTTTTTCATCGGCGCCCTGCTCAACCATTGCCAAGGCAAATTTAAGACGCGCTAGAGGGGTGCGAAACTCATGGGATACGGAGGAAGTCAGTTCACGTTGTGCGTCTAGCAAGCTGTGAATACGTCGCTGCATCACTTGCAGCGCATCGGTAATGGGCAATAAAAACGAGCGGCCAATGTCACTGACCTGAAACTCGCGGCGGCCATCCACTTCGGCACAGGCTTCGCTGAGCTTATTAAAATCCCGCCACAACATGAAGCTCCACAGCCCCACCGGCGCACCAACAACCAAGAGCACTAACAGGTACGGCCAAAAGAAGCCTTCTTTTTCAGGCTTTTCCAAGCGTACGGGGCCCACTTGTAAAAGCTGTAAGTCGCCTACAGGAACATACCAAATAAGATGCTCATTGGCGTCATACACATGCACAGCTTCTTTGTTATCGATCCGTATTTGTAGCTCAACAGGCAAGGCAATGGCACCACTGTCGATGGTGCGCATAGGATAGTGACTTTGGATATATTGACGCCCTAATGGGCTTTGTGCCAGCGCTTTGAAGTTATGGCCTAACTCCAACGCTAACGGAGTCGATTGTTCATCAACGGGCCACAGGCGCTCGATTACGCCGGTCACCAACACTAAGGATACGATGATATATAGATAAAGGCTGACGAACAGTTTGCCCAAATTAGTTATTCACTCCACGCATCGCTTACAAACAGGTAACCCTGACCCCATACCGTTTTTATTCTATAGGGTTTATCACTATTATCACCTAGTTTTTTGCGTAATCGTGAAATTCGTACATCAACCGTTCTATCTAAACCATCGTACTGACGGCCAATCATTTGTTCGTGTACATATTCGCGGCTCAGTACATCACCAGCATTGCTTGCCAGTAACCACAATAGCTCGAACTCATGAGAGGTCAGCGATACTTCCTGCCCTTTCAACGTCACAATACGGCTATTTTTATCAATTTTCAGCTCGCCAAAAGTGACACTTTGCACGCTTTTATCTTGCTCTTGGGTGCGTCTTAACAATGCGGTAATACGCGCCAGCAGCACCCGAGGCTCTGCAGGTTTTATCACATAGTCATCTGCACCTAGCTCAAGACCGATAACCTGGTCAAAATCTTCGCCTTTGGCAGTCAACATTAAAATGGGTAGCGCGTACTTATCACGTACTTCGCGGCACACAGTGAAGCCATCCTTGCCTGGCAGCATGACATCTAAAATCATTAAATCCACTTTGTGTTTACTAAGGTAGTCCATCACCTCGTCACCGCGAGACAGCACTGCGACATGTAAATTATTCTGTTGCAGATAGTCTCGGGTTAGCTCTTGTAGAGCCAAATCGTCCTCAACTAAGAGTATGTTCGCCATGTGCCAACTCCTGAATTAAAAAAAACTCCACACCGAACGTAAGCGCCGACGCGAGCTTTGCATCGTTTGCAGTTCCAGTTGGGTATCTACGACTAATTCGCCGGTTTGTGCATGGGTAAGGGAGTATATGGCCGGTAACTGAACCTTGGCTTTATACTGCCACTGCCCTTGCCGTTGGTCTTGCCAGCATTGCAAGGTTCGCTCGTTCTCGCGCAAGCAAACGGGCATCGCTTGCGGTAGTTGCCAGCGGATATGCATGGCCGTTTCGCATGCCTGCCCCTTTTCGGCAACCACACAGTATTGCGGAGCAATCACCAACGCCGTATCACTTAGCGTAAGCGTACTGCTAAGTTGCATGGCATTAACTAAAGTCGCTGCAAAAACGGCGCTGATCATATTAAAATACGTGCTTGAGGCCAATAAAGGCCGTTACTGCGCTCGACTCCTCAAACAAGGGACTATCATTGGCTAAGCTATGGTAGTCAATATAACCCACATGAAAGCGCAGCGCATTGCGCTTGTTCAATATAAAGCTGACATCAATGTTGGCATAGGGCTGTAAAGTGCTGCCTAGGCTCAACGCATCTAGCCCGGTCACCTCTTGCTGTTGTAGGCCATAAAAGTAGGTATTCATTTCTGCATTAGCGTACTTGATACCCACCGTCGGTTCGACGATCCACCGCTGCATACGATAACTGTTACGCCAACTAATATCCGCGCGCCAACCATTATAGACACTGGTGGTATCCGCCAGTGCATTAACGGTGACTTGCCCGGCGCTGGAAAAGTAATGGTACTCCAAGCCTACATCTAATGCCCACTGACGCTTTCGTACATCGTGAATATCAACGACCCGTGGGCCATCCATCTCCGTACTAGCGAAAGAATTCCCTTGTAAAGCGAAGACGCGGCTCGGGTGCCAATCAACAAAAAAACGGGTTTCAGAGTTAAATTCAGTGACGATACTAAGCACATGTTCGGAGTGTTCAACAAAGGTGTAGCCTAGTTGCGCATTGTCAAAGTACCAAGACTCGCCATAATATGCGATATCGGGGATAAGTATTAATGGCAGATTATCACCACCATGAAGTGGATTGGTCATGCTGCCGTAGCCGATGTTAACGCCGACATGCCACTGATTTAGCGCGACTTCCTCACCTCGTGCCGACGGCGCGCTAAACACCGCAGCGATCAGAAACATAGCCAATAGTCGACTGTGCGTGCCAAGCATAGATCACCCCTAAATTAAACGTCTCGACATGCTAGCAACACCCTTTTAACAGATCAGCAATAATTACAATCATTCACAAATTGCGTCCTTTTGATCACGCTTATAGAACCGATAGTGAATGCACTTAGGCATTATTTCAGTTGCGCTGCCAATTGCCAACATGCACCTAGTACTGATTCACTTAAACGGCGCTGTTGCGCGACTAAACCTATTTCAAAGGGCGGTGGCGCATCGTCCACATTTAAGATCTGCACGCTCTGTGCAAATGGACTATTTTCTAACACCACCTGAGGAATTAGAGCAACACCCAACCCCAAGGATACCATAGAAACCAATGCCTCGTGACCGCTGACTTGCGCATAAATAGGCGGTTGTATACGCCGCTTTCGCCACCAGCTGATTAGTCGGGTACGGTTCTCCCCTTGCTCAGGAATAATAAAAGGCAGTTGCTGCCAAGGAATGGAAGGTGAGTTAGCCACTTGACGACTGATATCGCACGGTGTTTTAGGAGCAATAAATACTAATTGCGACCACCCTAGGCGGCGAAAAGCAATTTGCGCGGGTAACTTCGCCGGTTTAGCGGCGATAGCCACATCTTCATGGTGATCCAACACACGTTCTAGCGCATAGGCAGGGTCTCCGGTATGCAGCTTTACTTCGACGCCGCAATAACGTTCGCGCACAGCACTTAATAACGGGTGTAAAAAACTATACGCGGCACTGACCGAGCAATAAATACTCAGCGCTCCTTGAAGCTCCTTCGCACCATGTAAACTAGCCTTTAGCTGTTGCCACTGCATCAACGTATTTTTCGCGTAGGTGATGAAATGCTCACCGGCATCGCTCAGCGCCACTTGACGATTGTCTCTGATAAACAACTTGGCACCTAACAGCTGCTCTAACTGCTTTATATTACGACTCAGCGTTGGTGCACTGATATAGCAGCGTTCACTAGCACGGCCAAAATGCAAGGTCTCCGCCAAGGCTAAAAAATATTCCAACTGTTTATGATGCATAACACTTTCCAGCATTTCATATTATGAAACACAGTAATACAAATATATCATTTTACGCAATATAAAAAGTGACCTACATTCTCTAGCAATGACTTTTCAAAGTGCAGCAATTTTTTATTCAAGGATTTAACCATGGCAAACTATTTCAATACCCTGTCTCTGCGAGAGCAATTGGCTCAATTAGGTCAATGCGAATTTATGGACAGCAGTGAGTTCAGCGACGGTGTCGATGCATTAGTGGGGAAGAAGCTCGTGATTGTCGGTTGTGGTGCGCAGGGACTCAACCAAGGCCTTAATCTCCGGGACTCAGGTTTGAACGTAAGCTATGCACTGCGTGATTCTGCTATTGAACAACAGCGTCAATCATTTTTAAATGCCAGTGAAAACGGCTTTATCGTCGGGACTTACGAGGAACTGATCCCAGACGCTGATTTAGTGCTTAACCTAACGCCAGATAAGCAACATAGCAGCGTCGTGGAAAAGGTCATGCCACTGATGAAACAAGGCGCAACTTTGGCCTATTCTCATGGCTTTAATATCGTTGAGGAAGGTCAACAAATTCGCGATGACATCACCGTGATCATGGTGGCGCCGAAATGCCCAGGCTCTGAGGTACGAGAGGAATACAAACGTGGTTTTGGTGTACCGACACTCATTGCTGTGCACCCAGAAAATGACCCTGAAGGCAAAGGTTTAACACAAGCGAAGGCCTATGCGGCAGGCACCGGAGGCGATCGCGCTGGGGTGCTGCTTTCTTCTTTTGTCGCCGAGGTAAAATCCGACTTAATGGGCGAGCAAACTATTTTGTGTGGCATGTTACAAACCGGTTCACTATTGTGCTTTGATAAAATGGTCGAAAAAGGCATTGACGCTGGTTACGCATCCAAGCTCATCCAATATGGCTGGGAAGTGATCACCGAAGCCCTCAAACATGGTGGCGTTACCAACATGCTCGACCGCTTAAGTAACCCTGCCAAGCTGAAAGCCTTTGCTCTAAGCGAAGAGCTAAAAACGATTATGCGCCCGCTTTATAATAAGCACATGGATGACATTATCAGCGGCGAATTTTCCAAAGGCATGATGGCCGATTGGGCCGAAGACGACACTAAATTACTTAATTGGCGTGAGCAAACAGCGCAATCCGCCTTTGAAAAACAACAAAATAGTGACGTGGAAATAGCTGAACAAGAGTTCTTCGACAACGGGATCTTAATGGTCGCCATGGTGAAAGCCGGCGTTGAGCTGGCGTTCGAAACGATGACTGCAGCGGGTATCAAAGCAGAGTCTGCGTATTATGAGTCACTGCATGAAACACCATTGATAGCCAACACCATCGCACGGAAGAAGCTCTACGAAATGAACCGCACTATCTCTGATACGGCAGAGTATGGCTGCTACCTATACAACCATGCTTGCTTGCCATTACTGCAACCCTTTATGGCGAATATTGACACCGACGTCATCGGTCGAGGCCTAGATAGCCAAGATTTAGGCGTTGATAATCAAGCGCTGATCCAAGTCAATGATGCACTGCGCGCTCACCCGGTCGAGCAAATTGGTGGCGTACTGCGAGGCTATATGTCGGCCATGAAGAAAATTGTATAACCCGTTCGCTTGTTAGAAGCCAAGCCCAGCTGCTTTGCACTGGGCTTTTTTTATTGCAGCGGGTAGAATTATCTTAACCTACTTATTGTTGCCCTAAAGTTGTATGAAGCTAGCTCAACTCACAATTCGCCAAAAAGTCACGCTACTGGCCTCGTTTATTGCCATCGTAGTGGCGGCCATTATTGGCTCCATTTCACTGTATAGTGCTAAACAGGCTATTGCCGAGCGCATGCTCCACTCCGAGTTACCCGCTAAAGTTGAAGCCATCAATAACCATATCAGTAACGAGATTAACACCCTGCTCAATGCCAGTGAACAGCTAGCTAGCAGCGCTATGGTGGCGCGTTGGGCGCAAACCCAAGGACGCGCCGATGACGCCCTGCTAATTCAGCAGTTGCAGCAAGTCGCACAACAATATGATTTAGCCACTGCCTCTTGGGCTAACCGCAATAGCGGCGAATACTGGAATCAAGACGGCTTTTTACGCGTCCTCACTGCTGAGCAAGACGGTTGGTTTTTCGCTTTTAAAGACAGTGCACAGCCCCGCTCTATTAGCATTTATCAAGAAGCCCCAGGCGATGTGAAAATGTTCGTCAATTACCAGCAAGTGGGCGGACTTGGACTGTCTGGCCTGGCGAAAAGTATTGATGACATGCAGCAGATGCTTGAGCGCTTCACAATCGAAAAGTCCGGCTTTGTTTATGTAGTTAACAGCCAAGGCTTAGTGCAGCTGCACCCTGACGCAGCACTGGTCGCCAAAGCCACACTAGAAGATATTTATCAACAACCGGTAAGCACAGCGCTACTGGGCAATGAGTTTGCGATCACTGAACTCAACCTGCACCAAAGTGACTACTTTGTTGCCGCCAGCCCGATCACTAATACCGATTTGTACGTTATTGCTCAAGTCCCTGCGGATGAAGTCTTTGCCAGTGTCAATGCGCTAATGTGGCAGATTGTTATGATTTCCATCGTCGTTGCAGCGTTGATGTGTGTGGCTGGGTTTGTATTAGCAACGAATATTACTGCCCCCATTAAAGACATTGCTCGACGCTTTATTGAGCTTGGGCAAGGGCAAGCACGCTTAGATCATCGTTTTGATACCCTGCGTCAACCCGAGCTGCGCGAGCTCACCAGCGGATTTAATGAGTTTTTATCGAAAATAGACAATGCGATTAAAGCGGTCGCACAGCAAAGCCAACAGGTCGGCCACAGCGCTAGCGAGTTGCGCCAGCAAGCCGGTGCTCAAGCCAGTTCGCTAGAGGAACAAAAGCAGCAAACAATTAGTGTAGCAACGGCTGCAAACCAAATGGAAGCCACGGTTGCAGAGATAGCCAACAACGCCGCTAGTGCAGCCTCGCTCACTGCGGAAGGGCAACAGCATAATGAGTTTAATCGCACTCAAGTAGCCGATGCACTGGCGCAAATAAACAGTCTCGCCCAAGGTGTAGAGCAAATGAGCGAAGAGTTGCAAGAGTTAGTCGCCAAAACCTCAGAAATATCCGATGTGGTCAGTGCCATAACGGGAATATCCGAGCAAACTAACTTACTGGCGCTAAACGCAGCGATTGAGTCTGCCCGCGCTGGTGAACACGGCCGAGGCTTTGCCGTTGTCGCTGATGAAGTCCGCGCGCTAGCAAGTAGAACGTCTAGCTCCACGGCACAGATTCAACGCACTATCGATAGCCTTAACGATTCGGCCAACAATATGGTGGCGCGTATGGAGCAAGCCCGTTCAGGCGCGCTGCGCAGTGTTGAAATTATGGAGCAAAGCAGCACCCTGCTAAATGATAACGCCAAAGCTAGCGAACAAATTAACGACATTACCACGATTATTGCCACCGCGACGGAAGAGCAAAGCTCGGTAATGAGTGATGTAAGCCGACAAGTTGAAATGATCAGCAGTGCCAGTGACGCTATCGCCATGCAAAGCGCCGATGTCAAAGCCACAGTCACGACCTTGCACGAATGTGCAGAGCAGCTTGATGCGTTAGTGGCAAGCTTTGATAAGCGCTAACACTCATCATTTGTAACAATTTAGCGCCCTAATGCTTGCCTCTCGGTCTATAATTAACCAATATGTTGTTGATTGTAGACCGAGGTTTTCGGTAGGAGGTAACAATGCGGTGCTTATCTTTGCTGGCCTTTATATTGTTGTTGGCAGGCTGTAGCAGTACTGAGCAATCACACCTGCCACCGCCGCCGGTGAATTTGACCTACCATCCCGAGCTTCAAGCCTTGCCTGTTGAAAGCATGGACGATATTTTCAACCTCAACAGCGATATGAAAGCACAACTCAATCAAGCCTTCGCTTCGCGTTTTGGTGACTTAAGTGCAACCAAGCGCTTAATTATGTTCCTACTCAATAATGGCGATAAGAGTTTGCGTTATCAAAGTGGTGCTACACTGACTGCTCAGCAAACCTATAACCAGCTCAACGCTAATTGCTTATCCTTGTCTATTTTGGCCTTCAGTATGGCCGAGCATTTAGGCTTAGAAGGTGAATTTCAACGCGTACATATCCCCGAATATTGGGCCCTCGACAAAGGCTACAACCTGCTCACCGGCCATATCAATTTAAAATTACGCATGCCGAAAGTGCGCCGCAGCGATGTCATTAACCTTTATGACAACCAAGGCGCTATGCTGGTTGACTTTGCGCCAGATATCTCCGGTGACAACTTCAAAACCACAACCATCAGCAAAGAGCGTGTAGCAGCCATGTTTTATAACAATAAAGGGGCGGCGGCGTTGGTGAATAACAAGCGTAACGAGGCGTTCAGTTATTTCCTGGCGGCTACACAGATGGACCCAAGCTACTCTGGCGGGTGGGGTAATCTCGGTATCTTATTTCGGGTGATCGAGGATTATCAGCGCGCCGAGCAAGCGTATGACTATGCCTTATTAGCCGACGCGAACAATAATACAGCAGCGGGTAATTTAGCCATTTTGTATCAACTTACTGGGCGTCAGCAACAGGCTCAAGAAATTGAAACCGCGTTGGCAAATAAACGCAAAACTAACCCTTATTACCAAGTGGCCCTTGGCAATGAAGACATTGTAAAGAAACAATATAGCCAAGCTTTAGCGCATTTCCGCAAGGCCCGTGAGTTAGACGGACGCATGCATGAGAGCTACTTTGGACTGGCGCGTACCTATTACCTTATGGGCGATATCAAAGCCGCACGCAAGCACCTCACAATGGCACATCAGCGCGCGCAGTTTAAGTATGATAAAGAACGCTATCGCGGTAAGCTGGCAGCACTGAATTTAGTTGCCAGTAATCGATGAGCAAATACGGATGGCTTATTTTGATGTTGTCGCTGAGCTCTGGCGCTTCAGCGACAAACTGGCAAGATGATATCACCTATTTGTCTAGCCCGGCATTGGCGGGACGAAAAACAGGCTCAGCGCCGAGTAAGCTCGCTCAACAGTATATTGTTCAGCGTCTCACCGAGCTAGGTTATCGCACTGAGCGCGCTGGCTTCTCTTTTACAAGTGGTTTTTTTGCCAACACGCAAGGCATTAACATCTTTACCAGCGAATGCCAGACCCGCTGTTTAGTGATCAGTGCGCATTATGATCATCTCGGCCGCCATGGTCAGCGCTACTACCCAGGAGCCAATGATAATGCCTCAGGAGTCGCTGCCCTGCTGTACTTAGCGCAGCAACTGCAAGCCATGAAAGAGCAAATTATTTTTGTCGCCTTTGATGGCGAAGAGCAAGGCCTGCATGGGGCCAAGCATTTTGTCGAAACTCAGCCTGCGCAGCGCCTGTATACAAACTTAAACCTCGACATGCTGAATTTAACCAACGCTCGCAGCAGATTGTTCGTATACGCGCCACATAAAATGTGTGCAGCGGCAAAGCATAGCTTAATCAACAGCCCAGTAAAACTCAGTGTAGTGCGCTCGGGAAGAAGCATTAATCGCCGCTTGGGGAAAAACATCACCGATTGGCGCCGGGCCAGTGATCACTATGCCTTTTTGCGCCAAGGGATTGCGGCAATATTTATAACCGCAGCAGAAGATAAGCATTACCACAGCCTTGAAGATACCTTCGAGCATATCAACAAAGCGCGTTATCAAGCTACATTGCCCATGCTAGCGCAGTTTAGTCGCGCTCTACTCACTAAGCAGTGTCAGGCTGTAGCGCATCCATAATAGCCGCCGCATAATTATCGGTAGTGGCGATAAAGTGGGCTTTCGTTGCGCGACGCATTTTTTTTACTTGCCATTCCAGCTTACAGGCGTCACTGCGTGAGCCAACTGGAGTCGCAAAAATGAGTGATAACGGTCCTTTGCCACGTAAATTCTTAGCCCCTTTACCCTGCTGATGAGCCTCAAAGCGCTTTACAACGTCGTTACTCACGCCTGTGTACCAATGGTTATGACGTGTCTGTACGATATATAACCACCACCACTGATGACTTTCACTTTCTATAAAACTATTTGCCTTCGCGGCGGTCTGATGTAGCATTTGACGCTTTACCTTCAGTGCACAATAGGTATCATGCTAACAATAATTAATAAGGACTGATAAACGAACATGCAGTGGTTAAAACCGTATTCGCTGGCCGTAGCCGTAGTTTTGTCATGCAGTATTCTAAGCGCATGCTCTAGTTGGGTCTACCGCATTAACATTCCCCAAGGGAACTTTTTAGAGCAATCTGACGTGGATCAGCTTCGCGTTAATATGACCCGCGAGCAAGTATTGTTCGTGTTGGGTAAACCAGTTGCCGAAGATGCGTTCGACGACGACACTTGGCACTATCTATATGTATTTAACTTGGGCCGTAAAAACGAACAACGCAAGCAGCTTACGCTTGAGTTTGAAGACCAAAAACTCGCCCGAGTTATCTCTGACGACTACGAGCAACCAGAACAATTTAACACTCCTTTGGAGCAATAAACGCTCATAGGTGATACGTAATAGGCTCACAACTTGGACTCTTACGTTGTAAAAACGCGGCTTTCATGCCGCGTTTTTTAATTCCCTGCTCGCCAAGCGGCAATGTTACGCAGCTCCCGAGCCATAACCTGTCGTTCATGAACCAACAATGCCTGATATTGGCGCGCACTCACAGGCGTTATGCAACCATGATAAGTTCGCCTGTACTGGCTATATAAAGCGTCAAAAATGCTCGCGACTCGCGCTAGGTGAAAACCAGAAGTAACGATGTGTAAGCAAGCCTTTGCATGGCTTGCCAGCACTGGCTGACTAAGCAATGCATCCTCAAAGGTAAAGCGGCTCATCGTTGGCGCAAGCAGTGCCTCGCGCTCGACGCCCTGGGTTATTAAATGCTGCTGTTGAAGTGCGCTATGAGGCCAGGGTGATTGATTAAAGTGCTCACCAAAGCCGCCCGTGCACAGCACATGCGTCTGACCTTGGCTACTTAAACGATGATAGAGCTTAGCCGCATACTCTCCCCGGGCTCGAGCGATATCACTCAGTTGCCCGAAGCGGTCATTAGGTGCTCCGAGCACAACCACCACGGCGTAAGAAAGTCCGCCATCAGCGCTTTGCGCGCTACTCCTTGACTTTACCACCGGTCACTTTATTGGCGCGCCCCTCTTCTTTGGCTTTCTCCGCACGACGACGGCGAGCCTCTTTGGGGTCAGCAATAAGTGGACGATAGATTTCTACCCGGTCACCTTGTTTGAGCTCAGTATCAAGCTTGCAGGTGCGGTTCCACACCCCTAAGGTTAAGTTCGCCATGTCAATTTCAGGGCACTTATCAACGATGCCTGACTTCAGCACCGCTTCTTCTGCGGTACTGCCCTTAGGGATCTCCACCCGTAGGGTGGTGGCTTTGTCCGGCAGTGCAAACACCACTTCGACTTCAATCATGCCCGCTCCCCATAAACGACCTTGGCTCGTTGGGTAAACGCTTTTACCATATTTTTAGCTACATCATTGAAAATACGGCCAAAAGCCATTTCCACTAGCTTGCTCGCGAACTCAAACTCCAATTTCAGGCTGACCTTGCAAGCATGCTCATCAAGAGGCTTAAAATGCCAATGACCATGTAAGTGCTTAAAAGGGCCATCCACCAGCTGTAAGGCAATGGTATATGCTTGCTCATCGAGCTTGTTTTCTGTGGTAAACCACTTTTTTAAACCGGCCTTGGAAATTTCCAGACCGGCACGCATGGTATTGTTTCCCTGAGCAAAGACTTTCGAGTCGCTACAATGGGGCAAAAACTGCGGGTACGCGTCGACATCATTCACTAAGTCGAACATTTCTTGGCTGCTGTACATGACCAGCGCTGACTTTTCTATCTGGGGCATAACCTCTCCTCACAATAGCCGCAATTCTAGCAAGCTTTCGTAAGCGCCCCAAGTACCCTGTGCAAAACCAGAAAACTCACTTTATTCATTGAGCGCTAAGCAAAAAAATGATGTAAATACACAGACAATCAGTATAATGGCGACGTTATGGCAAAGAAAAAAACCGCAAAATCGACCTCAAATACCATCGCGCTAAATAAAAAAGCGCGCCATGAGTATTTTTTACACGATAAATTCGAAGCTGGCGTTGAACTACAAGGCTGGGAAGTAAAGAGTATCCGTGCCGGTAAGGTCAATATCTCGGAAACGTATATTCATATTAAAAACGGTGAAGCGTTTTTATTGGGGAGTCAAATTCAGCCCCTTAACAGTGCTTCGACACACACAGTGTGTGATCCGATGCGCTATCGCAAGCTGCTATTGAATAAGCGTGAAATTGACCGTCTTATTGGCGCAACCGAACGCGAAGGGTACTCGCTTGTTGCCACCGCTATGTATTGGAAAAAATGCTGGGTGAAACTGGAGTTCCACCTCGCCAAAGGTAAGAAAATGCACGATAAACGTGCTGATACCAAAGATAAAGATTGGGCTCGAGAAAAAGAGCGCACAATGAAACATAAAGTCAGATAAAAGCGAGCTCTAGCTCGCTTTTTTATTACCCTAGAAATCCCTCTTAAATTCAACACCTTACTTATCACCTTCAGTTGGCATTCAGCTAAATCACTGGTCAATAACAAATTTTATTACAAATTACCCCTAATAGGTCATTGCCAAATTCTTGTAAAGAATGTTAATCCTATGTTGTTTGCTTGATTCACGACAGTCACCCTAACTGATTGTTAATCAACGACGTGTAGACATACTCCATACCCGTAAGTCGGGAAGCTAAAAGGATTCTCTTGGCGACTCCTCACGCATTGACTGAGTATGCAGCCGTTTGCCCACGCCGATTGGCTTAGGTGTCTCTAGCAAATGTATTTAAGACAACTAAAAGTTTCCCTTTAGGAAACATAACAACAAGGATTTCAGGATGAGAAAGTTTACTCCGTGCACTGTGCGCACTGCCCTAAGCCTCGCTTTAGGCTCTGCTGCGTTATCCCTCCCCTCTGTTGCCAGCGCTAACGAAACCAGTGGTGAAGGTGTAGAACGAATAGAAGTCACTGGCTCGCGTATCAAGCGCACCGATATGGAAGGGCCGTCGCCAGTACAAAGCATTGGTAAAGAAGACATTGCCAATATGGGCTACGACAACTTGCAACAATTGCTAGAACGTATGCCTGTAGCCGGTAACGGCACCTTCTCTACTCGCGGCAACAACCAAGACTCAACCGCAAACGGCGGCGCCGCTGTTAGCTTACGGGGGCTGGGACCGGATGCCACTTTGGTGCTTATTAATGGCCGCCGAGTCGCCATCAGCGCCTTCGCCGAGAGCATCACCAATTCTTTTGTCGATATCAACTCGATTCCAGTATCAGCCATTGAACGTATCGATATCCTTAAGGACGGCGCCTCGGCCATTTATGGCTCAGACGCTGTTGCTGGGGTAGTGAACGTAATCTTGAAAAAAGACATTGAAGGGATTGAAATCAACCTTGGCTACGGAGAAACGACCGGCCCCGATTATGATGAAACCACTGCGAGTTTAGTATGGGGCACAACCAGTGATAAAGGCAGTGCGTCGGTGATTCTGGACTACTTTAAGAATACCGGTTTAGAGTCTGCAGAAATGGGTAAACTGGGTACCGCAAACCAAGCGCCTTATGGTGGCATGGATTTTCGTTCATCACGTGGTTTCCCAGGCTACTTTTACGTCAATGGTGAAAAGACTATCGACCCGAACTGTCCACCCGAGAGTGCCACCGCCAGTGGCAGCTGTTTGTTTGACTATGGTCCGTACGGTTTTATCACGCCTCCTGCAGAGCGCGTAGGCGCCATTGCTCAGTTTGATTACAATTTCGATAACGATATCACTGCGTTTTTAGAAATTGCAGCGCAGCACAACACCTCTGAAGCCGGTGGTGCACCAACACCACTTGATGAAGACGCAGGCCTTACCGTTCCGGGCTCCCACCCTAACAATCCGTTCGGACAAGACATTGAAATTGGTCGTTATCGTACTGTTGATGCGGGTCCTCGTCGTTGGGATATCGAGTCTGATACACTGCGCTTTGTAGCTGGCTTGCGCGGTGTGATCAACGACTGGGACTGGGAAGTGGCCGCGCAAAAAGGCCGCTCAAAGTCAGAGCAAACAGGCGATCGCTCTATGGGTTGGGTCCGTGTTGACTTCCTACAGCAGGAGATTGATGCCGGTAACTATAATCCCTTCGGCGGTGTCCAAAACGATCCGGCGGTGATTGACCGCATTACCACCAGCTTAGTGCGCCGTGGTGAGTCGCATATGACCTCTTTTGATGCCAGTATCAGTGGTGAAGCGTTCGAATTTAACGATGCCATGGTGATGATGGCTGCAGGTCTTGAGTACCGTGAAGAAGATGTCAGCGATGTGCCTGACGATCAGTTCCAGCGCGGCCTTATCTTTGGTACTGAGTCCGTCTCTGCCGCTGCAGAGCGTGACCAGTGGGCGGCTTATGTGGAGTTCTCCATTCCTCTGCGCGATGACTTAGAGTTGCAATTAGCCGGTCGTCACGATGACTACAGTGATTTTGGCTCTACCACTAACCCTAAGGTTGCCTTGAAATGGGCGCCTAGTGATGAGTTTTCCCTGCGTGGTTCATGGGCACAAGGCTTCCGCGCGCCGTCTTTGGCGCAGATCGGCCTAGGCCCATCAGAAGAAAGCCAATTCTTCGTCGATACCTATCGCTGTCAAGCCACCGGACAAGATTGCGATCTACTTGATTACAATATCGAGTTTGCTGGTAACCCAGACTTAGAAGCTGAAGAGTCTGAGTCTTGGAACGTTGGTGCTATTTGGGCACCCACCACCGATTTAGGTATCTCTGTTGATGTGTGGAGCATTGAACAGGACAACAAGATCGACGAGCAAGACTTCGGTATGATTTACAACACGCACTGTAACGATCAAAACAGCACCGTGTGTGTACGCTTGCCACCGGCCAATGGCGAGGCGCTAGGCGTTATTCAAACCGTCAATAGCACCTTTGAGAACGTCTCGTCACAAGAAGCGTCAGGGGTTGATTTATCAACCAACTACAGCATGGATCTTGCCGACATGGGGCTATTGAAGTTCAACCTTGAATGGTCTTACATGCATGAGTTCAACAAAGATGACCGTGAATATATTGGCGAGTACGAGTATCCCAAACACCGTGGCTTGTTTAGCACGAACTGGGAGTTCAACGACTTCAACGTCAATATGAATATCAGCTATATCGGTTCATTCGAGGACACGCCGGATATCGACTTCGATGGTAACCTGGATTTCGACACCGAGACTTCTCGTGATGTTGCCTCGCAAACCCTCGTCGATATTCAAGGTGCTTATCACATCAATGATGCAGTACGCGTATCTGTGGGTGTGAATAACCTCTTCGACGACGAGCCGCCATTTGCCATTGGCGATGGTGATTCTGACCTTTACGGTTATGTATCGTCTATCCATAACCCCCGTGGACGTTACGTATACACCAACTTAACGTGGCGTTTTAACTAAGCCAATCACACAAAAAAGGCCGCGAATATCGCGGCCTTTTTGCTGGGCTCAACCCTTAACCATAGGTATACGAAGATTGAATACCCAATGGAATATCTAAGCCCCAATAGGCTAACAAGAAGATGCTCCAGCCAATCAAAAAGGCGATAGAGTAAGGCAACATCATCGCTATCAGCGTACCTATACCGGTATTTTTCACATACTTTTGGCAATACACCACCACCAGCGGGAAGTAAGGCATCAATGGCGTAATAATGTTTGAGCTTGAATCACCAACACGATAAGCAGCCTGAGTTAAATCAGGAGAGATATTAAGCTGCATTAACATTGGTACAAAGATAGGCCCAAGTAGTGCCCATTTCGCCGAGCTTGAGCCGACAAACAAGTTTACAAAGCCAGTTAAAAAGATAATACCGACAATAGTCACGCCACTTGGCAAGGACAAGGCTTTCAAGACTGCTGCGCCCTCAATCGCCAGCAATGCACCCAGATTAGACTGTGCGAATGCGGCAATAAATAGCGCACAGAAGAACGCCATCACCACATAATACGCCATCCCTTCCATGGCTTTGGTCATCGCCATCACCATGTCTTTTGAGGATTGGAAAGTACCGGCAACAAAGCCATACACCGCCCCTGGGATCCAGAACAATAAGAAAATAAGCGGTACGATGGATTGCATGATTGGTGCGCTAAAATCAGCCAGCTTGCCATTTTCAGCGCGCAGTGGTGAGTCACCTAAACTAGCTACATACGCTAACAGCGCCAAGCCAGCTAGCATCACTGCAGTGGCAATAAAGAAGGCTTTCTTTTCTTTCGAGGTCGCCGTTTCAAAAGCCGGCAATTCATCGGTGTTACCATCAACCGGAGAGTTCTTTAACCGTGGCTCAATAATCTTGTCGGTGATGTACCACCCCACCAAGACAATGAAGATACTCGACATTGAGGTAAAGTAGTAATTGTTAAGCGGGTTGATTTCCATTGTCGGGTTAATGATTTGCGCCGCACTTTGGGTAAAGCTTTGTAATAGCGGGTCGATACCTGAGGGAATAAAGTTAGCACTAAAGCCACCGCTCACACCGGCAAATGCCGCTGCGATACCCGCCAATGGATGACGCCCCATGGCGTAGAAAATAACCCCGGCAAGTGGGATCACTAATACATAGCCGGCGTCTGTCGCGGTATGCGACACAATACCGACCAAAATAATCATTGGTGTAAGTAAGGCTTGCGGAGTGCGTTTAAGCATCAGCTTAATGCCGGTATTGATATAGCCACTGTGCTCAGCAACGCCAACACCAAGCATCGCCACCAGCACCACACCTAGTGGCGCAAAGCCGGTGAAGGTCTTCACCATCGAGGCGAGAAAGCCCGCTAACGCATCGCCGGTGAGTAGGTTATTAACCACAATAGGCGCATTGGTGCGCGGGTCAATGACATCAAAGGTAACGCCTGAGAATACCCAGGAAAGCACCCAGATCAGTAACATAGAGAACAAGAAAATCATTGCCGGATCGGGCAACTTGTTCCCCACATGCTCAATAGTATTTAAAAAGCGCGCGATAGCGCCAGTTGGTGCAGCTCCTTGCTGGCCACCGTTATTATTATTCATTATCACTCCTTAGCTAAAGCGAGTGCGTGAACATCCGCCACGCAATTTCCACTGTGCAGACTACTGCAAAATGCCCATAAAGGCTATATAGACAAAAACACCAGCTAGCTGGTGTTTTTAGGTATTCGTGTAACGCAATGGGGCTAGTTGGCAAGCGCCTTAACTTGCTCCCAAATCACCACCACATGATCTCGGTCGGTGTCATCCAGCTCACCATTTTGATAGGCCTTTACCAAGCTTTCTTCCACCTGTTGGTTGAGCTCATCTGGGGTTAACGGCAAGTTCTCTACTTGCGCATAACCGACAGCCAAATCAAAGTGGCCGCGCAGATAACCGCCCGCGAAGAGCTGATCGTCATCGGCATTATCAACCAAATCATCAAAAAACTGCTGCGCCGCATCGACATACTGTGTGTAAGGCATTACTACTCCTCAAAGTGGCCCACGGCATAGAGCACATGGTCATTAAAGCCTGTGGTTATTTGTATATAACCGGATAATTCGTCGTCTAGTTCGCTGTCGCCGGTATCGCAAACCAATGGCCGCCCTTGCAGCGCTTGCAGTTTGCTTTTCGTAGCAACAACGATGATATTGTCTTTTCCTATAGCGCGAATAAGCGCTGGGCTCAGTTGCTGGTTGCCTCGACCGAATAAATGTCCTTGGCCACCAATAAGGGTAATAACCAGTTTGGTTGGCGCCTGCTCGACAGCACTGAGCAACTGCTGCGCGGTCATGTCCTGCCCTATCAACGCTTGATCTTGAACTAAATCCACCCCTAGCAAGGTGTTCTCTAGGCCCATTTCTTCCATGACTGCTGCAACCGTTGAGCCTGAACCCATAATGTACTGGTATTGTTCATCCATCTCACTGACCACAAAGGCTGCGATGTCAGCAAGTACTAACTCATCAACTTCTTTACCGCCGGCATTTTTCACTGCTTGCACATAGCGTAACTCGCTGGGAACGCGCAGCTCGCCGTAGCGTTTTGCGCGCACTGCACCTTGGCGAAAAGCCTGCTCATCAATGTCCATAACATCACTTTCGCTGAGGGTCACCAGCTCGCCTTTAACCAGCATTTCAACCACCCTACCCGCCGCTTTTGGGGTAATGGCATACACGCCTGAGTGAATTTTACAGCCCGCAGGAATGCCCAGCGCCGGCAGCGTATCATCAATGGCATGACAGATATTTCTGGCGGTGCCATCGCCTCCGGCAAACAATAATAAATCCACACCTATAGCCTGCAGCGCTTTTGCCGCCAGTTCAGTGTCTTGAGCCGTGGTTGAGCGCTCACTGTGATACACCACTTCAACATCAAAGCCGAGTTCTTTGGCGACTTGTTCGCCCATGGAATCATTGACAGTGTAAATACACAGTTGCTCGCGATAAGCGAGGAGCTGCTCTAGGGCCGCACGGGTACGTAGGTTCGCTTTCGGCTCGGCGCCAAGGGCGATGGCTTTGGCTGCCGTTTGCGCACCGTCACTGCCTTTAAGCGCAACGGCCCCCCCAAGTCCAGCCAAGGGGTTAACAATTAAACCTAGTTTAAAGCGCATTGCGTTGCTCCTGTACACCCCGCCAATGCACCCGCTCTGGCGTCAGTGGGTAGGGTTGCTGATAATGCTGACTCAAGGCTTGCAATAGGCGCTCAGTGCGAGCATTAAAGCCCTGCTCAATAAGCCTGACTAGCTTGTCATACACCCGTTGCTGAAAACGAAATCGGCAGGTTTGCTCACCACCGAGATTATCCGCTGACACATTAAAGGGAAAACCCGCCGCCAAAGACAACGCCCATTCAATTGCTTGTGGATGCACTTCCACCTGCTCAAATGCCTGTTGTTGCTCTTTACTGCGCCCATCAGGGCAGTACCAGTAACCGTAGTCTTCACGAGTTCTACGCTCAGCACCGGCGACAAGCCAATGAGCAATCTCATGCAGAGCACTTGCGAAAAATCCATGGGCAAAGACAATACGGTGATAACCGCAATGTTCGTCTGCGGGCAAGTAAATGGGCTCGTCCTCACCGCGCACCAAGCGAGTGGTGTAATCCGCATAAAACGTGCGCTCAAATAGCGCGATTAATTCATCAACGTGGTGCATAACAAAATTGAAAACAAAAACACCGCAGGATTGTACGGATTTTGCGAGGTAAAGTAAAAACGCAGCCCTATTGGCTGCGTCACTTTATTTATTTTTGCCCTGGGATAGGCCCAAACTCATGGGCCACATGGGGGTTTTGTGCCCGTTGCCGTAATAGGTGGTCCATCAGGGTAATGGCCATCATCGCCTCAGCAATAGGCACCGCACGAATACCTACGCAAGGGTCATGACGGCCTTTAGTGATCATTTCTACCGCTTCATTGCGAGTGTTAATACTCTGCCCCACCACGGTAATGCTTGACGTGGGCTTGAGGGCGATGCTGGCAACGATATCTTGGCCGGTAGAGATGCCCGCTAACACACCGCCAGCATGATTGGAGGTAAAGCCTTGCGGGGTGAGCTCATCGCGACCTTGAGAGCCTTTTTGCTCGACCACGGCAAAGCCATCGCCAATCTCCACCCCTTTAACCGCGTTGATGCTCATCAATGAGTGCGCCAGTTCTGCATCAAGACGGTCAAACACAGGCTCGCCCAAACCTACCGGCACACTTTTAGCCACGACCGTGACCTTCGCGCCGATGGAGTCGCCCTGCTTTTTTAAATCTCGCATATACTCATCAAGGGCATCAATTTGACTGGCATCAGGGAAGAAAAAAGCATTGTTATGCACTTCATTCCAATCATATTGCTGCGCTTTAATAGGCCCTAGCTGCGACAAGCACCCTTGCACCTCGATACCGTGAAATTGTTTCAGGTACTTTTTCGCTATTGCCCCCGCAGCGACGCGAATAGCGGTTTCTCTGGCTGAAGAGCGCCCCCCACCACGGTAATCACGCACACCATATTTATGCCAATAGCTGTAATCACCATGGCCTGGGCGAAACACATCTTTAATTTTGCTGTAGTCTTTGGAGCGCTGATCGGTGTTTTCAATCACCAGGCCAATACTGGTACCGGTCGTTTTGCCTTCAAACACCCCAGAGAGAATTTTCACCTCATCCGCCTCTCGGCGCGCCGTAGTGTAGCGGCTTTGCCCCGGTTTGCGCCGGTCTAAGTCGTGTTGTAAGTCAGCCTCATTAAGCTCCAGCCCTGGTGGGCAGCCATCGACCACCCCCCCTAGCGCTGGCCCGTGGCTTTCGCCAAAGGTAGAGAGCTTAAATAGCTGCCCTATACTGTTACCTGCCATGTTCTTTCCTCATTCCAAAAATGGCGTTACCTAGTAGCTAATCTAGCTGCCAAAGTGGGCATCTAAATCGGCTTTTGAAATCATAAATACCCCTAAACCACCCTGCTCAAACTCAAGCCATGTGAAGGGTACCTCGGGGTATAGCGCTTCCATGTGTACCATAGAGTTGCCCACCTCAACAAATAATAAACCGTTATCTGTTAGATGCTGTGCTGCGTTAGCAAGCAACTGGCGGGTCACATCCAAGCCATCTTCACCCGAAGCCAGCCCTAACTCCGGTTCATGGTGAAACTCTTGAGGTAAATCGCCCATATCCTCAGCATCAACATAAGGCGGGTTAGCAATGATCAAGTCGTACTTTTCTTGGCCTACGCCGCTAAATACATCGGATAAAATCGGTAATACTCTATCTTGCAGCTGATAATCCTGGATATTGATATCTGCCACGGCCAGTGCATCAGGGGAGATGTCCACAGCATCCACCAGCGCATTTTCAAATGCCTGCGCCAAGGCTATGGCGATACAGCCTGAGCCAGTACACATATCGAGTATACGCATTACATTTTCGGGCTCTTGCACCCAAGGTGAAAACTGCTGCGAGATGAGCTCTGCAAACGGTGAGCGCGGCACTAATACCCGCTCATCTACATAAAATGGCATGCCAGCGAAATATGCTTGATTGGTTAGATACGCCACGGGTGTGCGCTCATTAATACGTTTTGCAATCAGTACACTCAAATGCAGCTTTTCAGCTGTGGTTAAACGGCTACTAAGAAGCGTGTTCGGCGCATCCATAGGTAAATGCAGTGCCGGTAATACCAGAGCTACGGCTTCATCCCAAGCATTATCAGTACCATGGCCAAAGAATAAGCCATGACCACTAAACTGACTTGTGGCCCAACGCAGCCAATCATTGATAGTTTCTAAGGTGTGCTCAGCATCTTCGCGCTGGGCGTCGGTTAGCAAAATGTCGCTCATGTTTGTAAACGCTCGTTATCCCTTAATAGCGCCATTGTAGCGTGTTTAACGCTAGGTTTTTATGCTTTTTTTGGCTAAACTCTCGACCATGAAAAAACAGCAACCAACAGCACCTGACGCACAGCCATTGTCGCAACAGGACATCGATTTATTTCGCCAAAGCATTGGCGCCACCAAGCGGGTCAAAAATGACACCGTGCGTTTGACTGGGCAACAGAAAAAGCCGATCGCTCAGCGCCAACAAGTGGAGCGCCAAAGTAATACCGAATTCTACTTTTCAGACGAGTATATTCCCGACATAGACACACACAGCACCATCAGCTATGTCAAAGCAGGAGAAGACCGCTATCTGGCAAAGCAATTGCGTCGTGGCGATTACAACCCGGAACTGATCCTCGACTTGCACGGCCTCAACAAAGAAACGGTCAAGCAGGAATTAGCAGCGCTGATCAGCGCCTGCAAAAAACAGCATGTGGCCTGTGCGTGTGTAGTGCATGGTATTGGTGAGCGGGTGTTAAAGCACAAAGTGCCGCAATATCTGGTGCAGCATCCTGATGTGATTGCCATGCACCAAGCGCCATTAGAATATGGCGGTAAAGGGGCGTTATTAATTCTTATTGACTTGCCCGTGGATGTCAGCCCACTTCTTTAGGCTTGGTATATATCGGCATTATGACGTTGCATCAAAATGCTTGGATCATCAATGGCGTTAAAGCCAAACTGACGATATAAATCGTGCGCATCGAAGGTGGCGAGCATAAAACGCCGCAACCCTTGCAGCTCAGGGTGGGCGACCACCTTAGCAATAAGCGCTTTGCCTATCCCCTGTCCTTGATAATGCTGCAATACAAACACATCAGCCAGATAAGCGAATGTGGCGTAATCCGTGGTCACGCGGGCAAAGGCTACTTGCTCGCCCCGTTGGTTATAGGCGCCAAAGCACAAGGAGTTATCGATGGCACGACGCATCACCGCAGCAGGAATATCTTTAGCCCAGTAAGTGCGGCTTATAAACCCGTGGATCACGTCAAACTGCAGCTTTGCTTTGTCTGTATCTATATGCACTGAACTCATGGGGCTTCCACTTCGAGGTGTTCAGGCAACGCATTGACCGCTCCCTCTTCCAGCGGACGACTAAAGTAATAGCCCTGCACAATAAAACAGTTATTGGCTTTCAAAAACTCCATTTGCTCTTTCGTCTCAACCCCTTCGGCAACAACATTGAGGTTTAATTTTTGTGCCATAGCAATAATAGCAGCGGTGATCTCCATGTCATTAGAGTCTTCAGGGATATCTTGCACAAAAGAGCGATCCACTTTCAGCACATCAACCGGGAAACGTTTTAAATAGCTTAGCGACGAGTAGCCGGTGCCAAAGTCATCAATGGAAATAGACACGCCCAAACGCTTCATTTCAAGCAACTGCGAAATAGCGGTATCGACGTCTCCCATTAACATAGATTCAGTGAGCTCAAGGTGGAGCTTGTCAGGGGCAATGCCAGATTCACGCAAGGTTTTACTCATAGTGGCAATGAGGTTGGCGTCTTGGAACTGCCGCGCTGATAAGTTCACTGATACATTGGCTTCAAGACCAGCTTTAGCTCGACGCGCCGAGAATGCGCACGCCTCGCGCATCACCCACTCGCCAAGCTCAACAATGAGTCCTGTGGCTTCAGCGATGGGAATAAACTTAAATGGTGAAATGGGGCCTTGCACAGGGTGAGTCCAGCGCACCAATGCCTCAAAACCAAGGATACGGCCATCACGGCTATCAACCTGTGGTTGATAATGAAGATGAAATTGACTATCACGGATCCCTTGGCGTAGCTCATTTTCTATGTATAAGCGCTCGTTTGCAGCGGCATTGAGCTCTTTGGAGTAGAAATGATAGGTATTTTTGCCTTTCGCCTTGGCTTCGTACATTGCCAAATCAGCGTGCTTAAGCAATTGATCTTCTTCGCTACTGTCATCGGGCGCCATGGTAATACCAATACTGGCACTCACAATCACCTCGTTATTGCCAAGCTGAATAGGCTGATTAAGAGTGCGCTGAATGGTATTAGCTACTTCTTTTGCACGTTCATGACTTTCAATACCACTGAGTAATACCGCAAATTCATCACCGCCTAAACGGGCAATGGTGTCTTCGGTACGAAGGCGGTTTTTGAGGCGCCGAGCTACCTCTACCAGCAATTGGTCACCGACATCATGACCTAAAGTGTCATTAATGCGTTTAAATTCATCAAGGTCGAAGTAAAACAAGGCAAAAGCATAATGCCCTCTATCCGCGAGCGCCATCGACTTACGTAGCTGCATGCGAAAGAAAGTACGGTTGGCCAAACCTGTAAGGGTATCAAAATAAGCCAGCTGCTCCATTTTGCGCTGACTCTCTTTTACAAAGGAAATGTCTTGCGCAGAAACTACGTAGCTATCGACATCCCCTTCCTCATCACGGATGGGAGAAATACTGAGCGATACCCATATGGCTCGACCATCAATGTGCTGCAGCATGGTGTCACCACGCCAATAATTACGTGAGCGTAAATCAAACTCAATGTCTTCGTTGAGAATCGCCATTTCCCGGGCAATAACACTGAGTAATTTGGCCTCAATAAAGTGCTCTTCGCTGTACCCGGTCATCTCCAGCATTTTCGGGTTCACATATTCAATTTGCAGTTGATAGTTGGTGATCAACACCCCAGTACCAGAGTAAGCGACCGCTTTAGAGAGCCGGTTGGCAGCCTGCTCGGCCACTTCTTTTTCTTTAATACGCTGATTAAGCCCGGTTATGGTGTTACTCAGCTCGACACTCATGTCTTTAAATGAGCCATTGAGAACACCTATTTCATCTTTACTCTCTGGCGGGAAATCGGTGTCCATTTTGCCTTTGCCAAAGCTGGATACCGCATTCACAAGCAAATAAATGCGCCGGAGCACGAGCTGATACAAAGCTTGGTGTAATAGCAGAGCAACGAGAATGGCGTAGAGAATAAACAGCCCTAAGAACTTAATTTGCAATGCCTCAAGCGCTTCTAAAGCACTGGATTGCTTACGGTAAATGCCTACGTACCAATCCAGCCCTTCAACTTTGCGAATCGTGGTGAGGTAATTCTCTCCCTCGTAACTGAATTGCTCTGTCACCGTTGGCAGTTTTAAGCGCAGCGCCCCACTGACTAATTCAACCAGTTTAGGGTTAATAAAGTCAGACATGCGTAGCGGTTTACCTTGGCGGCCATAGCGTTGGTAGGTGGCATTGTCTAAGCGCGGGTGAGCCAATAACTGTCCCTGTGCATCAACAACAAACATCTGCTGATGTGGGTCATCTATTGGTAAGTATTCGAGTAATTTATCCAGTTCTAAATCCGCACCTGTTAGCGCGACGTGCTGATCCTGCTTATAAATAGGCGTGACAATACTGACAATCCATTTGCCCCAGATAGGGTCGTAGTACACCGGCGTCCACACTGCCTGACGGGTGGGGTTATTTTGCTCATTAACGCGATCGAAATTCAATGAGTTCACGGCGCGATAATCCGCTGGCACATCCAATGCCCAGTTCGGCGGCGCCACTCGAACAAAGTCATCCTCGGTCAGCAAATAGAAATTAAAATACTCTTGAATCAACGTGGGTGAAATGACCTGCCAAAGCTGCTCTGATTTTGCAAACAGTTGCTCGTAGGATGGTGAATAATTTTTTTTCGGGATGATGGCAGCAGAAAGGCCATCATCAGACATGCTGCGCAGTGTTAGTTCATCGGTAATTATAAATTGAGGTGACTCAAAGGAAGCATTGGCGTTGGTGTGAGTGAATAAAGCGCGTTTAACGACCTCGTTGGCCTGCTCAGCAATGTTGGTTTTGGTATCAATAAAACGGCCAAACTGACCGATAAAACGTGCACTATATTGGTTTAACTGTTCATGCTCTTCAAACATCAACTGCTTTTGCTCTGACTTGAGCATCAGCACCGCCGCAAAAATACCGGCAATCAAACAAATAGCAGAGATCAATGCCGAGAGCTTGATGCTGAGGGAATGAATGCCAAACCGAGATGGCGGACGCCTGTAGACCACTGCCTATCCTTTTTAAGTCTCTGGATTAATGTACTTTTAGCCAGCTAGCAAATATAACAGGCCTCAGGCACTTATATAAACCTTTTTCGTGGAATAATTGATTGCACGATATTGCAGCCCATACAAAGGTATGAGCTATAACACCGCGTTGCTAGTTCGCACAGTATTTGTAACACAATAACGTTTTCTACTCACCTAGTTTACCGGCGCTAAGACATTAAATTGAGAAATATCAAATTAGCCCGATTTAGCTGTTGACTTGCATAGAGTGGAACCAGTAGATTGAAAGTATGAACAGTATCTCTTTCGTATTTTTTCGCTTTTTTATCTTCCGCCCTTGTTAGGGAGGCCGATAGCGAGTACGTGAGATTCACCTTATGCTAAAGCCTCCCCACTGGGAGGCTTTTTTCGTTTTGGGAATGAGGAAACCTAATAATGACTAACGAAACGCTGCATGCATTGCGCCGGGATATTAACGAAATAGACTCCGAGCTTTTGATTTTGCTGGCTAAACGCCGCCGTATCGCACACTCCGTTGTGGAGTATAAAATTAACAACAATAAACCCATACGTGATGAAGCCCGGGAACAGGCACTGCTGGAGAACTTGATAAGTTATGGCAAATCCTTAGGGTTAGACGCTTATTATATCAACAATGTGTTCCAGCGTATTTTAGAGGACTCGGTGTTGCACCAACAGGCCATGTTGCAACAAAACCTCAACCCCGAAGCCTTAGGGACGACCAACCGAGTCACTTACTTAGGAGGGCAAGGCTCGTACTCGCAACTGGCCGTACATAAGTATTTCAGCCGCCGCCCAGGCAAGCTGGTAGAACTTGGTTGTTCACAATTTGATGAAATCACCGGCGCAGTGGAAAAAGGCCAAGCAGACTTTGGCGTACTGCCTATTGAAAATACCAGCTCTGGCAGTATTAATGAGGTGTTTGACCTCTTGCAACATGCCCAAGTGTCGATTGTCGGTGAAGTAACCCACAGCGTTGAGCACTGTGTATTAGCCAAACCAGGAACCGAGCTGGGTGATATTAATAAGCTCTTTGGTCACCCTCAGCCATTCGCTCAGTGCAGCCGGTTTATTCAAGGGTTAGATCAGGTTCAGCTCGAGCATTGCGACTCCACCACCAGTGCAATGAAGGCAGCGCTTGAATGCGAGCACAGCGCGGCAATTGGCTCGGCGCAGGCCGGCAAGCATTTAGGGTTAGAGGTGCTGCAAACGGCGATTGCTAATCAAAGTGAAAACCACAGCCGCTTCATTGTGGTTGCCCGCAAACCGCTTCAGGTATCAATGCAAATCCCCACAAAAACATCGCTAATTATGTCAACCTCGCAGCAAGTGGGCGCCTTAGCTGATGCTCTGATGATTTTCAAACAGCGTGAAATTAACTTAGTGAAACTAGAGTCTCGCCCGGTGCCAGGCAACCCTTGGGAAGAAGTGTTTTATATCGACTTAGAAGCGAACATCGACGACCCTAATGTTAATCAAGCCTTAGAAGAGCTTAAACCCTTCACTGAGTTTATCCGCGTTTTAGGCTGCTACCAAAGTGAGTCGCTTAAAGCGGTTACGCCAAAAATGTAATCCTGTCTGTGCAGAAAGGCGCCATCAATGCCTTTCTGCATACGGAACACATCTTTGATAAAGCAAATACTAACCTAACACCTTGGCATCATTAGCTTTATTTAACAAAGCTCGGCTTTGGCTTAAGAACTGATCGCTGGCATCACTAAAGAACACTTTTGCATCAGAGAATGCAGTCATTAACGCCTCTTTGTCTTTATCACGCAGCATGCTTAAAGTATGTTCATAGGTATTTTTATACGCCTCCAAGAGCGGCTCTACGCGCTCAAACTGCGCAAGCATGATGTCGCTATACAGCTCCGGGCTTTGTGCAAACAAACGGCCCACCATCATTAATTCCAGCTGATAGATAGGGGACGAGCAATCGCGAATTTCTGCTAAGCTATGTTCTTGTTTAGCTAGAAACTGGCCATATACGAAGGTGGTTAAGTGACGCATAACCTGGATTATTTGCATGGCTTCGTCGTGTTTGCGTGCGCTCATAGTGACAAGTTGACACCCCCACACTTTAAGCTGAGCCAACAACGCCTCACCCGCTTCACTCTCTACGTCTTTGCACACCACCACCGTTTGTTTAACCCAATGGCTAATATCTGGTCCAAACATCGGGTGCAAGCCCAATACCGGACCACTGTGTTTGTTGGTCAGCGCCGCTAAGGGCTTTTCTTTCACAGACGTGATATCAACTAGCAAGGCATCGTCGTCCAAAGCAGGAAGGTTGGCGACAACCTCCTCTACGGCGTTGATAGGTACGCTAATAAGCACACATTTAGCGCCTTTGAGTAGCTTTGCAGCTTCGCCACTTTGCTGTTCTTGGCGGTCAATAATACGCACCTCAACACCACTACGGGTAAGTTGCTTAGCAAATAGTTGCCCCATCGCTCCACGGCCACCGACAATCGCCACCGGATTGAGCGACTTACAAACACAAGCCAACTCACTTTGTTGGTTTTGATAGGCCTCTCGCATCATGCGCCGCAAAATATCTTCGACCAAGTCAGGGTTAACCGCCGCTTCTTCAGCCTCTTTACGTCGAGCCGCGATCAACGCCGCCTCGCGTTCGGGGGCATGCAAAGGAGCACCGCTTTGTTGCTTTATTTTACCTACCTGCTCGGTGATTTGGTTACGCTTGGCAAGGAGGCGAACGAGTTCGGTATCACAGGCATCGATTTGATTGCGAAGTTGGGCTAGCTGCTGCTCTGAGGTCATAATGTAAACTTAAAATTACACTTGGTAAACTAATTAATACATCGATAGTAGCAATATTAGTAAGTCAGGAAAAGGGGCAAGAGGTAACAAGGTGTTGAATAATATGCGAGGAATCACCTGCAGCGAGAGGGAGCATAAGGCGCCGCCTGTAAAAACCAAAGCGGGCCAGCTATTACTAGCTGGCCCGCTTTATCACGTCTTAGTAAAACGCGCGTATTAATTAAGTTTTTCTTTAATACGTGCAGACTTACCAGAACGCTCACGCAAGTAGTAAAGTTTCGCGCGACGTACTGCACCGCGACGCTTAACTGTGATGCTATCTACAAGTGGGCTGTGCGTTTGGAATACACGCTCAACGCCTTCACCGCTTGAAATTTTACGCACGGTGAATGCAGAGTGTAGGCCACGGTTACGCTTAGCGATTACAACACCTTCAAAGGCCTGTAGACGCTCTTTGTTACCCTCTTTTACACGTACCTGTACAACAACTGTGTCACCAGCGCCGAAGCTTGGTAC
Organism: Pseudoalteromonas sp. MM17-2; assembly: GCF_022347945.1. NCBI lineage: Bacteria > Pseudomonadati > Pseudomonadota > Gammaproteobacteria > Alteromonadales > Pseudoalteromonadaceae > Pseudoalteromonas > Pseudoalteromonas sp. MM17-2. The sequence goes on along the minus strand of NZ_JAKRFV010000002.1, from coordinate 116,080 downwards.
GTCTTGCTTAAGCTGTTCAGCTTCAAGCTCTTTAATAATATTTTGGTTTACTTTTGCCATTTTATTTCTCACTTTCCTAGGTGTAACTGTCTTCTAGCCACAAGCTATGAGTTTTCTTGCTGATATTCAGCAAGTAACTGCGCTTGCTCCTCAGTCAGAGCTAGGTTTTGCAACAAGTCTGGACGTCTTTGCCAAGTTCTCCCTAATGACTGCTTTTGCCGCCATTTTGCGATTGCTTGGTGGTTACCACTGAGTAGAATCGGTGGAACCGCTTTGCCATCCAATATCTCTGGCCGGGTATAGTGCGGACAATCGAGCAAGCCATCCGAAAATGAATCTTGCTCAGCCGATTGGTTATGACCTAACACCCCTGGCACTAATCGCGCAACAGCGTCAATTAATGTCATGGCCGGTAGTTCACCGCCGCTGAGGATAAAATCCCCAATCGACCATTCTTCATCGATATAGGATTCGATGAGCCGTTCATCTATACCTTCATAACGACCAGCTACTAAAATCAGTTTATCGCACTGAGCGAGCTCTTGTGCGCCTTGCTGATCTAGTTTTCGCCCTTGTGGGGACATGTAAATTACCTTAGCGCCCTCGCCTGCCGCAGCTTTCGCATCGAGTATGGCCTGCTTCAATGGTTCAACCATCATCAACATGCCTGGACCTCCACCATAAGGGCGGTCGTCCACAGTACGATGCTTATCCGTTGCATAATCGCGCGGGTTCCAGCAGTGAAAGTCGATTAAACCACGTTTCACTGCGCGGCCTGTTACGCCCTGCTCAGTAATTGCCGAAAACATCTCTGGAAAGAGGCTTATTACCCCCATCCAAAACGGTGTTTGTGCCATTAAAAGCCTGGGTCCCAGTCCACAGTAATCTGACGCTCGTCATGGTCCACATTGATAATGACCGAATCGGTCAAAAATGGGATTAAACGCTCGCCTTTGCCGAATGCATCTTTACTGTTTGCTTTCACAACCAGCACATCATTCGAGCCTGTCTCCATCAAGTCATCAACTTGACCTAAGTCATAACCTTTTGTGGTTACCACGGCCATGCCGATGAGATCTCGCCAATAAAACTCCCCTTCGGGAAGCTCTGGTAATTGCGCCACTTCAACCGAGATTTCCGCATTGGTCATAGCCATTGCTTGGTCACGGTCATTAATTTGCGCAAACTTGGCGATAAAGCCTTTGTTGTGGCGACGCCAGTCACTCACTTCAAAGGTTTGCCATTTACCTTGTTGCCCTATCAACCATGGGCTGAAATCGAAGATCCCTTGGGGATCATCAGTAAATGAATGTACCTTAAGCCAACCCTTGATCCCATACGGGGCTCCGAGTTTGCCAACGACGATTGTTGAGGCTTGCTCTTGTTGACTCATGGTTACACTTACGCCTATTAAGCCGCTTTACGAGCGTCTTTAACTAGCTTTGCTACGCGATCTGAAAGAGCCGCGCCTTGGCCTACCCAGTGATCAACACGGGCAAGGTCTAGACGAAGTTTTTCTTCCTGACCAGCAGCAATAGGGTTAAAGAAACCTACTTTCTCGATGAAACGACCGTCACGCGAGAAACGGCTATCCGCAACCACAATTTGATAGAAAGGACGCTTCTTAGCGCCACCACGTTGCAAACGAATAGTTACCATACCGTCCTCTAAATAGATTGACTGTTTTCATTAATAAGTGAAACTTCCCCATACAGGGAAGCTCGGGAATTGTACGAATTTTTTGCCACAATGCAAGTAAGAACTGCATTAAATACGTGGTTTGTGTGGGTTAAATGATGATCTTGGCTTTTGAGCTGTCGCTAACGGCCGGTTTGTTCAGCGTATGTCGTCAAGTAATAACCCATAAATAAGGCCATCAAAACGCTGGCCCTGCTTCACTATCGCTTGCCTTAGTCGTCCTTCGAGAACAAAGCCACAGCGCGCTAACAGCGCCTGAGAACCTTTATTCCCTGCAAATACGACTGCATGCAGGCGCAGCAAATCAGTTCCATGAGCGAGCTTGCTTAATAGCTGTTGCAGCGCCTCACTCGCAAAGCCTTGGTGCCAATAAGGCTGACCCAGCCAATAACCTACCTCCGCTGATTTAGCGTACTCGAACTGCCCCACTGTGGCACTGATACAGCCAATCAACTCATTATCGTGCTCAATGGCGTAGATGTGCTCGCTTTGAGCGCCCTCTCGAACCCACCAACTGGCATCCGCCTCAGTGTAAGGATAAGGGATTTTGGGCGATAAGAAACGTTGTACCTGAGCATTATTAAGCAAAGACATTAACGCGTGCTCATCGCCTTGGGCAAAACGACGTAAGCTAATCGCCATAACCGCTGCCAATAGCACTAAAAGGCATCGCCAGTTCAAGTTCGGGAACTTGCCTGCCTATCCATGCGGGAAAGGTATTGCTGTTCGGCCCTGGAAAGAGCGTGTATTCGTTTTCCCATGGATACTGCTTCGCAGCAGCTTGGATTTTAGGAATAAGCTCCGCTGCTTTGGCGCCGCTGACCACATGAAACTTATCAGGCTTAGCACCGTACCAGTAACGATCAGGCGTGGATGTTTTATAGCTGCGCAAAGCCGGTCGACCTTGGTCCACGCCCCAGCCAACCACTTCATACACTGTATACTGCTGTGCCCCCTGCTCTTTTATTGCAAGCCAAGTATGCACGGCAAACCAACCACGCCAGCTGAATGCATCAGCAGCATAAAACTCAATCACCGCCCCCGGCTCACTCACCGGCTGCGCAATACCCGCACTTTCACGACTGGCAGTACGCCAATCCGTGCTTGTACAGCCAACCAATACCCAAAAGAGCATGGTAATAATGAGCGCTCTCATATCAACCTCGCTTGTTACATTGATATAGAACCTACTATTTCACCGCTTAACGCGCTTTGCAACGCAAAAAAAAGCGCGACGGTTGTCACGCTTTTTTTATATAACGCATTGGCTCAGAACTTAGGGCCGCCGGGGCCACCCATCATTCCTGGTGGCATCATCCCTTTCATGCCGCGCATCATTTTCATCATGCCGCCTTTGCCTTTCATCTTTTTCATCATTTTCTGCATCTGTGTAAATTGCTTCAGCAGCTTGTTGATGTCTTGTACTTGTGTGCCAGAGCCCGCAGCAATACGCTTTTTGCGTGAGCCTTTAATAATTTCCGGACGCGCGCGCTCTTTCGGTGTCATGGAGTTGATAATGGCTTCCATTTGCACAAATGTTTTGTCGTTAACTTGCCCTTTGACTCCTTCAGGTAAGTTACTCATGCCTGGCAACTTATCAAGCATGGACATCATGCCACCCATGTTTTTCATTTGTCGCAGTTGGTCGGCAAAGTCCTCTAATGTAAAGCCGCTGCCTTTAAAGACCTTATCCGCCACTTTTGCAGCTTTGTCTTTATCGACCTTCATTTCCACTTCTTCGATAAGAGACAAAACGTCGCCCATACCGAGAATACGCGACGCAACACGATCGGGGTGGAACGGCTCTAGAGCATCGCTACGCTCACCAACACCGATAAACTTAATGGGTTTACCGGTAATATGGCGAATCGATAGCGCGGCACCACCACGGGCATCACCATCGGTCTTAGTTAAGATCACACCACTAAGTGGCAGTGCTTCATCAAAAGCTTTCGCGGTATTCGCCGCATCCTGACCAGTCATGGAGTCAACCACGAACAGCGTTTCAATTGGGTTAATAGCACTGTGCAGTGCTTTAATCTCGCTCATCATGTCTTCATCAACGTGAAGACGACCGGCGGTATCCACTAACACCACATCAATAAACTTTTTCTTGGCGTGAGCAATGGCGCCATTGGCGATATCAACTGGGTCTTGCGAGGTGTCGCTGGGGAAAAACTCGACATCTACTTCAGATGCTAGGGTTTCAAGCTGTTTAATTGCCGCTGGTCGGTAAATATCGGCACTCACCACCAATACCGACTTTTTCTTGCGCTCTTTTAGGAACTTCGCCAACTTGCCAACACTGGTGGTTTTACCCGCCCCTTGTAAGCCAGCCATCATAATGACTGCGGGCGGCTGGGCATTGAGGTTAAGTTCTTCGTTAGCCTCGCCCATGGCTTTTTCAAGCTCTTCACGGACTATTTTGACAAACACTTGGCCAGGAGTCAGGCTTTTAGTCACCTCTGTGCCGACGGCACGCTCTTTGACTTGCTTGACGAAATCACGAACAACGGGCAAAGCGACGTCAGCTTCAAGCAAAGCCATACGCACTTCACGCAGCGTCTCTTTAATATTGTCTTCAGTGAGGCGGCCACGGCCACTGATGGTTTTTAGGGTCTTCCCTAATCGTTCCTGCAGATTTTCAAACATCGCTAACGATTCCGTTGCTACTTACATTTTCGCCGATTATAACTGAAAGCGGGGGGCAAATCCCAGCACCAAGTGCAAAGCAAAGGCAATTAGATCTAGGCAAGCGTGTTCGCTTTAAATACAATGGCTTCTTGATGGAATAATAACTACGAGCAAAAAAGGTCATCATGCTGATTACAATTTTGACACTGTTGAGTTGTGCTTTTTACGGTGCTGCCACCGCGCACGTATTGTCTCGCTTGTTTGATGCCAAAGGCCCATCGCAAAAAACCACGGTGATCCTCAGTACACTTGCGATTTTGACGCACATGGTGTTGCTCGTAAATGCGGTATTCACCACCCAAGGCCAAGACCTATCTTTTATTAATGTATCGCTGCTGACCTGCTGGGTTATCGTATTATCAGTCACCGCCGTGTCACTGCGCTTTCCAGCCACCTTATTGCTACCTGTCGTGTATGGGTTTGCCACTATTTTATTATTCGCTAGCCTATTTATGCCGCACGATATCATCGTGCAAAGTATTCGCCTGGAAATTGGGTTAGTGACACATATCTCTATTTCACTGCTGGCTTATTGCGTGCTGGTGATTGCTACCTTGTATGCGGTGCAGTTTTATTTCATCGACAAACGCCTTAAACGCAAAGACCTAGCCATTGTATACAGCCACCTGCCACCGCTGATGGTGGTCGAACGGCAACTTTACCAATTAGTGTTTGTTGGCACAGCTTTGTTGAGCCTCGCCCTGCTCTCTGGGTTTGTATTCCTAGATTCCATGCTGGCTATTGAAAACGCGCATAAAACGGTGCTTTCCATTATCGCTTGGGGGGTGTTCTTAGCCGTTGTTATTGGCCGCAAGCTGCGAGGTTGGCGCGGCAAATCCTCTGTGATCACTATTATGGTCGGTGCCGGCCTACTCACTCTTGCCTATTTTGGCAGTCGCTTTGTCCAAGAAGTAATATTGCAGCGTTTTTAAGCAATTACTTTATCTTCAGGGCAAGTTCACTTGACTACGCGCGGCGAGTGCCGCTTAATATACCTTGATTTTTAATAGAAGGATCCTTCTTTGGACGACATATCGACGAGTACGTTGTTTATCATTCTAGCAATACTGATCGTACTCTCCGCATACTTCTCTAGCTCCGAAACTGGGATGTTGTCGATAAATAAATTTCGACTACGCCACCTAGAAAAACAAAAACACGCCGGAGCCACGCGAGTCAGCAGCCTACTCAAGCGCCCTGATCGCCTTATAGGCTTGATCCTTATTGGCAATAACCTTGTTAATATTGCGGCCTCCTCAGTGGCCACGATTATTGGTATTCGCCTGTTTGGCGATGTTGTCGGCTTAGCGGTGGCCACTTTTGGGTTGACCTTTATTTTATTGGTCTTTGCAGAGGTGACTCCGAAAACCATTGCCGCCTTGTACCCAGAGAAAATCGCCTTTCCAAGCTCGCTGATTCTTAAAAATTTGCTGCGCTTAACTTTGCCTTTTGTGATTGCCCTAAACTGGATCACTAACGGTTTGTTGCGTCTGCTTGGCTTTAGCCCAGAGCAAATGGAAGAGCACAGCCTTTCTAAAGAAGAGCTGAAAACCGTGGTAAGTGAAGCCGGGGCCATGTTGCCGGCCAAGCACAAAAGCATGCTGACGTCGATTTTAGACCTTGAGCAGGTCACCGTGGAGGACATTATGATCCCGCGTAATGAAATTAACGCCATTGATGTTAATGATGACTGGAAGGTGATCAGTAAGCAGCTCACCAACTTGCAGCACACCCGGGTGCTTTTATACCGTGACCAAATCGATGATGCCGTGGGCTTTATTCATGCTCGAGACGCACTTCGTCTACTCACCAAAGAGCAGTTTAATAAGTCGTCGCTGCTTCGCGCAGTAAGGGAGATTTACTTTATTCCCGAAGGCACCTCTTTGAATACCCAGTTACACAAGTTTCAGCAGGTCAAAGAGCGTATTGGCTTGGTTGTTGACGAATATGGTGATATTCAAGGCCTAGTCACACTTGAAGATATTCTCGAAGAAGTGGTTGGCGACTTCACCACCACACAAACCCGACCACCAAGCGAGGAAGTCAGTGAGCAGGACGATGGCTCAGTGCTAGTTGATGGCGGTGCCAATATTCGTGACCTCAATAAAGAAATGGGTTGGCATCTTCCCCAAGATGGGCCAAAAACTCTTAGCGGCCTGATTGTCGAATATTTAGAAGATATTCCCGACGCCAATTTAGGGCTTAAAATTGAGGGCTACCCGATTGAGGTCATGGAAGTAAAAGAAAACATGATTAAGCTGGTACGTGTGCTCCCACAGCAGCGTCGCAAGAAGTCTAAAGACTAGCAATCCATTTAGGGCTGCTACCTTTCCTGGTAGCAGCCTCTGTCCATGTGCAACCAACCTAAAAGTCCGCAAAGCGATAAAAAGACCCACAAACCAAATCGATTTTTAATCTGACTGCATTTGTGGTCGCTAAAAAATAAGTCCGAGAAACGCCCCTTAAGGAGTCATGCTCGCTTTCAGCGCCCAACATATACTTAGACATTATCCTCTGCCTTTGCTAACTTCATGACTTTATGGATAAATAATATGCACTAGGCCGGGTATACAGGCAGTACATAGTTAAATAGCAAGGAAGCGATATGAAGATACATGAATTAGATGGCTTTGCAGTGACAGGTTTTTTGACTCGCATGACGAATGAAGACGAAACCACCCCTACTCGAGCAAAGATTGGCAACCTTTGGGTTAAGTTCAACACAAATGCAGCTCCACACCTAACCGCTCAATCAAGAATATTTGGTTTATACACAAACTATGAATCTGATTTTACTGGGGCTTTTGATGTAATCGTGTGCTCGGACACATTATCACCAAACATGATATCAGAATTGATACATGTCGAAGTTCGTTCAGGTAAGTACCTCATTTTTTCATCAGATGGTGAAATGCCACAAGCAGTTATAAAACTTTGGCGCGAAGTTTGGCACTATTTCAATTCACCTAATTGCCCCTGTCAACGGGCCTATACAACAGATTTTGAGTACTATAAAAATGATAATGAAGTAGATATTTATATTGCAGTAAAATGAGCATAACCAGCCGGTAAGCCTAGCAATAACTCGCTGCAATAATGCTAGTTAATAATTTCAACTGCAGCGCTAACTCTTCACGCCCTACGGCGAATAATAATAATGCTCAGATTAGGAGTCTAGGTTGGAAATTAGAAAGCTGAACGCCTTGCGAGGGCTCGCTGCACTTATTGTTTTCTTTACACATTTCAGTGATATAACCCTCTGGTTTGATGGCGCACTAGGAGGTGGCTCCGGTGCCTATGGGGTGATGCTATTCTTTTTACTAAGCGGCTTTTTGATGGCATACCTTTATTTAGGTAAAGAGTTCAATCGCACTAACCTCACGCGCTATTTATTGGCCCGAGCAGCAAGAGTGCTGCCCTTGTACCTAGCTGTGGTGTTCGCCTCGTTCATACTCGCTAAGAGCGGGAATGACAGCCTATATAACATACCTGATGTCAACGCCTTACTCGGCCACTTGCTATTTGTTCACGGCGAGAGCGTACTTTGGACTATTCCACCTGAAATACACTTTTATTTGGTTTTTATTGCTTTTTGGATGCTGGCTAAAAACAGAACAGGCTATATTTATCTCGCTATTGTGGCGGTAATGATTGCGCTGTTTTTTACCAACTTTCCGAGGATTTATGGCGATATTTATGGAATACCCTATAACCTCTTTAGCATATTGCGCACCTTACCTTTGTTTTTTGTGGGTGTGATTTTGGGCTTACTGTACCCAACCCTAAAAGTGCCTAACTACATGCGGAAACACCGCTTTGTACTGGTTCTTCTGTTAATACCGCTTATGTATCCACAATTCACTCCGCTAACCAGCGGCGATGAAAGACGAATGTGGCTAAGCTATGAAGTGTTACTAGTTATGAGCACAGTATTCTTTTGCGTCGTATTTCTCGTCCCTGATAACAATATTGTACTCGCCAATCGCCTTGGTGATTTCATCGGCAAAATCTCCTATTCGCTATACCTGCTGCATATGCCCATTATTATGCAGGTAAATAAGTTAGCGTTGACTGTTGAGCTCAAACTCATTGTCGCCTTAGCACTAAGCATAATGGTGGCCTACTTGTCATACCGATACTTCGAGCAACCTATCGCCAAGCGTATTCGTCACCTTACAGCAGCCAAAGCACAGGATACGCCTGTGTGCGCCAGTTAAACTATTGTCTATTATGGAGACGACCTTGAGTTATTTACTGTATTTTATTCTTATCGTTACATGCGCTACAGGACTCGCAAACGAGCCCTTTGAAATACCAAGAAGTGCAGTTATCGAATTAACAGAGCCTGCAAGCAAACGGGTATACCCTGTATTTATAAAACTGCCTCGCTCTTATGCGATAAATAAAGATAAAAAGTATCCCGTCATTTACCTGATGGATGCCTGGTATAGCTTTCAGATTGCTTCAGGTGCTACACGCTTTCCGATGAACAGCGGCACAATGAAAGAGGCTATCATTGTGGGGATATCCTATTCACGAGGCTCAAAAGGCCCATCTAGTCGAATAAGAGACTACACTCCGGTGCAAGCCACAAACTGGAAGTTTCAAACTGGCCATGCTGATGGTCATGCTAAGTTTATCCGCGAGACCGTCTTCGCCTATATTGAGCAGAACTACCGAACCCTCCCCTCACAACGCACCTTTGTGGGAAACTCATTAGGGGGGTTGTTTGGCACCTATATCCTGTTCAATCACCCTGATATGTTCAGCAATTACATAATCGGTAGCCCATCGGTATGGTTTGCCAATAACGATATTTTACACTCATCTGTGATGAAACCTCGTTCACCAACCAAGGTCTATGTATCGGTGGGTAGCTTGGAACAGCCAAAGTATGGAGAAAAGCAGCATATGGTGGCTGGGGCGCAAAAACTAATAGAGAAAATGACCGCTGAATGCGGAAAAAATACGACGATTAAGTTTCGCATTATTGAAGGGGCTAAACACGCGACAGCGTTTCCGAGCACCTTGATCCAAGGATTGGACTGGATTTATGCGCAGCAATAAATGAGCAACGACAGTGGCACTGGCTAAACTTGTAGTAATGAAAGCAAAGGAGAAGACTTATGCAAGGCAGCTGCTTATGCGCACAGGTACGCTTCGAAATAAAAGGTGAGTTCAGTCATTTCTATTTATGTCACTGCGGTCACTGTCGCAAAGACAGTGGCTCGGCGCACGGAGCAAACTTGTTCTCAAACTCGGCCACTCTCACTTGGTTATCAGGTGAGCCGTTGGTAAGACATTACCAACTCCCACACAGCGCTCACTGCAAAAGCTTTTGTAGTCGGTGTGGCTCGGCATTACCCATGTATCAACAACAAGGAGACTTACTCGTTGTTCCTGCAGGCTCGCTCGACGATGACCCTAATATCAGTGTCACAGCACATATTTTTTACGCCGATAAAGCGCGCTGGGAGCAGGGCTTTGAAGATAGCCAGCGCTTCAGTGGTGCACCTAAGTTGCAGCAATCAGAAGAATAAGCGCTCAAACCAGTTCTTATCTAACTCCTCTTCGCAGCGCTTAAGCTGAACCGCATAACGACTGGCACGACGTTTCACTTTATTCGCGGCGCGCATTAACCAAGCCTTACTGCGATAGGTGCCGCGTTTATAACCGCCCCACCCTTCGTGATAGTTAAGGTATTGAGCATACGCATCCCACTTCGAAATGCCGTTAATCTGATGTGTTTTCCACACAAACCACGCCATAAAATCGATTGCATCGTCAAAATCGTCACGATCAGCGCCGTCGTTATCGGTTTCGCGTGTGTAATCTTCCCAGGTCATGGTCTTTGCCTGTGAGTAACCATAAGCGTCACTGGCACGACCTGTGGGGATGATCCATAAGAAATATTCCATGGGCGGGGCAGCATCATGACGAAAGGAGCTTTCTTGATACATCATCGCCATTAACACATGTTTAGGCGAGCCCCAGCGCTCTTGCGCGTCCTTGGCATCAAAATACCAATCTTCTTTCTCTTCAAAAATCTTGCAGATATCATCGGGTTGCTTGGGTGGCGCGGTCGCACACCCAGCAAATAAAAACAGGGTAAAAATAAGCGATAAATTTTTTTTCATTTATTTTGAACTTAATCCGCAAGCCTTAGTCTGAACTTATGAATGCAGCAGTTTAGCATTGTTTCATCCCTGTAGAATAATTTGCGCGGCTACCTTAGCCGCGCTTTTTTTATGCTTCTACCTTTTCCACCGCAAAGTATTCATCTAAAAAGGCTTCAAAGCTCACAGTATCTTCCTGCTCCACCTGCTGTTGTGCCTTAACCGACAGTTCGGCTTGCTCAGCTAAATGTGCGTCGTCAAAGCATTGGTACTGCCACTGACTATGAGCGTCGCTGTAACGTTGTGCCAATTGCAAGGCAAACTGACCATTGTCAACATCATCACTGAGTAACTGTTGTAGGTAGCGCCCTGATATGGTCTTACTAGGATCGCTCACCCAGCTCTGTAGCTCAGCAATGGTATGCTGATAATCATCGCTGCCATGCGCTTGGTCCATATATTCAGCGACTTTTGCAAGATCAGTAAAAATATCCTCGGCCCATTGCTGCAAAGAGACAGACTCGTCACCGCGTTGCAACTGCAATTGCGGATCGCGACCTTGATTGACCACCCGATCGAGGTTCTCTTGTGTCTGGCCTTGCTCCTGCCAATCCATGTGCGGCGATGCCTTTAATAAGCAGTAAGTCAAAAACACGTCCAAGAAACGAATTTGCGTTAAATCGATGCCGGTATCCGCAAAAGGGTTCACATCCAAGGCGCGAATTTCGATGTATTCAATGCCGCCGCGCAATAACGCCTGCGTTGGCTTCTCGCCAGAGCGAGCATTGCGTTTCGGGCGAATAGGCGAGTAAAACTCGTTTTCAATTTGCAGAATATTTTTATTTAATTGCTGCGGTTTTGGTGCATGATAATCATCAAGATGCTGGTACAACTCAGAAGGTGAGTTGATCGCGCTCTTTAAGCCGGCAACATATTCTTCCAATGAGTTATACATTACCCGCAAGCTCGATTGGGCGCTATTAGTGTAACCCAAATCACCCAAACGCAGAGCGGTACCATGCTCAAGGTATAGGCTACCTTTACCAAGCTTTTTAAACGGTAGTGAGGTTTCTTGCCCTTCTAAAAAGGAGCCGCACAATGCCGGTGAAGCACCAAATAAATAGCTAATTAACCACAATTCGCGTTTAAAGTTACGAATTAGACCTAAGTAATTGTCGGAAATAAAAGACTGTAAGTCACCACTTTGCCCAGCTAAACCCTGCAAGGTTTGCCAAAACGTTTGTGGGTAAGAGATATTGAAATGCACCCCGGCTATGGCCTGCATCATACTGCCGTAGCGGTTTTTTAACCCCTCTCGGTATAGCGTTTTCATACGACCGACATTGGATGAGCCGAATTGCGCCAACGGGATTTCATCTTGGCTTTGGATATAACACGGCATACTCACTGGCCACAATAATTCATCTTCGAGTTGCGCAAGAGTGAACTTTTGTAGGTCACGCAACTGAGCCAATGTTTCCTCAGGATCGGTGCTTACTGGGGTAATGAATTCAAGTAAAGCTTCAGAAAAATCGGTGGTGATCATCGAGTTGGTTAAGGCACAACCAATCGCCACTGGGTGGGGCTTTGTCGATAACCCGCCGCTGCGATTGGTACGCAGCGCCTCGCGCTCAATACCCCGAACAATGCCGACAATTGCGGCTTGATTTTCAGCGGACGACAATTCGCTAAGACGCTGATTTAATTGTGTACAAGTCAAAAAATACTACCTCTAGCCAAGCGGCTTAATTCTGTTGTTATGGGGTGCGCTGCCAAATACTCAAGTCCAAGGCAGTAAAATAACTTTCTCTTTGCTGCTATTTTGCTCTAAACGCTGATGCGCCATGCCCGCTGCCGAGAGCGGCATAGTGCAGTGTTCCAGCTCTAAGTGACCTTGGCGATACCACTGATAAATACGTTTAAGCTGGGCATTGTTTTTAACCACCAGCACGGCGCATGCAGTCACTCCTTGCTCATTGGCTGCAGCAATAATCTCTTTTTGTGACAATGTCGGAATAGTGACTACACGACTGTGTGCACTTAATCCTTGTAAACAACGCTTCCCGACCTCCAGGCCCACAACATCGAGCAAATAACCCTTACGTTGCTCAGCCACAAACTGGTCATAATTCATATGCTGAGCGCAAGAAGCGACACTTTTTGGCAGCTCACTGCGGCTAATAGCAACAACCTGATACCCCATTCGCGCGGCCATTTGTGCAGCTAACGAGCCGACTGTGCCATTAGCACCATTAATGTAAATGGGCTGACTTTTTGGACAGGCGAGCGCCGAGAGCGCTTGGAAGGCCGTTAACCCTGCCAAACACAGACCGGATAGCACCACATCTTCATTCACCGCATCGACTTTAATGAGTTCGTTTTCACGGGCCAAACAATACTGTGCATAGGTCCCTGGCTGGGTGGCAAAGCCAACCATACCCATTACCTTGTTACCCTTTTTTAGCGTTTTTACCGCCTCACCACAGGCAACCACCTCGCCAAACAGATCATAGCCTAAGCTCATAGGCAGGTGATGTCTGTTCTGCTCTGCCGCAAAGCCGATACCGGCGCGGGTTTTTACATCAATGGGGTTAATAGCGGTGCTCAGCACCTTGATAAGTAACTCATGCTCACTGGGCTTTGGCCGCGATAGGGTCACTGGTTTTAGCACCCCAGGCTCACCGAAAGCATGAATGACCATGGCTTGGTATCCGTGTTCCATAGCTAACACTATTGTTGAATGATTGCTCCTAAACCTATATTGACATTACCATTGCATGGACACAATAAAAAAGGCGACAAATTATTGCCGCCTTTCGTATGAGTTATAACTGACCTTTATTTACAGCTAAATAAAAAGCCTTGCTCGTCAGCATCGATGGAAATCAAGTTGCCATCAGCCAACTCACCAGCCAACAGCTTCTGTGCCAGCGGATTTTCAATGGCCTGCTGGATAGCCCGTTTTAAAGGTCGAGCACCATAGACCGGATCAAACCCGCCCTCGGCCAGCTTAGCTAATGCCGCATCGGTGATTTCCAATAGGTAGCCTTTTTCAGTGAGCCGTTCGTGCAACTTCGCCAACTGAATATCAGCAATCTGCTTGATGTGCTCTCCGGCTAGTGGATGGAATACCACGGTTTCATCAATACGGTTTATAAACTCTGGCCTAAATTGCTGTGCCAGCACCATCATCACTTTGTCTTTCAATGTGGCGTAATCATTATTCCCAGCTTGCTCTTGGATCACATCCGAGCCCAAGTTAGAAGTCATAATGATCACCGTGTTTTTAAAGTCCACGGTGCGCCCTTGCCCGTCAGTGAGACGACCATCATCCAATACCTGTAGCAAGATATTGAATACGTCTGGGTGCGCCTTCTCCACTTCGTCAAGCAGTACCACCGAGTAAGGACGACGGCGCACAGCCTCGGTGAGGTAGCCGCCCTCTTCATAGCCGACATAGCCCGGAGGCGCACCGACCAAACGCGCCACTGAATGTTTCTCCATAAACTCTGACATATCGATACGAACCATGGCATCTTCGGTGTCAAACATCAGTTGCGCCAATGCTTTGGTAAGCTCGGTTTTACCCACCCCTGTAGGGCCCAAGAATAAGAATGAGCCTATGGGTCGATTGGGATCAGCTAACCCTGCACGAGAGCGACGGATGGCATTGGCAACAGCGGTGACCGCTTCGTCTTGGCCGATAACGCGCTGGTGCAGCTCGTCTTCCATCTGTAGCAGCTTCTCACGCTCGCCTTGAAGCATTTTCGCCACTGGAATGCCGGTCCAGCGTGAGAGGATCTCGGCAATCTCGTCTTCACCCACTTTATTACGCAGCAAGTTCATATCTTGCATTTCAACTTGCGAGGCAAGGTCTAATTTGCGCTCCAGCTCGGGAATTCGGCCGTACTGCAGTTCTGACATTCGCTGTAGATCACTAGCTCGACGTGCGACCTCTAAGTCCAAACGCGCTTGCTCGAGCTCCGCTTTAATCACTTGAGTGCCTTGCAGCGAGGCCTTTTCCGCATTCCATACTTCGTCCAACTCAGCATATTCACTTTCCAGCTCTTGGATCAGCTCCTGCATTTCCTCACGGCGCTTTTGGCTGGCCTCGTCCTTTTCTTTAGCTAAGGCATTGTCTTCAAGTTTCAACTGAATGATACGCCGCTCAAGGCGGTCCAACTGCTCTGGCTTAGAGTCAATTTGTAAACGAATGGAAGAGCCCGCCTCGTCTATTAAGTCGATGGCTTTATCGGGCAATTGCCGGTCGCTAATATAACGGTGCGATAAATTCGCCGCTGCCACGATCGCCGGATCGGTGATTTCCACAGAATGGTGCAACTCATAGCGCTCTTTTAACCCTCGCAAAATGGCAATAGTGTCTTCAACGCTCGGCTCATTTACTAATACCTTTTGGAAGCGACGCTCTAAAGCCGCATCCTTTTCAATGTATTGACGATACTCATCTAAGGTTGTCGCCCCAACACAATGCAATTCACCTCGCGCTAGCGCCGGTTTGAGCATGTTCCCAGCATCCATGGCGCCGTCGGTTTTACCCGCGCCGACCATAGTATGAATTTCATCGATAAAGAGGATCACTTGCCCCTCTTCTTTAGCCAGCTCGTTGAGGACCGACTTAAGACGCTCCTCAAATTCGCCACGGTATTTAGCTCCGGCTACTAAAGCGCCCAAATCGAGCGATAACACGCGCTTATTCTTAAGACCCTCAGGAACCTCACCGTTTACGATACGCTGCGCTAAGCCCTCAACTATCGCCGTTTTACCAACGCCCGGTTCACCAATTAACACCGGGTTATTTTTAGTGCGCCGTTGTAACACTTGCACGGTGCGACGGATTTCCTCGTCACGACCAATAACGGGATCAAGCTTGCCTTGCTCGGCCCGCTCGGTAAGATCGATAGTGAATTTCTCAAGCGCCTGACGAGTGTCTTCAGCGTTGGGGTCATCCACTTTTTGCCCGCCGCGCAGCGCGTCTATGGCTTTTTCCACCTTACCTGTGGTGATATTTAGAGCTTTAAAAATCTCTCCTAAAGGCCCTTTATCTTCACAGGCAGCCAGCACGAACAGCTCGCTGGAAATATATTTGTCTTTACGCTTTTGCGCATATTTGTCGCATAAGTTCAGCAATGACACCATGTTATTGGACAATTGCACGTCGCCACCGACGCCCTCCACTTTAAACAACTTCTCAATTTCTTGAGAAAGCTTGGTGTTGAGCTCATCGGCGCTGACGCCTGCTTGCGCAAAAAGAGCACGCACACTCGAGCCTGTTTGCTGCAATAGTGCGTACATTAGGTGTACGGGTTCAATAAATTGATGATCGCGACCGAGTGCTAATGATTGAGCATCGGAGAGCGCTTGCTGAAATTTACTGGTAAATCTATCTAAACGCATCTGTTTGTTTCCACTAAAACTTTAATTACCTATTTAATGGGTGCTAGCGCGCGTTTGATCAAGTTATACGGTTAAAATTTTGGTGATTATTTGCGCCAGATCACACTGGCCATACGACCAGTTTGGCCATCGCGTCGATAAGAAAAGTAGGTATCGGCAAGGGTATAAGTGCAGGCCTGAGCTTTAGTGACATTACTCACACCAGCTCGATTAAGCGCAAGCTCGGCTAATAGTGGCAAGTTGGCAAGAAATTTGTCGCCGTGGGCTGTAAAGCCCTGCTGATAGTCGCCGCTGTGAGCGCAAAATTGGCTTTTAACCTCATTCCCGACCTCGAAGGCTGAGGGCCCTATAGCAGGCCCAAGCCAAGCATGAATATCTTTTGCGGGGGTGTTAAATAAGGGTAACGCCCGCTCGATGATGCCTCCGGCAAGGGAGCGCCAACCACAATGCAACGCGGCCACTTCAGCGCCATCTTGGCTGGCTAATAAAAGCGCCAAGCAATCAGCTGTCATAATAGCCAAAGGCTGCTTTGGCAAGCGTGTGAACAGGCCATCCGCTTCGATTCTAAGCTGTTCACTGTACTGAGTAACACAATGAATATGGGTGCCATGTACTTGGTTTACATAACAGGCAGGACGCGGCAGTTGGCTATTGAGCACAGCGCGATTGGCGAGCACCGCTGACTCTTGGTCGCCCACATGCAGCCCCACATTGAGGCTGCGATACACGCCCTGACTATGCCCGCCTTGGCGGGTGCTTTGCAGCACCCCTACCAGGGACTCATCAGCACCCCAGGTTGGGGTATAAAATGGTGTTTTAGAGGTCATCGTAGCCGTTGGCTTCGGTGTCTTGGCGCAGCGCTTCGGTCAGCGCCACCATGTCCTCAGGGACTGGAGCCTGCCAACGCATTTGCTCACCGGTGATCGGGTGTGCTAACTGCAACTTAATGGCATGCAAAGCCTGGCGTTTGAAGCCTCGTAAGGTCGCCATAAACTCTTCACTGGCATGCTTAGGAGGACGTGGGCGTCCGCCGTAAAAGGGATCACCAACAAGTGGGTGACTGATATGCGCCATATGCACACGGATTTGGTGGGTACGACCCGACTCTAGGCGCAGCCGTAAGCGTGTATGAGCACGGAACTTTTCAGCGACTCGGTAGTGCGTCACCGCTGGCTTGCCAAATTCATTGACGGCCATATGCGTACGTTTAGTGGCATGACGACCGATGGGCGCATCGACCATACCGCCTGCGGTCATAGTGCCATAACAGATAGCTTCATACTCACGGGTGAAATTTTCACGTTTTTGCAATGCCGCAACCAAATGCGTTTGTGCTGGCAAGGTTTTCGCAACCACCATCAACCCTGTGGTGTCTTTATCAAGACGATGGACGATACCCGCACGAGGGATATTTTCAATCTCTGGACAATGATGCAATAACGCGTTTAACACTGTGCCATCTGGGTTGCCGGCACCAGGATGGACCACTAAGCCCGCAGGTTTATTGATCACCAAAATATCGTCATCTTCGTAGACGATATCTAAAGCAATATCTTGTGCTTCATATTCTCGCGGCGCTTCAATTTGCGCGTTGATCTCTACGTGTTCACCGCCCAACAGCTTTTCTTTGGGGGTGTTTAAGGTGAGGCCATCAACCTGCACCATGTCATCGAGAATCCACGTTTTTATTCGTGAGCGCGAATAGTCCGGGAACAATTGCGCCAAAATTTGGTCTAGACGTTTACCGCCTAGTTCCACGGGGACCTCTGCACTGAGGGAAATTTGTTCTGCCATAAGCAAGTTTTACCTAATTTACCAGTGCAAGCTCTGCTCGACTGGGTTAGAATCGCATAATTCGCATAGTTTACTCGGTTTTACCTACTTGGCCTAGCCGAAGACAACGAAGGTACCTAATTAATGATAAATAAAATAAGTAAACGGGCACTTGCAGTCGTATTTACGGCCTCCTTACTTAGCGCATGTTCATCCGCGCCAGAACAACAAGAAATTGAGCGCGTACCCAACAAATCCGCACAAGCTTTGTATGAAGATGCACGCGAAACCTTAGATTCAGGCTTATATGCCCGGGCAATCGAGCTACTTACCGCCATTGATTCTCGCTATCCGTTTGGCCCTTTCTCTAAACAAGTGCAAATGGACTTAGTCTATGCGCATTACCAAACTGGCAATACAGAGCAAGCTTTGGCCACTATTGACCGCTTTATTCGCTTAAACCCGAACCACAAAGACTTAGACTACATGTACTACATGCGTGGCTTGGTCAATATTAAGGCTGATAAGAATGCCTTCCAAGAATACTTTGGTGTAGATCGAGCCGATAGAGACGCAAAACGCACTCGAGTGGCCTATAAAGACTTATCAACTCTAGTCAACAACTACCCTGACAGCAAATATGCACCCGAGGCAAAGCGTCGTCTTGCTTGGCTACTCAACCGCATGGCTCGCAACGAGTTGAAAGTGGCACAGTATTATTACGAGCGTGAAGCCTACCTGGCCGCAGCAAATCGCGGTAAGTACGTTGTTGAGCATTTCTCGCAAAGCAGTTACCTTGAGCCTGCGTTAGAAATGATGGTGAAAAGCTACGAAAAACTTGGCTTACCAGATATGGCTGAACATGCCCAACAAACCCTTGAGGCAAATAAGCGCGAACGCTAAGTAACGCACATATAAAAAAACCGATGCTGTGAAGGCATCGGTTTTTTTATATTTATAAGTTAAATCACATGCTTTTAAATCGCTTCTTCGTCTTCCTCTTGCGTACGGATACGTACCACTCGCTCGACTTCCGTCACGAAAATTTTACCATCGCCTATTTTGCCGGTTTGTGCGGTTTTCACTATAACTTCGATAGCACGCTCGACATCTTCATCGGCTAGCACGATATCGAGCTTCACTTTTGGTAAAAAGTCGACCATGTACTCGGCACCGCGATAAAGCTCAGTATGGCCTTTTTGGCGACCAAATCCCTTAACCTCACAGACCGTCATACCGGTGATACCAACTTCTGAAAGGGCTTCACGGACGTCGTCTAACTTAAATGGCTTGATGATGGCTTCTATTTTTTTCATGACTTTTTATATTCGCGATGACAGATGCGCCGATTTTAGTCAATTGTGAGTGTTGAAGCAAACACCCAAGGGGTGACTAATGCGTTAATAGTGTTAAAATTAATATAAATACACAAAAAGGATTACAGCCATGAGCAACAATACTCACCGGCAAGCAGGCTTTACCTTATTGGAACTGATGGTAACAGTCGCTATTGTTGCTATCGTAGCATCGATAGCGTTTAGCAACTCAACAGATATGCTCGCTAGAGACCGAGCCGAAAACCACCTCTTCGAGTTAAAACGACAACTCATGTTTGCCAGAGCCAAGGCAACCTCAACAGATGCGACAGTCGTAGTCTGTCCGCTTAATGGCGCTAACTGTACCAACGATTGGCAGAGCAATACCGTTGCAATCTTTGTAGATGATGACAACAACGGCCAGTTCGGTGGTAATGATACTCTACTTAGAGAAATGGAAACGGTTCCAGCAAACGATACTCTGGTATATTCTGGCAATAGTCCAATTAGCTTTGATGCCACAGGAAGAGTTGGCTTGAATCAAAATGGAGATTTCGCTTATTGCCCAAATACTGGAAATGATTCAGAACGTTCATTAACCTTGACTCAATCCGGTACGACTCTCTATAGAGGAGCAACCACGACTGGTTGTAGCTAATCCTCAGAAGTGATCTATCATTATTAATTACTGATGGATAGATGGAGCTTCAAGGATGAAGCTAATGACACTCTTTTACTCGTTGCCCCTGAGCAATTTTCAAAAAGGGACGACCCTTTTAGAATTGATGACTGTTGTGGGAATCGTAAGTATTATCTCCGCCCTCGCTTTAACCTCATTAGGTACAATTATTGCCAACAATCGAAGAGATAACACCCTTCACGAATTAAAAACCACCTTAAACTACGCGCGAATATACGCTATTAAAAGTAATCGCTACGTGACGCTATGCCCTTATAACGGCTTTAAATGCGCGAGTCACTGGGACGGCGATATAGCTGTATTTATCGATAAAAGTAATATCGGTGATATTGATAACGAAGATACTCTCTTGCGGGTACTTGAGGGTCACAATGATGGTCGACTAAGTTACCAAAGACGCTCTTTAACCTTTCAACCGGATGGCATGGTCTATGTCTTGGGTAGCGGCAGTTTTAAATACTGTCATGAGCAGGATGAAATACAAGATAAGCGGATCACGGTATCACAAATAGGCCGGACCCGCTTAAGAGACTATGATAAGTGTTGAGTGAACCGGTTAGTTACCCCAGCACTCATCTACCACTGCCGGAGCTGTAGAGGCGGTAACACCTTTTCTTCCCGTATCAGTAACGGTAAAGCCGCCACACTCCGAGTCTTGCAGCGCTGGCCCCGAATTTGGTGTAGCTGTAACAGTAAACGCTTGGGCACCGTCTCTGATTTGTACTGCAAGTGTATAGTAGTCAGACTCGGTGAGTGCATTGACACCGATACCCGCCAAATTGTTGGTATAAACGCGGTTGTCTACATAAAACTGCTCTAACCTGTTAGCCGTCTCCAACACTGAAGTCATCGCTTCTGTTCTTGCAGCCTTACGCACATGCTCGACGTAGCTTGGGTATGCCACCGCAGCCAAGATCCCGACGATTGCTACTACAATCATAACTTCAATAAGTGTAAAACCGAGCCCTCGATGTAAAAGCGTTGAATTTTTATCCACGACAGTGTCCTTAGTAACTTTATTCATTAATTATCCCTATTATCTTCGAGACGATAAATATAAGTTTGTTGAGTTTTCAAGCTAATACCCGCTGGCGAAGTATAGAGTTCAATGTCATCGCCATTAACAACAGGGGCTGGGCCTTGGACTTTTTTCGGCTCTATAACGTTATTCTTAGTCACGATTCTTGCCTCGGAGCCGCCTTTATCATTTTCCATCCACACCACTGTTGGCGTATCAGGAATTGAGTCTCCTGCAGGGATTTTCAGATTGTTATACACTTTCGTGCCATAGTGTAAGTGAAATGCATAAATACCGCCTTCACCACCACCTAAAGAACATTGGTTTTCCGTACTATCTTCTGAGCCAGGAATAAAGCTACTGAAATAAGCAACCCCACCCACAACTGTTGGCGCGGCCAAAGACTTCTCACCGACACCGAGACTATAGTACCAACCGTCAAAGCTATTGCCGAGCTCGTATTCAAGCTCCATAAAACCCTCTACATCATCGAGCTTAGCAGCGAACTTATCATCATTAACGTTCATTAAATCGCCAAACGTCACAGGCGCCGGAATGTTCTCTTTAAAAGACTGCGTAATCACATTCTCATCGCGGATCATAAACAGCATGTCACTGACCGATGTCGCCAATGGCTCTGGGCGGTTGCCACTGCCCAACAAAATCGCATCATAAGGCGTTGATTGTCTTGTATAACTTGTGGTTGTTTTACCATCTTCTACTATCTCAGTTGAAACTACTTTGCTGAAGTAAGTTCGTGCTACCATAGGTTTGTAGAAGAAACGACGGTCACTCCCTGCGGTCGCACCACCTAAAGATGCGAGTTTAAAGTGTGTCCACGGTGTTTCACTGCTTGATGGGTCATCACCTGGCAAGTCAAAACGCCACACGTCACCACCTGTATCTGAGGCATAAAAGCGATCGACATAGCCATCATAATCGGAGTCTAAGTACGAAATATTTGAGGCGATACTGTGACTACCAGTGAAACCATTCTTCGACGTTTTCTTCCAAACAAGTTCTCCTGATTCAGCATCAACGAGGAAAATGCCTACTCCTTTCGAGTCAGGAGTACGGGTAACATTGTCTTTATTAGTGTCATAACCCGCACCAAATGCCAACAGTGGCCGTCCTTTGTATTGATTATGATTCACATATACCACTTCCATTCGCGACCACGACTGCCCCATTTCGGCAAAGTCGCTATCTCCTGATGAAATGGTCCAAAGCAACTTTGGTTTATCCTTATTCGATAGATCCAGCGCATAGTAGCTACTGCCACCTCGGCGCATGCCAAAAAATGCCCAAACTTTGTCGCCATCTTCAACGACACCGTTACCGTTTTTATCATCAAAGTGGACAGATATTGGCCCATCCATTCCATACAGCTTACCAGTATCATTGTTTTTTAACGGCTTGATGATGTCGAATAGTTCTGAGGGGATAAACGCCCAGCTCTCGCTCACGGTGTTAGCTTGCTCATCGTCTTTAAACATATGAACATAACCAGCATTAGTACCTACTAAAATACGTACATCACCGCCATAGTCTATCGCTACAGGCTTAGAGTGAAGTGGGTCACCCATGATAGCGTCGCGTTTCTCGGTCACATCTCCGTCACTGTCATCATCAAATGCATCCTCGCCAAGAGACCACTTGACCAGATTTTTGACCTCTGGATTGCTGGAAGCGCCAAAAAGGTTTCTTAGTGCTTTTCTGCCCTCAGACTTACCACCTAGCGCGTCGCGCATCTCTTGAAAATCAAAAGATGTTAGTCCTCCACCGGTGTCAGTATAAACTGTTCGGCTGCTTGCTCTAACAAGCGCCCCATTGACTCCGCCGCGATGCACTACAGCTCCATCATTTTCTTCGCCATCGGGTAACCAATAAGTTCGGGCATTTTTCTTGAGGGTGCCCGTCGTATCATCTAGTGCACTGATTTTATTAGAGTCTAAAACATCATCGCCGTTTACTTTTAGCTTTTTAAGGTTACCTGACCAACGTGTTCCTTCGTCAGGATAAAACATTGCGTAGTACAAAGAGTCACGACTGCGCGTTCTGTCGAAGTTATTACTGGCGATAGCTGGTGAGGTAAAGGTATCGTTTACCTCTCGAATTTTGTTTATTGTATTTTCTAGCGCCTCACTAAGCTTATCACCGGTTTCGGCGTGTATATATTGCCCACCACCTAGTTTAGCTGTCTGCTCTAGTAATTCTTTACCCTTATCAGACATCCCGTTACCAAAACCTATGGTATAGGTTCGGGCAAAATCTTGTACAGTAGAGGTAGCACTGTACAAATCGATATTGATATTTTCATCAGCATTATCTGAGCCAAGCCCATACATGGACTTCGCGAGTATATGCAATGAACTGTTGTGCAGCTCATTGGCCTCATACCCGAATATCCCTTCATGTAGATCCTCTATGACACCGTCTCTATCATTATCACTGGTTGGGTCACCATCGGTCATTAGGATCATGTTAATGGAATTATCACAGCGAGCGTCTTTATATTTAGAGAATGGTGAAACATAGTCGTCGCCTAACTCTACTGAGGTATCACGATCATTTGTCCAACGTGCTTGATCAACCTCACCGCCTGTTAAGTAGCGATAGGCTTCATACAAGGTTTCTTCGATAGGTGTATTGCCACCAGCTTTTAAGTCATCTATTTCGTCTTTTATTTTAGAGGCGCTTGAACCCAGCCCTGCGAGCACATAACCACCGTTACTTCCTCTTAAACGCATTAAGCCAAAATCGATATCTGTTTTATTCTTCTCCACCAAATCTGAAATAGCGGTTTTGGCAACATCCATACGGCTCGTACAGTTACTACAACTATTCCCGGTTTGCGCATCTCGTCCCATACTTCCCGAAGTATCGAACACAACAATAACTCTCGGCTTTTCCTCTGTTTTCACATTACTGTTAACGTAGAGTTTGATATCTTCAGCCTGAGCGCTTTGGCTTACAGCCATTAACGCTGCTGCAATACCACTGTATTTAAATGCTTTCATGATCCTTGCCCTCTCATCTACTGGGTCTTATTTACATCAAGTAGCTCTTGAGCTATACCGCTTGAAAGGGCTACGTTATGAGAACTCTTACCACCATAATCTAGCGTGGTGTCTAATTGCATTATGTTGCACACCACACCCTCGGTGTAATCGAACCTTCTGGGACAGTTAAGCGTCGCCGGCCCCGGGTTCATATTTGTCAATGTTGATGCACTGGCATTTCCCGCCACGTTCAGCTGCACAACATCATTGCTTTGCGCAAATTGCGCTAAAGTCCATAAAAAACGGCTGTTAGTTCCTCTATTTACTTCGCTTGCTATCGCTGCCTCTACTTCACCCATCAACTGATGGTCAGCACGCTCTCGCTCTTGTGCCGCATTGGTCATTTTGATGTCGATGCTAGAGCTACTCATCAAGGTAACTGCAATACCGGTGACAGCCAGCAACATAACCAATGCTGCTACAAGCACAACCCCTTGTTGTTTAGCTATATGGACCATAAATTTGCTCCTACATTTCTAAGCTGTATCGTTGAAGTAAATACTGCACGGCGGAAATTATCATCAAAGTTTAACGTTCGCCCATTTGCTCCACCCAGCTGATAACTTTGGTTCACAATGTTGGCACCGGGGTCAGGTTGCAAAGCTCGTACAAGTACATTGAGTTGAATGGTTAACACTTGGACCCCTTGTTGAGCCCAATCAGCTAACTGCATCTGGTTGGCATTTCTATAACTGTCTACACGCTGATCGCCATTGGTATCTAGGCCAAAGTTTAAGTAGATGTTTTCTACCCCCTCCATCACTGTTTCAGCTCGCATACCCGCTGTAGTCAAACGCCTACGCATCAGAACTGGCACTGTCAGGTTATTTCCGTTAACGACAAAGGTTTGCTCGTCAACATAGTAGATATTGTGCGCATAAGGCCAAATTGTCGCATTGGGTTTAGGCAGCACGCCTAAGGCACTGGTCGTAAATTGCGCCTCATTATGTGCCGCTACGAAGTAATATCTATTCGGCTGCATGGCAGCAGGCAACGTATTATTGCCCTCCAAGCGTTTGATTTGGATAATATCGGAATTGTCATTTGGCGTGGCCAAACAGCCAAAGTGACCAGCACCTGTTGAGGTTAGTGCAAATATAAATAAGAAAGGGGCGTTAGAGCCATCAGGAAATGAACCATTATTCGGCCCACCGACACACTCAGCAGGAGGTGGAGGCAAGGTTTGAGTATTACTTGGAGTTATACTTTTTTCATAAAAAGTTCCCCAAAAACCTGCTTGTTGAATATCACTGGAGATAATATCAAGAGCGAGACGCCCTGTTTCTTGCAGCTCTCCAATAGCCATAGTGTCATTAGTGGTGGTTTTCATTCCCACATAGGTAAACATGACACCTGCAAGGATAACCGCCCCTACCAATAAAGACACCATCATTTCTACGAGCGTAATACCTAACTGTTTAGTTTTTGATTCCATTGGTAATCCTCCTTAAGGTGCTCTTAGATGTACTGAACTGTTTAACACCAGTGCTCGGCGCTCTGCATTATTGTCGCCACAGTCTACACCACCAGTTTGCCCGCCGTTTAGAGCCTGGCGACCTTCCCATGTAACAACAACGGTTAGTTGCACCTCGCTGGTAACAGCGCCGTCAACCCGAGTAGGACTGATACAAACCACGGCATTATCTAAAGTGCCGCTGTTTTCCCTTGCCCGAATCGCCCGTTGCCATTGAGCGCGATCGAAAGCAGCCAACTGATCGGGTGTGCAAACGTTATTCTGACAGTTTGCAGAAGCGTCTATAGTCTCTGTGCTATTGAAGTTGAAGTTGTAGAGAGCATCAGCGTTATTTACATCATTAGCTCGTATGCGTTGAATAATATCATTGCCTAGCGCCAACGCTGCGGCTCGCTGCATCGAATCAAAGCTAGCTTGTTTTGCTTTGGCTTGAAGTGCTACAGCGCCTAACAGGCCAACACTTAACACAATAAACGCAATTAACGCTTCAATAAGCGTAAAGCCGTGTTGAGAAGAAGGTGAGGTATCTGACATTTGCCTATCCGTTACTTATATCATTAGTAACAGTTTACTAACTTAGCACTACGAGACAATAACAACGGTAATAAGCGGTTAAATTTAAGGAATAAATGGTCTGTAACGTGTCAGCCAGTTTAAGCGATGTGTGCTCTTACGGCTTTTAACGCTCGCCGTGAGATGGGTAAGTGTTTGTCGGTACTGCGTAATATTGCACAGTAGTTATCTTCTTTGAACTCAATTCCGACAATTTCGTCAAGGTTTACAAGTGCGTGTCTGTGAATACGAATAAACTTATCTTGTAAGCTTCTTTCTAATTCTTTTAACGGCCTATCTATAAGACCTTCTACCTTTTCCTTGGTAACCAAGGCTGTATATTTACCGTCGGCATAGAAATAACTTATGTCATCAACGCCAACACGCACTAACTTATTCCCTAGCTGATAGCTCACGGTTGTCAATGATTGTGTGCTTTTCTGCGCCCGATTTACTTTACTTACTTTAGCAAGAACGTTGTTTAAGAGATCCAGCTCCACCGGCTTTACTAGATACCCAACAGCTTGCAGATTCACAGCGGCTATTGCATATTCACTGTAGGCGGTTGTAAATATAACCGCCGGCGGCGTAGGCATGGCTGATATTACCTCAGCAGCTTCGATACCATTCATTTTTGGCATTTCAATATCTAAAAAGACAATATCCGGATGATATTTGTGCACTAGGGCTAGCACCTCATCACCCTGCTCAGCCTCAGCTAAAATGGCTATATCCATTGCACATTTAGTCTCAAGAAGGCGACGTAATCGAGAGCGTGCAAGGGGTTCATCATCAGCTATGAGTACTTTGAGCACGATATTCATCCTTAGGAATAACCAGTTTGACTCTATATACACCATTTCGTTTATGGTGGTTTAGGAGCGCTCGTTCACCGAATTTCAGCCGTAGCCGATCAGTAATATTGTTAATACCGATTCCATTGCTGTTACTGTTTTCAACACCTTCCGCGATACTGTTTTCAACAATAACGGTGATAGATCTATTTGTACTGACCGCTTTGACTACGATCAACGATTCATTATGACTACTTCCTAAACTGTAATAAACCGCATTTTCGAGAAGAGGCTGTAGCGTTAGACATGGTAAATCAATATCTTCTATTCGCGTTGGTATTTGCCATTGCACGTTTAAACGTTCACCAAAGCGCCACTTTTCAAGGCTAATATACTGTTTAGCTAAGTCCACCTCAGCCATCAAAGAACTATCTTGCCCTACTCGCATAGCTGCTTTTGATAAGCTAGCTAAAGCCATGGTTGCCTCTTCAGCAGCTTCAGGGCTCTGGTGAGTAAGCTCAGCAATACTATTTAGTGTATTAAATAAAAAGTGAGGCCTTATTCTAGCTTGAAGAGCATCAAGCTTGGCGTTGATAAGTAAGTTTTCAGCTTTAGCTTGCTCGCTGTGAATAGCCATGAACTGGGTATACAAAACAACCACTATAGCAGCGATTATACAGTTCGATAGCATGAACCATAATGACTCATTTACATCAAAGAGGCTGTGCTCAATAACAATCCAACTCGCTATAGCAGTCGCAGATATTACGACCAACAACACCAGTAAAGAAGAGTATTTACTGGCTAATTTTTTTGAGTGTGGAAGTGAAAGGTACAGTATGCTTAAACTGGCAGAGGTGATAAGTATGATGAAACAGCTGATTTGCGCCAGCCCCAACCAAAAATTTTCCGTGTGGGGCAGGCTCAAACTAATAATAAGGGCAAGGCACTGAGCAACAATCAAAGCCGCGAGAATACCTCGGTCTTGGCATAAGGCTTCCAGTAAAGCGTGAGTTTCTTCAGTTTGCTGCTTCACTGGAATAACCCTTATTATCGTAGCTCGGCCGGTACAGCAAACACGATGTCTTCCTCACGCCCGGGGTTTTCCGTGACTTGTTCACCGCCTGCACACTGCAAGTGAGCAATCACTTCTTGTACTAACACCTCAGGTGCTGATGCGCCTGCTGTCACGCCCACAGAATCAATGCCCTCAAGCCAGCTGGCATCAATGCTGCTGGCATCATCGATAAGATAGGCTTTAGTGCCCATCTTACTGGCAAGTTCGCGCAACCGATTAGAGTTTGAACTGTTTTTAGCACCGACAACTAATAAAACGTCAACCTTATCAGCTAAGTCTCGCACTGCATCCTGACGATTTTGCGTGGCATAACAAATATCGTCTTTTCGCGGGCCGTCTATATCTGGGAATTTAGCCCGCAGCGCATCAATCACATCAGCAGTATCGTCTACCGATAACGTGGTTTGACTACAATAGAACAAGTTGCTTGGGTTTTTCACCTCAAGCTGAGCGACGTCCTCTGGAGTTTCGACCAGATAAATCCCGCCTTCGGGATTATCGTATTGCCCCATGGTGCCTTCTACCTCAGGGTGGCCATGGTGACCAATGAGAATACACTCAATCGCTTTGCGTGATGCTCGCGTCACTTCCATATGCACTTTAGTGACCAACGGACAGGTGGCATCGAATACTTTTAACTCGCGACGCTTGGCCTCTTGGCGCACAGCTTGGGAGACGCCGTGAGCACTAAAAATGACGATACTGTCGTCGGGCACTTGATGCAGCTCTTCAACAAACACGGCACCTCGGTTTTTTAAACCATTAACCACATATTTGTTATGCACGACTTCATGACGCACATAAATAGGCGCCTCAAAAATATCCAAAGCCCGCTCAACAATACTGATAGCCCGGTCGACGCCAGCACAAAACCCACGCGGGTTAGCAAGCACTATTTTCATGGGTTTGTGACCTCCAAAATTTCCACTTCAAAGGTTAACTTTTGCCCGGCTAACGGGTGGTTAAAGTCAATAGTGACCGACTCGCCAACCACTTCGCGAACAACACCAGGAAGTTCAGTACCATCGGGCTGAGTAAACGCAATGATGGCGCCGACTTGAGCCGGTGCATCACTGCCGAATTTGCTTCTATCAACATGATAAATATTGTCAGGGTTAGGCTGACCAAAGGCATCCTCTGGCTCAAGCTCAAAGCTTTTCTCATCACCAGCCGACAGCCCTAGCAAACATTTTTCAAAGTTTTCCGTTAGGCTGCCATCGCCCATAGTCAGCTTAGCCGGCTTATCGTGCACTTTAGTAGAATCCGCTGCAGAGCCATCGCTGAGCTTGATAGAGAAATGAAAAACAACCTCGGAATTAGCACCGATCACCATGTTACTCATGGGTCTGCTCCTCTTTACTGCTGGATTTAAAGGCATCGAATAATAACAGCGCAGCACCAATACAAATGGCGCAATCGGCAATGTTAAACGCGGGATAATGCCAGTCCTGATAATAGACATGGATAAAGTCGATAACATACCCATAGTGTAGTCGGTCGTAAAGGTTACCGAGTGCTCCCGCGAGCACCAATGCATAAGCACTGCCGAGCAGCTTATTGGTCGCTGGCAAGCGCTTTAACCACCATACCAGCAGCACCGAGATAGTCACGGCAATGGCACTTAAGAACCACCGTTGCCAGCCGCCGGCATCACTGAGAAAACTAAATGCGGCACCATAATTATGTACATAAGTAATATTAAAAAACGGCAAAACATCAATGCTTTCCCGTAACGACATAGCGCTGACAACCCAAGTTTTAGTGCCCCAATCGAGCACCAAAACCAGCGCTGAAAGCGTCAGCCATATAAGCCCACTTCGCTTTGCTAACACCTTCGCTCCTTACTTACTGCTTAGGCAAACTGGCGTGTTTCGCCATCGCCCTCAACGTTAGTTACGCAACGCCCACACAGATCGTCATACTTATCGTGGGTGCCTACATCATCGCAATAATGCCAACAGCGCTCACATTTGCTCGCCGAGGTCGCCACCACTTGTACGCCAAGCCCTGACCGCTCTGAATCCGCAATCTCTGCCGGTTTAGTACTCAGCGCTTGCACCGTTACCTTTGATGTTAACAACACAAAGCGCAGCTCTTCACCCAGGGCATCCAGTGTTGCTTTTAGCGTATCGTCGGCATAAAGCGTTACCTCGGCTTGCAAGGTGGCACCGATAATGTCTTCTTTACGAGCATTCTCCAGTACTCGGTTCACTGCATCACGCACTTCTAATACGTGTTGCCACTGCTCATCAGTGAACTTACCTGATACTGCCTGAAGGCCGTTATACCACTGTCCGGTAAAGACAAACTCTTCGCGCTCACCGGGCAGTGCCTGCCAAATTTCCTGCGCAGTAAAGCTCAGAATTGGCGCCATCCAGCGAGTCATAGCCTCGGCAATATGGTACAGCGCACTCTGACACGAACGACGCGCATGAGAATCGGCCTTTGCCGTGTACTGACGGTCTTTAATGACATCCAAGTAGAATGAGCCGAGCTCTCCGGTGCAGAAGTTCATCAGTTTTTGCGTTACTAATAGCAACTGATACTCGTCATAAGCCTTAATGAGCTCTTCTTGTAGACTGGCAGCGCGAGAAACAATCCAGCGGTCTAGTTCAACCATCTCTGCCACCTCAACAAGGT
This sequence comes from Pseudoalteromonas sp. MM17-2, assembly GCF_022347945.1. NCBI lineage: Bacteria > Pseudomonadati > Pseudomonadota > Gammaproteobacteria > Alteromonadales > Pseudoalteromonadaceae > Pseudoalteromonas > Pseudoalteromonas sp. MM17-2. The sequence continues at coordinate 85,750 of NZ_JAKRFV010000002.1, read as the reverse complement.
CAGTCTCAGGGTTAAAACCATTAAGGTTGGCTAACAAGTAGCGGCTGGTATTTCGGATACGACGATAACGGTCCGCCGAGCGCTTAAAGATCTCATCAGACACGGTCATCTCTGCGGTGAAGTCACTCGAAGCCACCCATAGACGCAAAATATCCGCGCCCATTTTATTCATCACGTCTTGCGGTGAAATAACATTGCCCAAAGACTTTGACATCTTGCGGCCTTTTTCATCCACCGTGAAGCCGTGAGTCATTACTTGGCGATATGGCGCGTGACCATGAATTGCCACACTGGTCATCAGTGATGACATGAACCAACCACGGTGTTGATCTGACCCCTCAAGGTAAAGATCGGCAGGACGCGTCAATTCGTCACGTGCATCAATCACGCAGGCATGGGTTACGCCAGAATCAAACCACACATCTAAAGTATCTTGTACCTTCACATACTGCTCAGCATCATCACCTAATAAGGTCTGCGGCTCTAAGTCGTACCACGCCTGGATACCGTCTTTTTCCACTAGCTGCGCAGCTTGTTCAATCAATTCTGCGCTGTTAGGGTGCAAATCACCGGTGTCTTTATCTACGAACAAGGCAATAGGTACGCCCCAAGTACGCTGACGCGAAATACACCAATCCGGGCGCCCCTCAACCATATTTTCAATGCGGCTTTCACCCCATCCTGGTAACCATTGGGTCTTTTTAATTTCGGCAATAGAGTCTTTACGCAGACCGGCTTTGTCCATTGAAATAAACCACTGCGGTGTGGCGCGGAAAATAATCGGGGTTTTGTGGCGCCAGCAATGCGGGTAGCTATGCTCAAGGGCATGGTGATGCAACAACGCGCCTTTCTCTTGCAACAGCTCAATCACATTAGGGTTGGCTTTAAATACGTGCTGACCGGCAAAAATAGGGGTGTCTGGCAAGTAAACGCCGTTTGCACCCACTGGATTGGCCACTTCTAAGCCGTACGCTTGGCCTGCGACATAGTCTTCTTGACCATGGCCGGGCGCGGTATGAACAATGCCCGTACCTGAGTCGGTGGTTACGTGATCAGCCAAAATAACAGGTACATTGATATCAAGGAACGGATGCGCAACGCTCAGTTTATCAAGCGCTTCACCTTTGACATAACCCAAAGTGTGATAGTGTTTAAAGCCGAAACGGTCCATGCAGTCTTTGACCAACTCTGAACCCAGCACAAAACGCTGCTGCTGGCCTTCATCTTCGACCTGCACTAAGGCATATTCCAAATTCTCATGCACGGCAACGGCGCGGTTTGCCGGTAGAGTCCATGGCGTTGTCGTCCAAATCGCTGTGGCTACTGGACCATTTCCTTGATGGCCTTCAGCCAAATCAAAGGCGCTAACAATGGCCTGTTGATCGACGAAGGTGAATTTCACATCGATAGCCGGTGACTGTTTATCTTGGTACTCTACTTCGGCTTCCGCCAACGCTGAACCACAGTCGGTACACCAGTGCACTGGTTTCGCCCCTTTATGCAGATGACCTTTATCGATAATGCGGCCTAGGGTACGAATGGCATTGGCTTCGAAATCATAGCTCATTGTTAGGTAAGGCTTATCCCAATCCCCTAACACACCTAAGCGTTTGAAGTCAGTTTTTTGGCCGTCTACCTGTTTCGCCGCATACTCACGACATTTTTGGCGAAATTCCGCCACCGACACTTTTTTGCCTGGCTTACCGACTTTCTTTTCTACCATCAGCTCGATCGGTAGACCGTGACAATCCCAGCCAGGAATATAAGGCGCATCATAATCTGAAAGCGTCTTAGACTTGATAATAATGTCTTTAAGGATTTTATTAACAGAGTGACCTAAGTGAATGTTACCGTTCGCATAAGGAGGGCCATCATGCAAAATGAAAGACGGCTTACCTTTTTTTGCTGCACGAATTTTGCCGTACAAGTCTTGCTCGTACCATTGCTTAAGCATGGTTGGTTCGCGTTTGGCCAGGTTGCCGCGCATGGGAAACTCAGTTTCCGGTAAATTTAAGGTATGTTTATAGTCGCTCATTAATCCTACTTTCCGTTCCGGCTACAGACCGCCGCTGACATCTGCGGTAGTCGATAAAGTAAAAAACTGTTTGGCCTCGATAATATCTTGATTAATTTGCGCCACCAAGGCATCAAGACCATTGAATTTGTGTTCATCGCGCAGCTTAGCTTTAAGCTGCACTTCGATAAATTGCCCATAGATGCTTTGCTGAAAGTCAAACAAGTGTACTTCCAACAAGGCTCGGGTACCGTTAAAGGTGGGCTTATTGCCCACATTCGCGACGCCGTTATAAGTGTGCGTACCCACTTTGGCTTGCACCGCAAAGACACCGCTGAGCGGACAAACTTGCCGCTTCAGAGCCACGTTGGCCGTTGGAAAACCAAGCTCTCGGCCTTTTTTCCAACCGTGAATCACGCGTCCGCTAATGGCGTAATCGTGACCCAGCATCGCTTTAGCCAGCTCTAAGTCACCGGCTCTGAGCGCTTCTCGAATAGCTGTACTGCTGACTCGCGCATTGGCCTTTTTGAAGCTCTCGGTGCTTTTCACCGCCATACCGGCTGTTTCACCCATGGCTTTGAGCAACGAGAAGTCTCCACTGCGGCCTTTGCCAAAGCGGAAGTCGTCGCCCACAGTGAGTGCTTTGACGCCTAGCTTTTTAAGCAATACTTCGCTAACAAATTCAGCTGCACTTTGGCTGGCAAAGCGGCCATTAAAGCTCACGCAGACCACCCGCTCCACGCCCAGTTTAGCGAGTAAGGCAAGCTTATCACGTAGTCGAGTCAAGCGTGCCGGAGCCCGTTCTTTTAAAAAGAACTCTTGCGGCTGCGGCTCAAATAACATCACGGTGCTGGGTAAGTTCAGTGCGCTAGCATCACGCAATAAACCTTTTATCACCTCTCGATGACCCAGGTGCACACCATCAAAATTGCCTATGGTGAGTACACAGCCATGATGTTGGCTTCGAATATTGTGGATCCCGCGTATCAGCTCCATTTCTAAAAGGCCTTGTTTTACGCACTACGACTGACGAAAGTGCTCGATTATAATCTTTTTTTTAATGTGATTCAGTAGTTGCCACGTTTTTTATCATACTTGGGCGCACGCCCATAATGAATAGCACGCCAAAGTAACAACTCATCGCCACAAAAATCAGCCCTGCCAACAAAGCGATCTGCTCATAAAAAGGCCATTGCTGCCACATAAACTGGCTTTGTAAAGCATACACCGCCGCCCCCATACAGGCAGTAGCAAATAAACATTTGCCAGTAAAGATGACACTGGTTTTTGAAAAATGATAAACCTGCTCTTTAGCCAGCTGTCGATATAACAATAGGGCGTTACAAGTAGCAGAGAGTGCGGTGGCCAACGCGAGGCCCAAATACCCAATAAACGGGGCTAACAATAAGTTAAATACCATATTCAAAACCATGGCGATAATGCCGATGCGCACCGGAGTGCGGGTATCCTGACGAGCGTAAAAGCCCGGCGCTAATACTTTAATCAGCATAAAGCTGACCAGACCAACGGCATAGGCCGCCACCCCCAAAGACACTGCGCGAACATGATCCACCTCAGCGCTTGCGAACGCACCGTGGTCAAATAACACGGTAATAATCAACGGGCTTATTACCATCAGTCCTAGCATGGCAGGCAACCCTAGAAAGATCACAAAACGCACTCCCCAATCTAAGGTGTGCTGAAAATCAGACCCCTTATCACCGGCGTGGAGTTTAGATAAGGTCGGTAAAATCACCGTGGCAATGCCAATGCCGAACAAACCCAAAGGAAATTCAATGAGCCTGTCCGCGTAGTACAACCAGGCGATGGAGCCAGTCACCAAAAAAGAGGCAATCACGGTATCGAGAAAGAGGTTGATTTGTGACACCGATACACCAAATAACGCTGGGATCATCAGTTTTCGCACTTTGACCACGCCAGGGTCTTGCCACCCCCATCGTGGTTTCACTAGCATTTTGGCGCGGTATAGAAACGGTAACTGAAAGGCTAATTGCACCGCCCCACCAATGAACACACCTATAGCTAAAGCGTAAGCTCCAATGCTGACATACTGATGCAAGTATATAGCGCTGCTGATAATGGCGACGTTCAACAGCACCGGGGTGAAGGCCGCCACCGCGAAGCGGTTATACACATTCAATATGGCGCCACTGAGCGCGGCCAGCGAAACAAAAAATAAATACGGGAAGGTCCACTTCAACAGCGCCGAAGCTAAAATAAATTTATCGCCCTCACCTGTGCCTTGGTACCAATCAACAAACCACCCAGCACCAAACAGTGCGGCGATTATGGGCGAACCTATCACGCCAACAATGGTCACCACCAACAAGATAGTGCCTAAGGTGCCTGCCGCCCGCGCCACAAATAAGCGCACGGCATCATCACCTTGCTGCTCCTTGATTTCACTGAGCACTGGCACAAAAGCTTGGGCAAAGGCCCCTTCTGCAAATAAACGGCGTAAAAAATTGGGAATGCGATTAGCAAATAAGAATACGTCGGCAGCCGCATTAGCTCCTAAAAGGTTTGCCACAACGGCGTCACGCACTAAGCCCAGTACGCGCGATATCATGGTCATGGCGCTGACTATCATGCCAGAACGAAATAAACTGTTAGCCACATATCCTCACTGAGGCAAACGATAATGGCGGCATTATGCCAACAAATAGGCAGCGAATACAGCGCTGGTGGTTGCCTAATAGCTTTGCTATAATCCGCCGAGGTCAGAGGCCTAAACTGCAATAACAGACCAATCATTTATTTGGGTATATAGTGCGTTAACCCGACTTTGCACTGTATATATGTGTCTCCCGGTAGCCATTGGCGATTCGTTACTCCCGCAGTTTGCTTTGTCTTTTGTTAATTTGATTGACAAATTGGAAAAAAGAGGGCATAGTCCACGGCCTTTAAATATAAGCTTTATTTAAGATTGTTAGGAGCAAACCTTGGCTAACATCAAGTCTGCAAAGAAACGCGCTGTAACGAGCGAAAAACGCCGTCAGCACAACGCAAGCCGTCGTTCAATGATGCGTACATACTTCAAAAAAGTATCTGCTGCTATTGAAGCTGGCGACAAAGAAGCGGCACAAGCTGCTTTCGCACAAGCAACACCTATCCTAGACCGTTACGCGACTAAGGGTCTAATCCATAAAAACAAGGCTGCTCGCCATAAGAGCCGTCTTGCAGCGAAAATCAAAGCACTATAATTTAGTTTTTTGATAACGCAAAAAACCGGCATTAGCCGGTTTTTTTATGCCTATAATTCAAGAAATCAAACAAATTCCATGTTGGGGTAAAACTTTTTCAGCATGGCTGCTATTTTCTTTGGCGAAAACGGCTTAACCACAAACCCCTTAGCGCCTTTATCAATTGCGTCCTTAACATTATCAATTGTTGAGTGAGCGCTGACCATAACCACATTGGCCTCGGGGAGCTGACTATTTATGTCTGCAATCATGTCTTTGCCATCGCCGTCAGGCAATTCGATGTCGAGAAAGATAATATCGTACTCTTTGTTCGCGCACGCAGACATGCATTGCGCAGCGTTTGCCGCCTCATCTACATTTTCAATGCCTAAATGCATTAACGTTTGATGTAAAAAGCTACGCACCGTACCCACATCATCCACGATTAAAATCGCTATATCCTCATCCATTGGACCTTCCCTAATTTGCGCCTTAGCCACTGGTGTTTAAGTTAACTTCCAGCCCTAGCCACGCTATACTAAAAAAACGTTTATATTATAGAGTCCTATATAGTTTAGGCCAAGTAAACCTGTGTGTAGAGCGTTATGGTAAAAAAAACTAAAAAGCATTCACTCTTGAAGCAAGCAGCGACGCCAAAAAGAATTAAGCGGCCGCCCTCTTCGGCAGATAACGCCTCGCAGCACCAAGCACAGCAGGATAAGCCGTCGCGCCAAGGAGCTCCTCAGCGCACCAAACCAAAGGGTAAGTTAGGCCAAATTATTTTATTTACGTTATTAGCGCTGCTGGCAATATTTATGCTGATGCCAAAACCTCAGTTGATCACTTATCAAAAGCTGGGGTTAGTGGCCAGTAGCATTTATGTGCCCACCCTACTTGGTGGCCCAACACTCGTAGATTCAGAGCTTTACCTGCAATCCATAGACGCCAACAAGGCCATGTACTTATGCCGAGATCGCACGCAAGCAGATACTTGTCATCGCTATGAAATCATCAAACAAGAAGGTTTTTTTGCAGTCTTAGTGCATCTTTTTTCAAGTTAGAAAAACTTATCCGAAAAAGATATATTTTTTCGCTTGCTTAAGGGCCTTCACGTTCGCATAATAGCGCTCCTTTTTTAACCATCACGTTGTGGAGCGATACACCTTGGACGTCAACTTGGGAATTCAGATTTTGCTTGGAGCACTGGCTATTGGCGCATTTTTTATTAGTCATGGACGCTTACTGCGCATTGGCGCAAGTGTAGCGATTGGTCTGTTATTTTTTGTGCATGCGCAACAATTAGTAACCCCCAATGGACTGACTAACATCTCCCTGGTTTTAATTAATACGTTTTATTTATTTAAGGTGTACACACAGCGCATCAGTGGCCCATCGGTTTAGCTTGAATTGGTTTAAAAATACGCAGTCAGTACTATCGAGAGTGATCATCATAGTACTGACACCGTATATTGGGCTAGTATAAAGTTAGTAGTAACCATGTAAGCGAGGTCATCATGACAGCGTCTCATAAAAGCCCAGACTCGGATCTTTTCGCAGAGCTAATGGAGGATGTAACGCCGCTCAAGCAAAACGATAAGGTAAGCTACTTCGAACCGCACACCACGCCCACCCTCGCGCAACAACACAAACGTTTGGCGGCGCAGTTAGATGCAGAGTTAGATGACAACATCCTCAGCACCGAATACATTGATTTGATTGACCCACTCGATTTTATCGCCTACAAAAAAGATGGTGTACAAGACGGCGTGTACAAAAACCTTCGCTTAGGAAAATACGGCGTTGACGCCACACTCGACTTGCACGGTCAATCACTGCTTCAGGCACGCCAGGCACTGTATGAAACGGTGAGCGACTGCCACCAGCGTAACATTCGCGTATTGTTAGTGCGTCACGGCACTGGGGAGCGTAATCAATCCCAAAAAGGGCTGCTCAAAAGCTACGTCAATCATTGGCTCAAACAATTGTCCTGTGTACTTGCCTGCCACAGTGCGTTGAAGCCCCATGGCGGCCTAGGCGCAACCTACGTGCTATTAAAGAAAAGTGCAGATAAGAAATTGGAAAACCGCGAACGCCACGCTAAACGCTGAAAATAAAAATGCCGAAACCCTAGGCTTCGGCATTTTGTCCGTCGAATGTCAGTTACAAATAGGAGCTTTACAGCGGCATGGCATTGGCTTGGTTGAACCAAGCTGCGAGTCCTAGCAAAGCAACCCAAAACAACACATAGCTGAGCTTAGCTCCGCCTTGATTATGTTTCATAGCGCTTCCTATAAAGGTTGCGGCTAATAAAATAGCCTAACTTGTTATTTTTTTTATACATCAAGCATGTAGCTTGTTTACTATAGCAACTGACTAAAACTTAACAAGCTGTTTACTTACACAGTGTTTAGTTCCTATTAAAACAACTTAATAAGCTCGTTCGCGGCTAATAAGGTGCTTTAATGTTTGCCCAGACTGCAAGCGTTGATAGTTGTCGACCACTTGCTCAACAACCGTTTCAATGCGGCTAAGCGCACTGCAATGCGGGGTCAAAATGAGGTTTTCTTGGTGCCATAAAGGGCTCTCCTCTGGCAAGGGTTCTTGGCGAAACACATCAAGGGTGGCACCGCCTAAAGTGTGTTTTGAGAGTGCGGTTTGTAATGCACTTTCACATACATGCTCTCCTCTGCCAACATTAATTAATACCGCATGCGCAGGCAGTTTTGCCAACAGCTCAGCATCAATTATATTGCGGGTCTTTGCAGTCAAAGGCAGTATACAAACCAAATAATCGACATGCGAAAGCATCTCGTTTAGGCCGCTATCACCGCAAAAGTGTGTCACCGTCGCTGTGTCAGGTTTTTCTGAGTTCGACCACGCTTTGATAGTAAAGCCATTAGCCGCTAAACGCTGCGCAATAGCACTACCAAGCTGACCATACCCGAGCAGGCCGACGCGATTGTGTGCGCGCACCCGCTTCGCTCGCCATTGTTTGCTACTTTGTTGGCGCCAGTAACGAGGCATATGAGATTTATGCAGCAGCACTTGAGTTAATACGTATTCAGCCATATCTGCTGCCAGCTCATTATCAACAATACGCGTGACCGGCACATGATCTGCAATGGCATCCAGGTTAAGGCCGTCGACACCGGCACCAAAAGAAGACACCGCTTTTAGATTTGGCAAAGCACTAAACACCTCAGCCGGTACCTGCCAACCAAGCACCATATCAATCGCTGCAGCATCCTCAATATCAGGCCACACTTGTACTTGCTGCTCACCCAGTTGCTGTTTAAGCATGCTCTGCAGCTTATCTGTATTTCTGTTCGCAATTGCCACTAATAAACTCATATTATCTCCATCACAGCGATAGTTTGCCTCAGTATCCCACAACCCGATGTCGTCTTGAAACTGTCATCTATTTTACACTTTGATGTCATGGTTAATTCTTACCCTGTGGCTAATCTCATTACCAAAGGGTGGTAATATGATCAGTATTGATAAAGTGGTTGAAGATAACTTACCGAGTCTTGCCAACTCACCAAAAGTAAAAGGCCTGGTAAAGAAAGGGCTGGGCTATTTATTACACGAACAAGAGTTTGTTGCTTTTGCCGATACCTATCCTCACCTACAAGGATTAGAGTTTATTGAGCAAGTGCTCGAAGAGCTGGACTTCAGTGCTCGCTTTAGCTCATCACAGTTGGATAATATCCCAAGCGAAGGCCGCCTCGTGATTATCGCGAATCACCCAATTGGCTCATTGGATGGCTTGGCACTGATAAGCGTGCTAGCTCGCGTACGCCCAGATATCCGTGTTGTTGCCAACCGTTTGTTGATGAGTGTAACGCCAATGCACTCATTACTACTGCCGGTTGATAACATGTCTGGCAACAGCCGCAAGCAAGAACTCAATGCCATTCATCAGCACCTTAAAGCTGAAGGAGCCTTGTTAATTTTCCCTGCTGGCGAAGTGTCGCGGCTACGCCCAACAGGCGTTAAAGACTGCAAGTGGAACAATGGCTACCTGCGTATAGCCAAAAAGGCCAATGCGGCTATCTTACCGATTTTAGTAAAAGCTAAGAACAGTCCGCTGTTTTACGGCACGTCGATGATTTACAAGCCGCTAGCCACCTTGTTATTAGTACAAGAAATGTTTAAGCAACGGCAAAAGTCGCTGGAGTTCGAAATAGGCACTGCCATTCCGCCGAAGTCTTACCTTATTGATAACCTTAATGACAAAGAGATCAGCCGGCTTATTCGTAAGCAGCTGTATAGATTGGGAACTAAAAAGCCTGAACTGTTAAAAACCCAAGCTCCCATTGCCCACGCCGAGTGCCGTCAAGCCTTAGTAGGGGCGCTCGGTGAATGCGAGCGCCTGGGAGAAACCCAAGATGGCATGCAAATCTACTTATATAATTACCAAGGCAGTTCACCGCTATTTCGTGAGCTCGGACGCCTTCGTGAAATTGCCTTTCGCGCTGTCGGCGAAGGCAGTGGTCGCCGCCGTGATATCGATAAATATGACATGGACTACCACCACCTCATTCTATGGGATCCTAAACAGCTAGAGCTCGTGGGCGCTTACCGCCTTGCATGTGCCGATGATATTATTGTCAAACACGGACGCCAAGGGCTATACACGGACAGTTTGTTTAACTACCAAGACGATATGGCGCCTTACTTCGGCGCTGGCATCGAACTTGGCAGAAGCTTTGTGCAACCCAAGTACTGGGGCCGCAAAAGCCTCGATTACTTATGGTTTGGTATTGGAGCGTTTATTAGTCGCTACCCGCAATATCGCTATTTATTTGGGGCAGTCAGTTTATCCAATGCACTGCCTCAAAATGCCAAAGAGCTGTTAGTTTATTATTATCAGCATTACTACGCTCAGCAACAGCCGTTGGCAACGGCTAAACATGAGTTTAAATACAGCGAATGTGTAAAAGAGCAGTGCCAACGTTTGTTTAATGGCAGTGATGCAAAAGCTGACTTTGCAGAGTTAAAACACGTGCTTGCCAACATGGGAGCACAAGTCCCCACGCTCTTCAAACAATACACTGAACTTTGCCAGCCTCAGGGCGTCTCATTTTTAAGCTTCAGTGTGGACCCCGACTTCAACAACTGTATTGATGGCCTAGTGCTGGTAGATATGGCAAAGCTAAAAGAAAAAAAGGCGCGCCGTTACCTTAACAACGAAACCCTCATTAAGCGCACCTGCAATATTGATTAACCAACTCCCAACCAAAAAAAGCCGGCGTATGCCGGCTTTTTCATGACTCACTTGAGTTATTTAGTGAAAAAATGCGCCAATGTGCGCTCGTAAATTTCGGTGATCTTAGCTAAATCACTCACAGCCACACGCTCATTGTCTTGATGTATGGTGTGGTTACGTACACCGCATTCGACCACTTGGGTGTCATTACTGGCAAAAAAGCGCCCATCAGAGGTGCCGCCACTGGTACTCAGTTGCGGGTAACTCTGGGTGCTTTGGTAAATCGCTTCTTCCAACGCTGCGAGCAGGTCGTACGCTCCCCCACCTGCCGTGTAATAAGGCTCACAGGGACGCTGCCAACTAATTGTCGCATGTTGCTGCCAAGGCGCCAAGGCAGCGGTGATTAAGCGTTTAACGTCTTCACTACGATAACCATGACTATAGCGCACATTAAACTCTATAAAGCAGCTGGCTGGCACCAAATTATCTAAACTGTTAGGGACTGTGAGGCCAGTTATTTGTAACGTTGTTTTCGACCCTTCAATATCTTTGTGCCAATCTATTTGTTGCAAAGCCATGCTCATCTGAGCAGCCAAATGTGCGGCATTCACACTGTGCTCGGGGTAAGCCACATGCCCGGCTTTACCAAGAACTTCAATACGTGCTGAAAGTGCACCACGGCGGCCATTTTTGATGGTATCGCCAACGCGTTTATCCGCTGTGGGCTCACCCACTAGGCAGACATCAAGATGTTTACCTTGGGCGGCGAGGTAGTTAGCTATTTCCGCACTGCCATAAAGTGCCTCACCTTCCTCATCAGAGGTGATCAACCAATAAAAGTGCCCCTGTGTGGGGCGTTGCATGAGCACCCTATCAGTCGCTTCCAACATGGCTGCGACGCCGCCTTTCATATCAGCGGCTCCTCGGCCAATAATTTCGCCATTGATTATCTCAGCAGCAAAGGGGTCAACATGCCACCGCGATGCGTCAGCAGGTACAACATCGATATGGCCACAAAAGGCAAACTTGGCGCCTGGACCAAAGTAGCAATCGGCAACAAGGTTCGTGACACCATGACAGGTGAATACATGACAATTAAAGCCTCGCTGTTGCAGCTGTTGTTGTAACCAATCAATAGCCCCACCTTGCTCAGGGGTAATGGAGCGAAACCGAATAAGCTGTTGTAAGTATGAAACGACATTATCTTGATTAACGCGTTGTTGTTGCGATGTGTTCAATTGCATAACGCCTGCCCTGTTGCAGCTGTTGGTAAGGCTATTACAACCTGCTCATATGACATCTTAATGTCAGCTTATGAACTCTCCATTGTGTGCATGAGATGGATAAAAGTTTAATCTAAATCAAGGTTTTTAATCGCTCTGCAGCGTACCTGAGGCAAAGCTTGATCTAGAACAGTTTTTATTTTTCTTAAGTAGTGATAATGGCGCCAACAGCAAAGCTTTTCCGATGTATCGAACAGGAATATGATGATGAAAAAAACACTCAGCGCAGCTCTAATTGGCCTTTTCCTTGGCACCTCTTCTTACGCTCACGCTAACCTAAGTGTTAACGTTGGCGCTATCAACGTAAATCCTGATAGTGAAGTGTCTAAAATTAACGAAGCCCCAACCTTAGGGCTTAACGCCGACGGTGATACTCAGCTTGGTCTCACGTTCGATTATGCACTCAATGACAATTGGACCGTTGAACTTATCGCCGCCACGCCATTTAGCCATGATGTTAATGGTCGCCTTGGCCTTGAAGGTGCGAAGATTGGTAACATTAAGCACCTTCCACCCACGCTGTTAGGCCAATACCACTTTGGTCAAGCAGGTGATCAGTTCCGTGCCTTTGTGGGTGCCGGCGTAAACTACACGGTGTTTTTTGATGAGCAAGCAAGCCAAGACTTAAAAACCACGTTAGGCACCGATGATGTTGAACTCAAGCTTGACGATTCAGTTGGTTTGGCCGCTCAAGTTGGCTTTAACTATGCATTCGACAAGCACTGGGGTTTACACGGTATGGTGAGCTACATGGACATTGATAGCGATGCCAGTGTATATGCAAACGGCCAGAAAGCGCTGACCGTTGATGTCAAAATTGACCCAGTTGTGGCGATGCTAGGTGTGCGTTACACCTTCTAATACCGATTCACGGTTACCACTTGCTAATGTAAGCAACTAAAGCGGCTAATTCTTGTTAGTCGCTTTTTTTTGCTCCAACATGGCTTTCCAGTGCATGATTTCCGGCGGCAAAATGGGTGCCTCGTCTTTAAAATCAGCCAGCGCCAAAATCTCTTCGATATCGACGACCCCTTTTCGCGAGCGAAACACGCCCCGTACATAAGCAATGGCATGCAGGCCTCGGTGTGAGGTGAATTTTTGCTCGATATAAAAATACTTGTGATCCCAGCCTACCAATCGGGTCGAAACCGTGAATTTTTGCCATGGTTTTACATCGCGAATATAGGTGATTGCTGTCGCATTAACCACAGGGAACCAACGGCGCTTCATCACCGCACGCAATAGCCCCAAACGCGCAGTCATCCATGTACGAGCGATATCCATTAACGCCAAATAACGAGAATTCGTTAAATGTAAATTAATGTCGCAATCCAGCGGCCAGGCCCGAAAGTCAATATCGACCGTATCCAACAGCGGCTGTTGTGTTTTATTACCTTTGATTTTGAAAAACAACCATAATAAACGGAAGTATAAGTTCACCGCGCTCTCCTTGTGGTAGCGTGTTAAGAAACAGGTAAGACCACCATCATAGCATTGCTTGAGTCGTCGAGCACCTTAGTGCGTTAGTTGCGCAGCGACGCTAGGTCATTTATGGTTAAAACTTCTCGCTCACAAAGGGGTTAATATGAAACCAACTTTATTTGCTCTGGCCACATTGGCAATGAGTATGCCTTGCTTTGCTGATTTTAATTACGTCGGCAAGGGCACAACTGCGAACAGCGCCGGGCAACAAACGCCTTTCACCTTCGGTTTCGCATGGGACAGTGAGCAAGGTACGTTGCGTATCGGCAACAAAAGTTATGATATGGACACCCTCCCCGAGTCATATTCTTTGGCCTTAGTGCTTAGTAAAGATGACAGCCAAGTATGGCTGCAAGAGTTCCACTCTGGCTGGTTTGACAGCTTTTACTGGCAACTCGGCGAACATGTAATTCGCCTAGAGAAAGGACAATTTGAGCAACAGGTTAAAGGCAATTACGAGTTACATATTGATGATCGCAGTTACTTTTTCACCAGCAATAATGCCGCTATAAAAGTAAACTTCGCAGCTGATGGCGTTGAGTCAATCACCGTCAGTGGGGTCACTAAGAACATGGGCACAAAAAAATAGCGCCTGACGGCGCCATTATTAAACTTTGACCGTTTTTCGGTTTATCCCGTATTCACGCAGCTTATTCGCTACAGCGGTGTGACTCAGGCCCAAACGCTTCGCAAGCTGTCTAGAGCTTGGGTATGCAGGGTAAAGTTTACGCAATAACGTAGCTTCAAAGCGTTTTACCGCCTGATCTAGGCTGCCTTCAAAATCAGACTCTAGGTAGCCAAGATCATTGGTGAAGCTCGGAAGTTGCAAGTGCTCCACCGTCAGTTCGCTATCATCGAGCAAAGATACCGCGCGGTAAATGGCATTTTCTAATTGCCGCACATTGCCCGGCCATGGATACTGCTCCAAATACTCAATACACTCTTTACTTAAGCTAGGTACTGTCGCGCCGTTTTGCTGCGCATACTTTTGCACAAAGTGCTCGGCCAGGGGCCCAATATCTGCTTTTCTGTCACGCAGTGGTGATATTTCCAGCGTCAGTACATTGATACGATAATAGAGATCCTCGCGAAAGCCTCCCTCTTGCACCATGGCTGGAAGATCTTTTTGCGTCGCCGCGATAATGCGCACATTGACCTTTACTTCGTTCTCATCGCCGACTTTACGGAAGGTACCGTCCTGTAAGAAGCGCAGCAGCTTGGTCTGCAGCTGGGTCGACATCTCGCCAACCTCATCTAAAAATACCGTGCCGCCATCGGCTTGCTCTAATACCCCGCGTTTGGGGGCGGCGTTGTCTTCATACCCGGCATAACCAAATAACTCTGATTCAGCAACATCATCAGGCAATGAGGCGCATGACAACGCAATAAAGGGTTTAACCGAACGATTAGAGGCATAGTGGCAGGCTCTGGCCATAAGCTCTTTACCTGTGCCCGTTTCACCGGTTATCAATATCGGCGCATCAAGCTGCGCCATTTTGCGCGCCTCGCGTACAGTGCGGCGCATCGCCGTTGAATAATTATGTATGGTGGCGAAACTTTCTTGGCCATAGCGGCGAAATGCACTGACTTGTTGACCTAGACGACTTTGTGATTTGATATTGATAACCGCCCCCGCCAAGGCGTCTTGCTCTTCACCTTGAGGCACAGAGATAGGCAGAATATCGGCAATGAAATCTTCTCCGGCCACTTCCACACGGGTGGTTTGTCCTAATACCTCTGACCCCTCTAACCAACGGGTAAAGTTAAAGCCTTTAAGGAGGTTATTGATATTGGCGCCAACCACGTCTTGCTCGCTCAATTGTAAGTCGCGACATGCCGCAGCATTACACAACCGCACCCAACCTTTGTTATCAATGGAGATAACGCCATCGGGGAGCGCACTGAGCAGCGTATTAAGCTCGTTATGCTCACGCTCGGAGGGCATAAACGCGGTTGTTCGAACGTCTTCAACACCGTCAATTAGGCGGATAGAAGGCATAATTTTTTGGAATTGCTCAAACTCGATGGGGGGGAAGCTGACATACATACGACAATGCTTAGCATCTACTTCGATGCCTTTTAGGTCAACTTGGTAGCTCACCAGGATATTCAGTATCTCTTGGGCGATACCGATTCGGTCTTGGCAATATATTTCAAGGCGCATGGATCCCTCAATCACGTGTTACCAATCAAATGCTGGGCGCAATCATACGCTATAAAAGGCTAAGATGGATAGCAAAACGTAAAGAAAATTGAACAAATAATCGATTCTATTTTATACCCCCACGCCAAGAAGTTATCGTCTGGATTGCACGATATAAGGCTAAAAAGCCAGCATGGTAGAGCTCTGGGTTCATTGGCGGTTAAGCGTCAGTACTTCCCCTGATGCATGGCTCTATGTATACTGTCGCGCGCTTGTCATCAGGATAAAGCAGCGCAGCGCGTGCAATTCTATGCATAACCTCGCTTTTTTACCATGGTGATAGCGGGCCACCCGTTCACATAAAACGTGCCCCTCAGACTCCAGTTGAGGTTATGGCACACCATTACTTGGCATCGCCGAAGTAATGCTTGAACATCATAACAATAATAATAAGGCCTAAATAAGTGACAGTACGGCAGTACTGTAAATTGCAGTAGTAGTATTCAAGGCTCACAGCCTTTGATACTGATTTATTTAGGAAGTAAATTTTCATGAGTTCAGCACCTAAAACAGGTGATCTTTTCGGTCATCCTAAAGGGCTCTTTTTGCTATTTTTCACAGAAATGTGGGAGCGCATGAGCTATTACGGTATGCGCGGTATCTTCGTGCTTTACCTTTCCACTATCGCCACCGCCGCAGCCATGGGTTGGGATATGGCTTACTTTGGCATTGACCCTTTAAGTGCCAACGCCCAAGACGAATATCACAAAGCGCTGCAATCAAATGCACTCAGCATTTTGGGTATCTATGCGCTGCTTGTTTATGTAACACCGGTACTCGGTGGCTGGTTTGCCGACAATGTATCTGGTCAGCGAAAAGCCATCATTTTCGGTGGCCTCACCATGGCCCTTGGCCAATTTGCTTTAGGCACGCCTCATGCCATGGTGTCAGGCTTTGAGAAAGAGATGATGTACCTAGGCTTAGCGCTACTAATTCTAGGTAACGGCTTCTTCAAACCTAATATCTCTACCATGGTGGGAGACCTATATAGCGAAGGTGATAAACGCCGCGATGGCGCCTTTACCATCTTCTATATGGGGATCAACTTAGGCTCTATTTTAGGTTACTTCGTCGTTGGTTCTATCGGTGAAAAGTTTGACTATCAATACGGCTTCCTCACTGCCGGCGTCGGTATGCTACTGGGTGTGGTGTTGCAGTTACTATTAGCCAAAAAATACTTAGGTAGCATTGGTACTGTACCATCTGCTAAGCAGTCTGAGGACGACCAAGGCGTAAACAAAAAGCCGCTAACCAGTGAAGAGCGCGACCGCGTTAAAGTGATCCTCATTATGAGCTTTTTCACTATCATCTTCTGGGCTGGATTTGAGCAAGCAGCGGGGTCAATGAACCTCTTTGCGAAATACAAAACCGACTTGGTGTTTTTTGGTTGGGAAATGCCGGCCAGTTGGTTGCAAGCTGTTAACCCTATTTTCATCATTATCTTAGCGCCTATTTTTGCCAGCCTGTGGATTCGTATGGGTGATAAAGAACCGGATTCACCACGTAAGTTTGCCTTAGGCATGTTCTTCCTTGGCCTAGGGTTCATTTCTATGGTCGGAGCGGCTTTACAAATTGGCGATGATGCGAATATGAAAGCCCATGTAATTTGGTTAGTGATGGCGTATATCTTCCACACCATGGGTGAGCTGTGCTTATCGCCGATCGGTTTATCTATGGTCTCGAAGCTAGCACCACTTAAATTTACTTCGCTACTAATGGGTATGTGGTTCTTATTCTCGGGCTTGGGTAACTACGTAGCCGCCGAAATCGGTAAACTAGTTGGCGAAGGTGGACCACTTAGCACCTTTGGCGGTGTTGCCATTATGGCCTTTATCGCAGGTATTTGCTTGTGGCTAATGGCCGATAAGCTGGTTGACTGGATGCACGGCGCCGAGGGCCAGCATGATAAAGAGCAACTGCTAGAAGAAGAGTTGGAAATCACTGGTGAGAAGCAGTAACCGTTAATCCCCTCTTCACTAAGGCGCCAAATGGCGCCTTTTTTGTGCAACTTTTTTGATGGCTGAATCTATTTAGAGAACAAATTTAACGAAAAGCTTACAGTTACCTAAAAACGTCCACTTATATTTACATTACTACTCCTGGTTAATTCCCTGCCTAGGCTTTCTCTTTGGCACTTTTTCTCCGATGATGCCATCAAATGATCAGAGGTTGGCTGTTGCAATTTATAACCATTATTAGTGCGGTCTCACCGCAATCACAGCCACCTATTACCTATGCAAGTGGAGTAACAACATGAGCGAAGTAAATAACCCTCTCGGCCTAATGGGCATCGAGTTTACAGAATACGCAACCCCAGATGCGGATTATATGGACACTATCTTTAGTGAGTTTGGCTTCTCAAAGTTGAAGAAGTTTAAAGGTAAAGACATTGTTTATTACAACCAAAACGACATTCACTTCCTTTTAAACAATGAGCGCGGTGGTTTTTCTGCTGAGTTTGCCAAAAGCCATGGTCCTGCCATTTGCTCTATGGGTTGGCGCGTAAAGGATGCGAATAAAGCCTTTGAAGTGGCAGTTGAGCGTGGTGCAAAACCAGCCACAGACGCAACCAATAAAGATATGCCTTACCCTGCTATTTTCGGTATTGGCGATAGCTTAATTTACTTTATCGACAAATTTGGCGACAACGGCTCAATTTATGACACCGACTTTGAAGATTTAGCCCAACCGAATGTGGTTGAAGGCAAAGGCTTCACACGTATCGACCACCTAACCAACAATGTTTACAAAGGCACCATGGAAACATGGGCTAACTTCTATAAAGATGTGTTTGGTTTTACCGAAGTACGTTATTTCGATATTAAAGGCCAAAAAACTGCACTGCTGTCATATGCATTGAAATCACCTTGCGGCACCTTCTCTATTCCAATCAATGAAGGTAAAGATGACAACAACAACCAAATCGATGAGTACTTAGACGAGTACAATGGTCCAGGCGTGCAGCACTTGGCTTTCTTAACTGATGACCTAGTCGGCTCTTTGGATAAGCTAGATAAGAGCAATATCGCCACCTTGGACATTGTTGAGCATTACTACGACACTATTTTTGACCGGGTACCTTGGGTCAAAGAGGACCGCGAGAAAATCAAGCAGCATCAAATTTTGGTCGATAGCCAAAAAGAAAACTGCTACTTACTACAAATTTTCACCAAGAACTTATTTGGCCCTATCTTCATTGAAATGATCCAGCGTGTTGATGATGGTGGCTTTGGTGAAGGTAACTTCCAAGCGCTGTTCGAGTCTATCGAACGCGATCAAGAGCGCCGTGGCGTTCTATAACTCCCTTTTTATCTAGCGTTAAAAGCAGGCTCGCCATTTATGGCGGGTACTGCTTTTTCACGTTTCGAGCCCTTGTTTTTTGTGTGAACGGCTCAATAACCAATTTAGAATCAGCAAAAGGAATCTCTTATGCAACTCAATGAAACGCACGATAAGAATTTAACCAGTTGGGTCAGCTCAGCCAACGCCAATACCGATTTCCCTATCCAAAACTTGCCATTTGCCACCTTTCGTCGCAAAGGCAGCAACGAAGTCTTTCGCGGCGGTGTCGCCATTGGCGATCAAGTCCTTGACCTAGCCACAGTTGCACGCCTAGAGCTGTTTGATGAGCAGGCACAGCAGGCTGTTGAAGCCGCAGCAGGAAAAAATCTAAACGCATTTATGGCCATGGGCCAAGCGCATTGGTCAGCATTGCGTCTGGCTTTATCGCGCGCCTTACGCACTGATAGCGAGTTACAAAACCAGCTGCAAGATGCGTTAATCGCACAAAGTGACGTCGAGTATGACCTGCCTTGTCACATCGGCGACTACACTGATTTTTATACCTCGATTTATCACGCTACAGCTGTAGGCAGTTTATTCCGTCCGGATAACCCTTTGCTACCAAACTATAAATGGGTGCCCATTGGCTATCATGGTCGCGCTTCTAGCATTGGCGTAAGTGGACAAAGCTTCCCGCGCCCTAAAGGTCAAACCAAAGCACCTGATGCCGATAGGCCATCGTTTGGTCCCTGTAAGCGCTTGGACTATGAATTAGAGCTTGGCATTTATCTTGGTAAAGGCAATGAGCTGGGCGACACTATTGCCTTAGATGACGCTGATGACCATGTGTTTGGTTTTTGTCTTTTCAATGACTGGTCTGCACGTGATTTGCAAGCATGGGAATATCAGCCGCTTGGGCCATTCCTAGCGAAAAACTTTGCTTCTACCGTATCGCCGTGGATTGTTACCAACGAAGCGCTAGCACCTTATCGTCTCGCTTGGACACGTGACGAAAATGACCCTCAGCCGCTCGATTACCTTGAATCCAGCAAAAACCGCGAGCTCGGTGCGCTTGATATTCAAATGGATGTCGCTGTTGAAACCGAAAAAATGCGCAGCGAAGGCAAAGCGCCGTACCGCTTATCACAGTCAAGTTTTAAACACTCGTACTGGACCGTGGCACAAATGGTGGCCCACCACACCGTTAACGGCTGTAACTTCCAGCCAGGCGATATGCTAGGTTCAGGTACTCAGTCTGGTCCTGAGCACGAAGAGGCGGGCTCACTGTTAGAGCTATCTCGTGGCGGCAAAGAGGCCATTGATTTAGGCAATGGCGAACAGCGGAAATTCCTTGAAGATGGCGACACCGTGATCATGCGTGGCTGGTGCGAAAAAGAGGGCTATGCTCGTATCGGTTTTGGCGAATGCCGTGGCACCGTGCTCCCTGCTAAATAACATTCTTTGATATGGCAATACGCCATAAAAAAGTGCGATTTATCCCCTGTTCAGGGTGCGATAAGTCGCACTTTTTTTCCGTTCAGTTACAATTTTTTGCTGGCTTTTTAATCTCACCTTGATATCTTAGCTGCGTTTTTGTCAGTAATTTGTCGCTATGAAGTTAACACCATCATACTTAGTTACTAAGTTATTCCCAGCTAAGCAGCTCTTGATCCGTCAACACGGCGAAGTCAAAGTTGTTGAAATGAGCACGACCAAACAGTGCATGTTTGCCCTTGGGGTGTTGACATGCATTGGTGCCTTGGCGAGCTTTGGTGCCTATAACTTCTGGCAACAAACGCAATTACAACACACCAGCGGCGATGTACTGGCCGAAAATGAACAGCTAAAACACGAATTGCAACAAGCACGGTTGGCGCAAGATGAGTTAATCGTCAAGTTGGGGCATTTAGAGCAGCGCCAACAACTAACACAAAGCGTGCTGGCAACCTTACCGGCTTCATTAATGCCAGAGCAAGGTTTACCCTTTGAGGCCATAGATGTCAGTGACAGCAATATAGATACTCGTGTGGCTCGCCTAACGCAAGGCCACGACAACACCTTTACGCTCCTAGACCAAGTGATTGCCAAGCGCGAACAGGCACTGTCTGAAGCGATTGCTCGAGCTGGGTTACCACAAACGGTGATGGACGAGCTCCTCGAAAAGAGTGAACAAGCCATTGCTCAAGGTGGACCACTGGAGCTGATCCTTGATGATCAACAAACCGACACGTCAATGGATGTAGTCGACCGTCTGCTCACACTTAACCAATTGGAAACCATGCTCGCGCAAGTTCCACATGTACTTCCCGCTGCCGACTATTATATCTCCAGCAGTTTTGGCTTGCGTAAGGATCCCATGAATGGCCGCCGTGCTATGCACAAAGGCGTGGATTTAGCAGCCTGGCGCAACACCGAGATTTTTGCACCTGCTGAGGGCACTGTCGTTCGTGCAGGGCGCAATGGCGGGTATGGTCGATTCATCGAAATAGAGCATGCAAATGGCTTTAGCACCCGCTTTGGCCACCTCAATGAAATTAAAGTAAAACGTGGTGACACCGTAACGAAAGGACAAGTCATCGCGCTTATGGGAAGTACCGGTCGTAGCACAGCGACTCACTTACATTATGAAGTGCTGCATAACAACAAACATATTAATCCGGTAAAAATCACCAAGGCATTAACCGATGTTTTCAAAGAACAAAGATACACAGAATAGTAGGCCCGCTTTGAGTAAAAATACAGCTACCCCATCATTGATAGCGGCAGATGTTCGCTTAACAGGCACCCTCTCCAGCCAAGGCGAAGTTCAGCTCGATGGCCGTATTGACGGCGACATTAAAGCTGATACCTTAATTATTGGCAGCCAAGGTCAAGTTGAAGGCAGTGTTGAAGCCACTGATGTGACTATAAAAGGCCGAGTAAGTGGCTCAATTAGTGCCAGTAAAGTGGCGATTGAAAGCTCCGCGCAAGTACAGGGCGATGTCTTTCACGACACCCTAAGCATTGCCGCCGGTGCGACCATGGAAGGACAAATAAAGCAGTTAAACAAAAAAGACAGCTTTAGCGTGGTCAGCAACAATGATGTTGCTGACAGCCAAGTCAACGAGTAGTTTTACCCTTTTCGCGCGGTGATATACATGTTTATCGTCGCGCGGAATACAATTTCCCCTCGCGTATTAGTCACCTCGACAGGAACCAGCAAGTCCTCCTTATCTTGCCATTGATGTGGCAGTGGGATGTGCGCCGTTGCTGTCATATCGGTGTCCACCTTGTTCAGATACTCCACCGTCATCCCTTTGGGGATCCAGCGGTGGGTTTTATGTGGCACCGTGGCATCGGTCATCACCCCAGCGACAAGCTCAGCAGCATTACATTGCGCAATCGCATGAATAGTGCCGATATGGTTATGCACAGCACGGCGGTTTTTTACTTGGGCGACACACTTACCTGGCTCTAACAGAGTGATAAAAGGCTTTATTGAGCCAAAGTAAGGCGCTTTAAAGCATACGGCTTTGGAGAATAACCAGTGCCCAAATGGCCAGTTGGTCAGTTTTTTATAGGTTTTAAGTAAAGGAGGCGTGGACATGATAAGGTTCTCTATCTAACTCATCCTACCAGTAAACCTAGAATCGCCGCGAAAATCAATTCATAACAAACAAATAACACGAAAATGCTGGTATCTAATAGTGTTACTCTTACAATGTTGGCTTGTATTATTAGAGTATTACTGAGTCTGTGCGTCATTCATCTTCCAAGCAAAGTAAAACCCTACTGCTCGTATTGATGCTGCTAGTGGTATTTTGTCCACTCGCTATTGATATTTATTTACCCGCTTTTGTGGTTATGGCCGAGCAAATGGCTGTGTCTCAAGCACAATTACAACAAAGCGTTGCCGTGTTTATGCTCACCGTTGGCTTAGGTCAACTAGCCGCCGGCCCGCTTGCCGACAAGATAGGTCGACGCCCTGTCGCCATCGGAGGGGCCGTGTTATATGGGGTATCGGCACTGGCCGGGGCCTGGGCACCGAGCTTCGAATGGCTGTTAGTCGCAAGAGCATTTCAAGGCTTGGGGGCATGCGCGACATTTGTAGCTGCCTTTGCCATTGTGCGCGATGTTTTTGGACCTGCCCGTAGTGGACAAATGCTGACCTATTTAAATGGCATTGTGTGTTTTATCCCAGCACTGGCCCCAATTTTAGGGGCCTGGCTCACCGTACAGTTTTCTTGGCAGAGCAATTTTGTATTTATGGCGCTATGGGCTGTGATTGGTATCACCGCCACCCTTATGCTGTATCGCGAGACACGCCCTGCGGATAGTCACTATCAAGGTCACCTCCTCGACTTACGACGCTTTGTGCCCATTATCCGCTCGCCCATTTTTACTTTCAATGCGGCCATAGCGATGATCACTATGAGTTCCATCTTGATGTTCGTGACCGTAGCCCCAGGGTGGATCATGCAGCACCTAGGCCATGATATTGGCACCTTCACCTTTTGGTTCACCGTTAACGGTGCCTTGAGTGTCCTCGCCTGCTTTATCGCTCCTCAATTTATAAAGCGATCTAGCCGTAAAGCCTTACTGTGGGGACTATCTTTACTATTAGTCAGTGCCGGGAGCTTGGTGTTGTTGCGTCACTCTAGCGCTATCGCTGCGTTAATGTTCCCCATGTTTGTATGTGCAATGGGGTATGCACTGATTTTGGGCAGTGCAGCTGGCGCAGCACTCGCGCCTTTTGCCAAACAAGCCGGTACTGCTTCGGCGCTTGTTGGCGTTATGCAAATGAGTGGCGCTGGCGTACTCGTGCTTTTAAGTCAACAATTACAACTAGCAGCCCCCGTTGCTATTGCATTGCACATCGCCGCGTTATTACCATTTTGGTTAGTGCTATTAAGTAAACGGGGACGTTTGTTGCACAAATAAGTGCTCAGCTTGTCACAAAGAAAGCTGGTCACACTTAAAAAAAATGAGCACATCTACAGGGCTATTGGTCAAAATATACACTTGAGCTACGGCGGCGTAGCAACGGCCAGTGTGGATATTTATCGCAATGGTGACTTGCTCACTACCACCGCTAACACCGATAGTTTAGGTAAAGTGCGGGGCAGCTTTGGCTATCAAGTATGTGAGCAAGACTCTACGGTATGTTCTACTACTGTTACGGTTAGCTTATAAGCAGTGACAGCAAACACTATATAAAACGGGCTTCATGCCCGCTTTATTCTTCATAGCTAAGCTGATAGATTTACCACTTTAGCTTTAAGCACACCATCATGCTCAACCCTGAACTATTACTTTCATTTCTTGGTGCCAGTTTCCTTATTGCCGTGGGCCCCGGCCCCTCTAATGCATTTCTAATGGCGCAAACCTTTGCCAACGGTCGCCAGGCAGGGATTCAATGTGCTATTGGCTTCGCACTCGGTGGTGTTATTCATACCCTTTTTGCAGTTATTGGCTTATCTGCATTACTGAAAGCATCAGCGACAGCCTATACAGCCGTGCAGTATTTAGGGGCATGTTATTTAGCCTATTTAGGGATCATGACGCTGTGGCAAAGCTGGCAAGCAACGGCCATAGGGCAAGAGGATAAACCGCATGTCAGTGTCAAAAAGCAAAGCCCACTTTTTCAAGCAATGATGACGGAAGTGCTAAACCCCAAAGTGGCTCTGTTTTTTATCGCCTTTATTCCGCAGTTTGTTGACCCTTCATTGGCTACTTCGACCACTGCTCAACTGGCTATCTTTGGACTACTTTATCCCGTACTGGCGCTGCCTATTGACTGCACCTATATTTATTTCGGCGATAAAATTGCCCAGTACTTTAAGACTCACCCGAGTGCACAGTGCTGGATAGACCGTTTGACTGGCTTAATTTTCATTGCATTGGCTATCAACCTGCTGTTATAAAATTATAAATACGATTTATTGAGGCCCTGCAGTGAAACAAAAACAACAACCCCTTCCGCCAATTAAAACCATTGCTTTAGTGGCTCACGATGGCAAAAAGCAAGCATTGGTAGATTGGTGTCAGCGTCATAAAAGCGTACTCGAAGTGCATAATCTGTACGGCACAGGAACCACGGGGCTGCGCATAGAAAAAGAAACGGGGTTAGGTGTTACTAAACTGCTAAGTGGGCCTATGGGTGGCGATCAGCAGCTTGGAGCAAAAATCGCTGAGCATCACATCCATATGCTCATATTTTTTTGGGATCCGCTTTCATCTCAGCCCCATGATCCCGATGTTAAAGCGCTACTGCGCTTAGCTGCGGTTTGGAATATCCCCGTGGCTTGTAATGAAGCCACAGCCGATATGTTGCTAGCAAGCACATACATGCAAAGCATTATGCCACGTAGCTTACCAGATTATGACAATTACCTCGCTGACAGAAGCCTCGACAACGAGTAAATCACTGCCCACGGCGCTGATAGAGCGCGTTAATTAAGCGGTTTTCTTTGTCTCAAATAGCTGGCAAAACGTGGCACGCCATTTTTTGTATAGCCATGGTATTTAAACGTAATAGTGCTGCCAATAGCGGGAGGATTTGCCCGCTCGGCGTCGCTAAACCCAGTGCCAATTTTGAACTGCTTACCGCGCTCATCAACGACTATCAGGGCACCGAGCATACCTTGATACTTACCCCGTCCCTGCTGATAACCAATAACTCTAGCTTCGCTATCCATGTAGGGTTTCAGTTTTAAAACATTATCACTGCGCCCGGGATTAAAACGCGCATCACGGCGGTGCAATATCACCCCTTCCGCGCCTTGGCTAACTAACTCATTAAACCACTGCGATAATTGTGCACGGGTGCTAAAGCGGTGTTGTTTAATCGCCTCTAAGTTATCGCAGTCGCACTGAGCTATCGCATGTGTGTAGTCACTGTAGCGCTTGAAAAAAGGTTTATCGCTCGGTGCATCAAACACCATAAAGCGAATGTCCTGCCAATGCTGGGCATTGGGTTGATTGTCTAATACGGTGTTACTGACATGATTGAAGCGCCCTCGTCCCGCCCAAAGCTCACCATCAAGGCGCATCGATGGCCAGTTTGCGGTAAAATTAGCGGGTGTATTGATAAATAAACCACCACGACTGCGCAACTCGCCGTTAATCCAAGTCGCACGGATCCCGTCGTACTTTTCCGACGCAAGGTAGCGCTCTACTTGGTGTTTGTCAGTGAGCTGTTTCGCCAACTCCAACGGCGGTGTCGTCGCCCACAATACGGGGCTGGCTAAAAGGATGAAAGTGAAAAGTAAGCGCATGACCATATCCTTATGTTGTTCGCTTACTCTTTAGTGTAGTGGCTATTTACGGATTTGTAGCAACTGTTGATATAAATCCGCCAGGTTTGCAAAGCGCCCATCTGCGTGGCTAAAATCTTGGGTAAGAGTGTGTGTATTGGGCACCACCGCAACGCGCAGACCAGCACTTTTAGCCGACATAGAGCCGGTATGGGTGTCTTCAATGGCGAGGCTTTGCTGCGCATTCGCACCTAATAAATACAGGCCTAAAAGGTAGGGCTGCGGCGCGGGTTTTGGCTCACTAACATCGTCCTTGGTGACCACACAGGCAAAGTACTCTGCCAATTCGTAACCGTGCAATATTGGCATCACCTCATCACGCGTACTGCCGGTCACAAGCCCTATCTTGAAGCCATCCTCACGACAATGTTGCAAGATTTCCAGCGCATAGGGCATTAGCCGTGGTAAAGAGGTGGCGGCCACTTTGGCAAATTGGTCATTTTTTTGCTGCGCCAATGCCTCTGCACTGATAGCCAAATTATGCTGTGTGACCACCTCTTTCGCGGATGCCAAGGTTGGACGACCGCTGTAACGCTGGCAGAACTCCACCTCATCATAGGCAATACCATAAGGTACTAAAATGTCATTCCAACACTGAAAGTGCAGCGATTCGGAATCAACCAAAGTGCCGTCGAAATCAAATAATACGGTGGTGATCATGTGGGTACTCTCTTATGTTACTTCATCAGCTATCATGTTACCGCCCCGACCGCTATGAAATGTATCAGCAAGGGCGAGTAGAATGGGCCGCTAGATGCTTATTGCTGTACTCCTGCAGGTGGCTCTGCTGAAGCCGGTTCGCCACTTTCTATTTCTACCAGTTCATAACCTCTGGCTTGACGAACGACTTTCAAAGCCGGTTTCGCAAAGGCACTTTTTAAGCGCTCCGCATCCGCTTTTAGCTCTTCTATGTCGTGTCCGAAGGGCGCAGCGCCGGTCTCTGACCAATTGGTCACTTTACCATTGCTGGTATATTCCACTTCATGAATCTGATAAAGCGGCTCTTTTCCGGCTTCCTCAGCCAAAATAACGCGGTAGTTCCAAAATCCAGACATAGTTACTCTCTCTATAAACACTCCCCTTAGGGCTTAGCGCAAACTTTACCAGCTCAAGACACCAATATAAACGAAAAAACCCGCCAATTGGCGGGTTTCAATAAAGCTTAAAGTGATTCTCGCTTAGAAGAAGCTCACTTTAAATTCAGCACCGATGTAGCGCTCTTCATTCACCATTGCGGTGTTGTTGTTGAAGTCGATAGCACCGATAGCTTGCTGCTCATCAAACATGTTGCGTACGAAAGCTGATACTTCATACTCGTTATCACCCTGGTACCAAGTATAACCAGCACGTAGGCCTACTTCCGTTAGCGGTTTGCCTTCAAACTCAACTGACTCGTATAGGAAGTAATTGATTTCACTACGATAAGAAACATCGGCGTAAGTGAAGAAATCACCCTCGCCCATAGGTCTCATATAGCTAAGCGTTAGGTTAGAGATCCACTCAGGCGCATGCGGTAGGCTGTTACCGTCAAGAATTGCCTGGCCACTGTTGTTAACAGGGTTGGTAACGATACACTGTGCACAGACATCAACCGCTAAGGTGTCATCTTTCAGTTCAGTGTTGTTGTAACTGAGGTTAAAGGTCGCATTAAGGTTGTCGGTTAACACCCACTGGGTATCAACTTCGAAGCCATAGCCTGTGGTTTCATCGGCATTCACTAAACGGTTAAAGTTAGCCCCACCGCCAACCGCAGTAAGCTGCTGGTCATCCATGGTGTAATAGAATACCGCCGCATTGACACGACCACGGCCATCAAGAATATCCGACTTAATACCGGTTTCGAAAGAGGTTACGGTTTCAGACTCTGCAATCGTCACTTCGTTACCAAATAAGATACGACCTTGGATACTTGGAGCGCGGAAGCTGTTGGCTACCCGAGCGTACCAATTGATGTCATCGCTCACTTTATAATTGGTTGAGATATCCCAGCTCACATGGTCATCACTTGGGTTCTCAGTAAGGATCAATGCACCGCCGCCAACAGGGCTTTGGGTACGATTTGCTGAGAATTCTTTCTCATCATCTGAGTAACGCAGACCCACTGTGACTTTCAAATCATCAGTCAAGGTGTAATCCGCTGAGCCGAATACCGCCCATGCTTCGGTATCTTGCTGTTGAATCACGTAGCCATTCAATATACCAGGCTGCGCACCATAGGTGTCATAGCTAAAGTTTTCAATGGTTAATGCTTCATCAAAGTAGAAAACACCCACTTGGTAATTGAAGTCACCGGCAAAGTTACTCGATAGACGAAGCTCTTGCGTGTATTGGTCTTGATCTGGGATGCCATCGGCACTTTCAGATGGGAATGGAATAACACCCGGGCCCATTTCCGGTAAGAACGCAGCACCGTAACCACCGTCAATGTCGGCGCGCGAATAAATTTCTGCGCTTTCCCATGCAGAAATAGAAGTCAGGGTGTAAAAATCATTAACGTCCCACTCAAGCTTAAGGCTTGCACCTTGCGACTCAACCTGTTGCGTCGCGCGCGATGCAGCATCGTGGTAAACCACGTCATGCTCAAAGTTGTCAACTAAATCGTTGCTACCGGCTTTAATAGCATTGGCGCGAAAGGCGATAGGCGTACCATCAAGGTCGCGTAAGTGGTAGTTGAATAACCCCGTGAAGTCGTCACCTTCGTACAAGAATTGTACACGCGCTGCTTTTTCACTGTAGCCGCCAAGTACATCTTCTTGTTCAAAACCTGGCGCGCGGTTATCAATGTAGTCGTCTTTTTCTTGCCATAGCAAAGAGACACGTGTTGACAGGCGGTCGGTTAACCCACCACCGACAGCGCCTTCAAAGTCTACGGCACCACGGCTACCGTATGAGACTGAGCCATAGCCTTCAAATTCTTGACTCGGTTTAACCGTATCGAACTTCACCAAACCTGCAGGGGTGTTACGGCCAAACAATGTACCTTGTGGACCGCGAAGTACTTCAACGCGGGCAACGTCAAATACCGGGAAGCCTTTTAAAATGGCGTTTTCTTGAACAACTTCATCAACAACAAGCGAAACCGGTTGTGAGGCATTCAAATCGAAGTCTGTATTACCTAGACCACGAACATAAAAGCGTGGAAATGAACGACCAAACGAAGATTCAATAGATAGACTTGGGATTTTCGCATTCATAAAACGAATGTCCATGCCCGCAGAGCTATAGGCTTCTAAGCCATCACCTTGCAGTGCAGATACCGCAACAGGCACTTCCTGAGCGTTTTCTACACGCTTACGTGCGGTAATTTGAATAACTTCGAGAGAATTGTCTTTTGCTGCAGGACCTTGTTGTTCAGCAGCGATTGAAGAGAATGAAGAGCCGGCAGCGGCTGAGAACAACGCTGCGTTAATTAATGTTGCAAGCGTGGTACGTTTCATTGCTTTCATGTTGGTTTTAGCCTTTTGTACACTCTTTTGTTCAACGGTAGATATGTAGCGCCGTTTCACCTGGCACAATGTTCAATTTTGCGCGCATCCTCGAGCGCGGACCTTAAATTTGAGAGTGTAAGAGCAAAAATAAGGCTGAACATTACGGGCGAGAATTATAGCACTGAAATCTGAAATTAGTTCAGTAAAAATTCATTAATTTGCAACATTTATCTACTTTTAGATACAGGTTTGATTTTTTTAACCGACTTTAGATGCAAATAAGGACATTTGTCCTTTTAAATGCAAATTAACCCTTGCATACCTAGACACATTTGCTATATCTCGCTCTGCCTACATTATAGTTTTGCAAAACTCAATGGTTCAGGCGCAGCTAATGCGATCCCTAATCGGTTCAAGCACTCGATAATTTGTAGGTTTAACGATTCAACTATGTGCAGATAATAGTCAAAGTCTGTGGTTTGTGCATAACTTAACACATCTATTTTTATGCCTCTGGGCACAAACCCGCTGAGTCGTACTCGACACGGTTGGTCGGCAATATCTTGGTGCCGCTCAAGTATCTCACGGATCTGCTCTAATAACTGCGCTAACACCTGATGTTGAGTTGAGCGTTCAAGCACAATCTCGGGTCTATAGGCTATGCGCTCACGCTCAGATATGTTCTCAATTTCCATATCGACAAACTTGGCATTTGCTATGTGTATAACGCTGCGTTCCAAAGTGCGCATTCTCGTCGCACGCAGGCCTATCTCCTCAACAACACCAAAATAGCGACCAACACGACATACCTGACCAACTTTGACCGGCGCAGAAGCATACAGGGTAATCGCACCAATAATGTTTTCTACCGACTTTTGTGCTGCTAAGGCCAGCGCCAAGCCCCCAATTCCAAGCCCGGCAATCAGTGTTGTGGCACTAAAACCTAAATTCTCAAACCAGACTAATAAGGCAATAAGAGTCAGCAGAATCTTCACGACATTCCCTGCAGGGCGCAGTAAAAATTCGGCCTGAGTATTGTTGTTGCGTTGCAAGCGTAACGTTAGACGCAAACGAATAACATCAACGACTTTAAGCAAAAACCACGTCCACGCCAGAATTAACAAAGTTGCGCCTTCGAATATAGCCCGGGTGGCCAGGGTGGAATTAGCCTCCGAGGAGAAAGTGCGGGCCAACACAATCCCCAGTAAAAAACATAATGGCCCGGTTACTAACGCTTTTGCTGGCTGGCTCACGTCTGCTTTAGTACGCAATAGCAAATACAGAAAAATGCGCGTACTTAGATAAGCAATCAGTAAAAATGCGAGCAGGTTCAGGCTGTAATAAACCCATTGCCACACCTCAACCCCTAAAAATGCCCCATGAGGTAGGTGGCGATACAGCCACTCACCCGCTTGAGAATAACCAAACTCTTGGCGTAAAAATGGCACTTTGTTTACGGTCGCATTGGATACTTTCCATATGTAGTTACCCGGGGTGTCACCGGGCACACGCTGCAATAAAATTTGCACCGCTCCTCGTGAGGTGTCTATCTCTCCCACTAGGTCACGATAACTAGGCACAGGCTCATTACGACTGCCTGCGGGGTGATTACTCAGCGCCTGCGTATCTACCCATAAAGTGCGATTAAGCACCAAATAGAGGGTGTGCGCGAGCTCAGCATGATTCATCGCCTGAGCTTGCAGCGATAAATTGCGAAAGTCCAAATAGTGCGCCGCACGCTCAAAGTCGCGTTGGTGGGCCGCATGCAAATATCCCTGCATAGCACTGCGCGGCGTTTGTCGATTAAACTCATCGATTATTAGGTGCTCGTTAGTAGCAACCTCATCGTCTGGTAACGTAGACTGCTCAGCGTGCTCACTGTTATCCTTTGCCTGTTGTTGCTCATTGTTTAAAATTTCTTTCACCGTAACTTTGGCTTCAAGCGAGTAAGGTAAAACAAGGGCAAGGGCCAAGAGCCCACATTTGAAACTACGCCAAGGGTTCATCACATCATCCATCTGTTCTCGCACTCTATAAAGCATAGCTATAAGCGCCAAACTTGCGCACGTGGGTCGATATAAATTGCCTTCAAAGCAGGCACTTGCTAGATTGACTAAGCAATTGGCACTATCAATTTAACCACTTAGCCTGTTTGCAGGCTGCATCGATAAATAGCACGGGCACAATCTCTTGGACTGTGTTGTTATCGCGAGGAGGGATGATGAGTATCGCAAAGTCACTACCCGGACAATGGCCCATTTTCATACTGCAAGGCTTAGTAGCAATCATATTTGCGGCCATCGCTTGGTTATCACCGCAATTAACTATCAACGTGTTAATTTTTATTTTTGCGGCCTTCTTTTTACTTGATGGCGGCTCAAGAGTCTGGCTGGCGTTAAAACAAAAAGGCCAGAACGGCTATTGGTTTGTCACCTTAATAGCCGGCCTTTTGGGGATTGTTGCGGCTATTATCACCTTGATCATGCCACAATTAACGGCCTACGTGATGCTCTACCTCATCGCCTTTTGGGCAGTTGCTATCGGTGTTACAGAAATCGTTGCGGCAGTGAAATTAGCTAAACATTTACAGGGCACCACGCTTATATTAATCAGTGGTATATTGTCGGTGTTATTCGGTGGCTACCTTATTTTCAACCCCGGACAAGGTATTATTGCCATGCTTTGGCTAGTCGCTCTGTATGCCTTTGTGTTTGGCCTTATTTTATGTTGGCTAGGGGTTAAGTTACGCACCCTCGAAAAGCAATTCGACTAGCTCGCGCTAGTCGAATTTAAGTTATTAGTGCAAGGCTGCACGAAATGGTAAAGAGGCGCAAATTTGTGCCTCGCGCTCAATCACTTGGGCTAACCGCGCATCGACTTCAGCCTTGTCGAAATACTCATAAGCAAGCTCAACAAATAAGTTTTTATGTTTTTCTTCTGATTTTGCAATCGCGACATAAAATTCTTTGTCTTTACCAGGTGGCAACGCTTCAGCTATTAGCGCGAAGCGCTCATGGCCTCGAGCTTCAATCACAGCCGCGACCAGCAGCCGGTCCATCATAAACACGTCTTTTCCATGGCGAAACATGCCTCGCAGCTGATTCACATAAGGGTCTTTTTTATCATCCCCTAGGTTCACATCGCGCTCGCTTAGCAACTTAACCACTTGTTTAAAATGAATCATCTCTTCGAGCGCTAAATCAGTCATCGCTTTAACGAGCTTGCGTTTATCTGGGTAGTGAGACAGCATCGACAACGCCATGCCCGAGGCTTTTTTCTCAGCGCCAGCATGGTCTTGTAAAAACGTGTCAAAATCGGCCAGTACAGCGTCAGTCCATTGTGCTGGCGTGTGGTATTTGAGTTCGAACATGATCAATATGATGGGTATGTAAACAATGGCCGGCATTCTATACCAAATTTACACGCACTCATACCGCTTCACCCCTAAGCCACGCCTCAAGGCTGTCGACCTTGCCGTTGCGCGTGGAGGGTACTTTCAGGGGGTGCTTTAAGTCGCGCCAAGCCATCACCTTATTATGCTGGTTAAGGTGCGCAAATTGCTTGCTCGTGCTATTGGCTCCAACAAACTGGCAAAATTGCTGAAAACTATGGGGCTCACTGATATCAATTGTCAGTAAACGGTGCGCTTGCTGAGCAAAATACGTTGATACCTGTTGCTGATGCCGCTTATAGCAATATTCAAGGTGCTTACCATCAACTAGGCTTTGTTCATTCAAAGGCGAAAATACACGATGGTAACTTGCTTTAAGAAGCGGACTAAACCCCCCTGTATCGCTCAATAAATTGGTACTCATTCGCTGCAATAAGCGTTGGATAGACTCCAGCCAACACTCTGGTTGACGCTGCAAGAGCACAAATTTTGCTTCAGGGAAGCGCTCGGCCAGCTCCGGGTAGTGGCTAAAGCAGGGTGTGTCGGCAACGAGCTCCGCACGCTCAAAACACGCTTTAGTATAAGCTGTGTGGGCGGTGCGAAGACCTAAATCAAGTGCAGCAGCACACACGCTGGTGGTGCCGCTGCGCGGTAAACCTATCACAAATATTTTCGACATGGCCATAGTATGGGTTGTTAAACATTGCTATGACCGTTATTGTACTCACTGCGTTGCGTGGCTGCGAGTATTCGCTGGTTTACATGCACTGAGTTGGTCGATACACATCTGAATGTCGGCAGTAATACTCGCTAAAGCGCCTTTGAGTGCTGGGTCGCGAGCTTCACTGACTGCTTTTTTTATTTTCGCCAATAACTTCTTCTCGAACTCAATGAGATCGATTATCATTGACTGCTCAGGCCTGTTAGAAAAATGACTCTTAGCTTGCGCGTACCAAGCGATCGCTGTACCCAGCCAAGTATTTTCCATACTGCTGTGATCGGGATGTTCATCCACATCGTAGACAGATAACTGGGCTTGGTCCCGTATTTTTGCCATATTGATAAATACATGCCTGACGTTGTAGTCACTGACCTGCTCGGCTGCCTGCCTATAAAACGTCGCCGCATCTCGGTTCAGCTTTGTGATGTCTTTGGCAATTTTTTTATCACGTTTTGCTTGTGTTTGGTCAAGATGAACCATATTTAGACTCCTATGGTCGCTGATGTACCTAGTTCACTTGCAATTCATATACCATTATTTATTTTATTATAATTCAGAAGGTTAGAAGGATCTTCTCGCTGAACCCGAGTAACATCTACCCGCTGACTTGTTATTTTTACAACTCTTTCAAGGAGAGCAATGTATGCACCAGGTTAAAATGTTTGTACAACTCAGCGACCCCGAGCTGGTCTCGAAGCTGGCTAAATTAGAAGTATTAAAAAAGTTTCAGCTGTTCTACGCAAACGAGTTTGAGCCGTGGGAAGCGCAAGTTGCCCAGTCGGGTTGTGATATTGCATTGGTGGAACTCGAAGAATTCAATGAACAAGGATACAACACCCTAAATGACACCGACGCGTTATCGCACGTTGAGTTTCTATTTTTAAGTAAAGGTAAGCCAAATCCATATCTTGATAAGTTGATGCGCGATGGTGCCGGGTTCCACTGCCGTGCCCCGTATGATTTGGAACTGATTAGCGAAACTCTGCAAGACAGCTACGAACTGTTTGGTGAAGCCAGCCAATCAAGTAAAGCTGTTGAGTCCAGCGACCTTGACCAATTTGGTTTATTAGTTGGCTCCTCTAAGTCTATGCACAAGTTGTATCGCACTATTCGTAAGGTCGCACGCACTGATGCCAACGTGATGATTATTGGCGAAAGTGGTGTAGGTAAAGAACTCGTTGCCAATACCGTTCATATTGCTGGCGAAAAGCCACAAGCACCTTTTGTTGCGATAAACTGTGGCGCACTTTCCCCAGAGCTTATAGATAGTGAGTTATTTGGTCATGTGAAAGGCGCATTTACAGGTGCACACCGCGACCACCAAGGGGTCTTCGACCAAGCTAAAGGCGGCACGCTGTTTTTAGACGAAGTAACAGAGATGCCATTAGAGCAACAAGTTAAGTTACTGCGCGTGCTCGAAAGCGGAGAGTATCGCGCCGTAGGCAGTCAACAAGTGAAACATGCTGATGTGCGTATTGTTTGTGCAACCAACCGTAACCCGCAACAAGCCATTGATGATGGCATTTTCCGTGAGGATTTATACTTCCGCTTAGCGCACTTCCCTATCCGAGTGCCACCACTGCGCGACCGAGGCAATGACATCACCGGCCTCGCTGAGCACTTCCTTGCCTACCGTAATGCCCAAGAATTGAGCCACAAACGTATCGCTACCGATGCACTTAGCCGCATTGCTGCTTATAACTGGCCAGGCAACGTACGGGAGCTAAAACACACCATTGAACGGGCGATGATCTTGGCCGATGACGTAATCAAAGCCGAGCATCTTTCATTGGGTGAATCAGTAAGCAAAAGCGACAGCAACAGCGTCGATATTCCTACTGGAGTTTCTTTGGAAGCATTGGAAAAAGCGGCAATTTTGAAAAACTTGGAAGAGAACGCCGGCAACAAAACGGATACCGCTGAACAATTAGGTGTTAGTGTGAAAACACTTTACAACAAACTAGAAAAGTACTCTCAGGACTAATCAGTTTACGGGGCTTGCTATGAACAAGCCCCGACATTTTAGCCATCATATCGGTTGCGGTTTTTGCCCTGCTCTCGGCCATCAAATAAATCACGTAAGTCAAAGGCAAAGGCCTTTAATTTCTCTTTCATCGTTCGCTTAATACTGACTTCCACGCTCCCGAGAATAATACGCCCATGAATAATAATGCGCGGTCGCTGTTTATCTTCGTATCGCGGCCCAAGTGAGATTCGCTTATTAACCAGTGACCCCATGATATTGGTGGTCTGAGTTTGCACATCTACATTTTCTGGCACCACAATTTCATCACTGCCCAAAATACAATTAACGTAAATGTGTACTTCAGGGTGAGAAAAAATAGCGTTGGTAAAGTCTAATTCAATGCTTCCCAAATAATTGTTTAGGTGAATCTCTTTAGGGACAACCCATTCACCGCTGCGTTGGTCCGAGCTTAATATGGCGGTAATTTTCTCACCATTAACCTGCTCGCTACTTTGCGTGAAAGGAGTGCGCATACGTGCCGCCTTCTCGCTGTTGTAGCGCGGGTCGCTGTGCAGCGGCAGATCAGCAACCAATGTTGCTAGTTGCTCTTGGCAGCTACAGTCATACGCTTGATCAAGGCGACGTTCGAACGCCTGCGCTGAAATTTCACCATGACTGTAATTTAAAATTAGCTGATCGATGATCTCTTCTTTTACTTGCGCTAACGGCCTATCCTTTAAAGGAACACTCATGTTCACACTCCTGTTGTCGTTTTGCTTACCTAAGCAAAATCAGCGCCAAATATTAATTCCTTTAGTTTCAGTCAGATGGAGATAAAGCCAGTTCACCGCATTCGCCAAAACCACCATATTTACGCTTAATTAACGATATTTTAATCATCTTTACTGAGTAACTCCCCATGGCGCGGGTTGCGACGCTAAGTAGGTGAACTAAACTTCAAGTGTCACCCCAATATCCCGAGTGCCATGTTACATCTACCAACATTGATAGTGGTATCGACTTTGCTAAACGCCTTTATTGGCGTCTTTTTGTTGTTGGTGTTTTACCAACGTGCACAACGAAGCTTTTTGTACTGGGGGTTATCTTGTCTGGTATTTAGTTTAGCTGAAATAAGCGCGACTTTGCGTGTGTTTATCGACTTACCGGTACTAACCCATTACAGCGCCCAACTATTGATGATAACAGCGCCATTGCTGGTGCTAAGAGGTATACTCTGGTACTGCTCTTCAAATCACCATAACCCGTTGTTTATCTATTTTATTCTGGGTTTCAGTGCATTGTTACTTGCGTTATTGCACCACCAGCCACTGTGGGGGCTGGTTTACACTTCTATGGCTATTGCCATATTATTCTTTGCCGCTGCAGCGGCTATTAGAACAACAACCAAAGGCAATATATATGCCGCCACTTTGCTTATTCTCGTCACCTTGCATGCGCTGGTAATGTTGGTTCAAACGGGCCTGTTGCTTACCAATTTGTTGCACTGGGAGCAATCATTACCACCTTGGACCAAACAGTTAGTTCTTGCTGTTCACTTACTACTGACCACGTGCACGGCACTGGTGTTTCCGATGCTTTTTTTCATACGTTCAGAAGCTAAACTCACTAACTTGGCTAATTTCGACCCACTCACAAACTTGTACAATCGTCGTGCGTTTTTCTATGAAGGCGAAAAACGACTCGCGCAGTGTATTGCTAAGCAGCAGCCGCTTGCAGTCATGATGATAGATCTAGATTACTTTAAGAAGGTCAACGATCAGTTTGGTCACGATGGCGGAGACGCTGCATTGCAATGGGTGAGTCAGCGCATCCGCGAGCAACTCAGGGAGGATGATTTAGCTGCGCGTATTGGCGGAGAGGAATTCGCTGTGATTTTAGCCAACACCCATCAACGCACGGCGCTCAAAGTGGGCGATCGCTTACGTAAGGCCATTGCCGAAGGCTCATTTTATTGGCACCATCAGCGCCTGCCGCTGAGCATTAGCATCGGCGTCACTTGCCGAGAAAGTGGCCATTTTGATATTAAAAAGATGCTGATTGAAGCGGATAAAGGCCTTTACGAAGCAAAAAGCCGTGGCCGTAACTGCTTGGTTGAAACCCATCATAGCGACACCACCACGGTTTCTACTGGCTAACACAAACCGACATATAAGGGTTTGAGTCATAATAACTTTTAAGAGACAATAACGCTTTTACACGGAGATCAGTAAATGCGTCACACCCTTGTCGTTGCCTTGGTGGCCTTATTCACCCTAAGTGCCTGCAAAACCACAGTGCCAGTGCGAGACTTTCCTTATAACGCCATTCCTATGGCCCAGAGCCAAAACCACAGTGATAAGGATATTGAAAAAGCCATAATCAAAGCATGCCTGCAGCTCGGCTGGCAGTGTGCAGCTAAAAGCGAAGGGGTCGTTGCTGCAGTGCTCAATATTCGCACTCATCAGTTGACGGTTGATATTAATTATACCCCGAGCCAGTTTTCGGTAGAGTATGTTGACTCTGTCAATTTAAGATACGATGGCAAGAAAATTCATCGCCAGTATGTCAATTGGGTCAATAATTTAATACGCCATATTCAGGCTGAATTAGTAGTCTAAAGCAACGGGGTATTGCCTCACTTTGAATGTGAGCGATACTCCACCTTGCCGTCTTCATGTATATTAAATAACCACACCTGTTCGCCATGATAATAGACAAATTCGTAGCCTGGGTATGGGCTTTGCTGTAGCCGGCCAGCAAAGGTATTAATATCCGCTGGCGCGATTTTAAAGCGTCCCGTCGCCCGTTTTCTATCGGCATCGGTGTTAACTTGAAATGCCTTGGCCGATAGCGGCAATACCTCAGGTAGCTCCCCCTGCTCAAATAGTTGTGCTCTGTGTGCATCTGCATAACTTGCGTAATAGCGGGTTTGTGGTTCGCTACACGCCGCAAGTGATAACGTCAGTAACAACCCTGTTAGTAATCGCACTGTTTGCCCCTTTGCTCTATTCGAGCTTATAACCTAGCGGCTGATCACTGACCCTAGGCTTAACTTTAGTGCTGCAACTAAGGAGGGAGCTAAAATTGCAGCTGAGCGATATTAGCGCCGCAGTAAAAGCAATGACGGCGACGAGGGCTCACCTTGTGACCACAGTCTTTGCAGTGACTC
The DNA here is from genome assembly GCF_022347945.1 of Pseudoalteromonas sp. MM17-2. Lineage (NCBI taxonomy): Bacteria > Pseudomonadati > Pseudomonadota > Gammaproteobacteria > Alteromonadales > Pseudoalteromonadaceae > Pseudoalteromonas > Pseudoalteromonas sp. MM17-2. Next base: position 47,101 of record NZ_JAKRFV010000002.1, on the reverse strand, counting down.
GACGATGCGACTTTACCGTCGAGTTTGCCATCACGTAGGTCGATTTCCTCTATCTTTCGTAAAATATCGCTGCGGCTGACTCCCATATCTTGCAACAACTCCAACGCGGCTAAATTCATTAAATATAGGGAGTCGATTTTTTCTTCCAGTGCCTGCAAATGCGCACTATTACCTTGCGAACGGTGTTTGTTTTGGTCGTTCGTGACGTCATTTTTACGGATACGAAGGTCTTGAAAGGCTTGGTGTAAATATTGGCTCATAGCTATCGTCCATGGGTTATGAAAAAGCCATAGTAACGCAAATGACACCGATGTTGGCAAGCGCTTCACTCACCCTATTGCAGTTGACCGCAGACAACGAAGGCCGCTAATCTAAAGGCACATAATAACAACAAGGATACGCTCGTGAACCACACCCGGCTTACGATATCTGCACTGCTCTTGTGTATGGCCTTCAGCGCCAATGCGCAAAAGACCAAAACAGTGTCGCACCTTCAACAACAACTTCATAGTGAACAGAGCTCTGCCACTAAGCTTACCCAACACTATTTAACACGTATTGACGCGCTAAATGATAACTATCGTGCGGTGATGGCCATTAACAATAACGCCCTACACGATGCGCAGCGCCTTGATAACTTGGCTCGTGAAGGTCAATGGCAAGGACCACTTCATGGTATGGCGGTACTGGTGAAAGACAATATAGCCGTTGCTAACATGGCCACTACAGCTGGGGCCTTGGCCTTAGCGCAGAATGTCAGCAGCGCTGATGCCCAGGTCATTTCTCAGTTACGCAGCGCCGGAGCGATTATCCTCGGTAAAGCCAATCTTAGCGAGTGGGCGAACTTTCGCTCCAACAGCTCTTCATCTGGTTGGAGTACCCTAGGTGGACAAACGGCTAATGCCGTTGATGCAACCCGTAGCCCATGCGGCTCCAGTTCTGGCTCAGCCGTGGCGGTAAAACTGGGCTTCGCGCCCCTCGCGTTAGCCACTGAAACCGACGGCTCGATTGTCTGCCCTGCTGCGACAAATGGTGTTTATGCGCTCAAACCTAGCTATGGTCAAGTCTCCCGCGTGGGTGTGGTGCCGCTAGCTGAAAGTCAGGATACCGTTGGAGTAATGGCTAATTCGCTAGCGGATGTGTTATTAGCGACTCAGGTCATCGCTGCACCCGACGCCCAAGACCCAAATCACCACGCCTTTCGCACCATCAATTACACAGAGGTAAAGCCCAGTAGGGCAAAGGAATTAACACTTGGCTATGTTGATTACAGCCACTTTACCGCCGAGACCCAGGCTGTGTTTAAAAAGCAGCTCAAGCAATTAGAGCGCCATGGCATTAAACTTATCGAACTGCCTCAAGCTGATCTGGGTAGTATGTACCGCCAAGAGTTCCAAGTGTTATTGTATGAATTCAAACGCGATGTGAACGCCTATCTGGCCGCCACGCCAGCGCAGGTAAAGGTGAAAACGCTAAGCCAGCTGATCGCCTTTAATGAACAGCATCAAGCTCGCACCATGCCCTACTTCGGTCAAGAACTGTTACATCAAGCAAATGCCATCGATTTACAAGCCCAACGTGAAGATTACTTAAAGGCATCACAGCAGTATCGCCTCACTGCGCGTAATGCACTACAACATTGGTTCACAGCAAATCAGCTTGATGCCATCATCAGCCCCACTAACTCTCCGCCATGGAAGATTGATAAAATTAATGGCGATCATTATCTCGGTGGCGCCAGCACGCTCGCTGCCGTGGCAGGTACGCTCCACATTACTCTGCCTTTAGCCGATGTTCAGGGTCTGCCTGTAGGGTTTTCTGTTATGGCGAATGTCGGCGGCGATGAACAAGCCATTGCAGCGGCCAAAACCATTGATTCACTGCTTGAGCACACTAGCCTTTAAGCGCGTTGGCTGCCCACCACAATAAGAGCACCGCAATAGAGAGGCCAGCAATGGCCTTTGTTTTGTGTTTTCTGATCACTCGCTCGGCATGATTACCAGCAAAATAGACCACCGCTGCCAAGCCAAAATAGCGAATTGAGCGCGCTATTGCACTGGCTAAAACGAACATTAATAGGGAATATTTGGTCGCTCCCGCAGCCAGCATCGCTATTTGGAAAGGAATAGGTGCAATACCTAACGTGAGCACAAACCAGAACCCTTGTGCTTGCATCTGTTGTTTGACTTGTTCAAATTGCTCAGGGCTAGAGAACGTATCAATGACCCATTGACCGACCAGGTCAAACAAAAAATAACCGATGGCATAACCAAACAAGGCACCGACTATACAGCCCAAAGTAGCCATAAGCGCGATTAACCATAGTTTATCTCGTCGTGCTTGCATCAATGGCACCATCACCGCCTCTAAAGGAATAGGCACAATGGTCGACTCTAAAAAAGAAGCGAAAGTGATGCCTTTAAGCATATGCTTCGAGTCTACGAGTTTTTGGGTCTTATGCTTTAACGTTTTTGAAATTGCCATCCAATGTGCCTTGTATAAAATTCAAAAGTTTAGTGTGTACTAATGGCTCTGCTATTGTTCGCTCAGCAAAGAAGCTTTATAAGCTTATATTTACTATACTTAATGCAGTCTTATAGGTTTTTGGTCTCGTATAAGACTGTTAAATGTCATAATAAAAACAGTGTATCAGCAGTCACTTTAACCGTTTCTGTATGGGAACCAGCGCCTATGAAGTTAAGTAACTTAATGAGCACGCCAGTGGTTACTTGTTCACCCGATGACACCCTGCGCGTTGTCAATGATATTTTCAAACGCACGCAATTTCACCATGTGCTGGTGGTAGAGCAATCGTTATTAGTTGGGGTCGTCTCTGATCGCGATATTTTTAAGGCGTTAAGCCCGAATGTTGGTAAGGCTTCGGCATCCAAAGCCGACTTAGCCACTCTCAATAAACGCGTTAGCCAAATTATGACTCATTCCCCTGTTTGCTTACCAGTACATGCGCAACTTATTGATGTGGTGAAGTTATTTAACGAACATATTATTACCTGTGTACCTATCGTTAATGAACAGCGCCAACCGATGGGGATTGTGACTTGGCGCGATATTATGCGTCTGTTACTCGAGCGTTATCAAAGCAAGGCCAGTAAATAAGCAGGCACTAAAGTAACGACAAAATCTGTTCACGCTCTTTCTTGGGCATGTTACTCACCACCAACGTGTAGGAATTATCTATCATTCTTTGGATTTCGCCCGCTGGAATGGAGCCATCCAGTATCACTGTATTCCATAGCTTTTTATTCATATGATAACCAGGGATGACCGCAGTAAAAATATCGCGCAGGGCCTGGGCTTCATCAGGGTCACATTTTAAATTTACGCGCCAATGGCGATTATCTTCATCCTCTTTCCCCATTTTTCCAAGCGCTAGGGTGGCAAACATTTTTTCTTTTACCTTATAGACGTCGACCCCAGGGCCAAAGGGCTGCCCCACTGAGCTCAATGGCTTAGTGAGCAAATAATCATGTACGCCTTGACTGTCCATATAAACTCCTTTTAAGGCTAAGCAAACTAGGGCGAGCACTCGCCCAAGTAGGCCCTAATCTAACCATTTAATCTAATACCCCACAAGCATATTGAAAAAGTACCTCATATCCGCAACTTACTCATACTCGCCGTTAATCGCATTGCAGTTGCCAGCATTAACCCGCCCACCTAGGATGATATTTTCTGGTTAAAAAAAGTACTTACTTATGAATGCGTTAACCCCTTTGATACTTACAGCTGCGCTGCTTGGCGGCGCATCGTTGCCCGCCCAGGCCGACAACAAGACCTTCAGCTCTGAGGATATTTTTGCCCTCGAGTATGCCAGCGACCCGCAAATCAGCCCAGATGGTAAGCACATTGTGTATGTCCGTCGTGGCTACGACATTATGAAGGATAACAATAAGCAAAGCCTGTGGCTCTATAGCCTAAGCACTGATGAGCATACCCCGCTGTTTGCAGATCAACATAGCTACGCTCAGCCACGCTGGTCTCCCGATGGCACACGCATCGCCTTTACCAGTAATCGTAGTGGCTCTCTGCAAGTGCATATGCACTGGCTAGCGCAAGATAAAACGGCGTTATTATCACAATTGCCAAAACCAGTACGCGACCTCACGTGGTCTCCTGACGGCACACAGCTGGCCTTTACCATGACGGTACCACAAGGCCCTTCCGATTTTGTAAAATCAGTGAAGTTACCGAAAAAACCCAAAGACGCCGACTGGTCTAAACCAGTTACGGTTATTGACAAAGCTCGTTATCAAGCCGATGGCCAAGGCTTTTTGACGCCCAGCTTTCGTCATGTGTTTGTGCTTCCAGCCGAAGGCGGCGCACCACGGCAATTAACACAAGGCGATTATCAACATTATGGTCCATTGGCGTGGAGCCCGGATGCGACACAAGTTGTGTATGCATCAGATAAGCACCCTGATTGGGAATATCGCACCACTGAGCTTGACCTGTATGGCGTGGATATTGGTACCTATAGCACGACACAGCTCACCGATTTACCCGGCCGTGAGACCCACCCCCAATTCAGTCATGATGCTCAGCAGCTAGCCTTTCTATCCCGAGGTAATGCCGCTGTTCCTTACGTTAATACCGAGCTGAGCTTGTTAAGCCTCAAGTCCGGGGCCGTCAAGTCACTGACATCAGCACTGGATCGCGCTGTAGGCCATTATCAATGGGCGGGCAAAGGGGGTTTTGTCATTCAATACGACGATCGCGGCCAACGTAAGCTTGCCACCCTAACCCGCGCAGGAAACATCACTGAACGCGTCAGCTCAGTTGCAGGCACATCCATAGGTCGCCCTTATGTCAGTGGTGAGTTTTCTATGGCGAACAATGGTGCCCTCGCTTTTACTCAGGGCAGTGCTGAGCGCCCCGCTGATTTAGGGTATTTTCACCGCAACAAGCAGCGCACACTAACAGCGCTCAATGAAGACCTGCTCGGCCATAAAACCTTAGGGCAAGTGCATGAGTTAACGGTTGAATCGCAGTTTGATGGGGAACCTATTCATGGCTGGTATATCACCCCTCCTGATTTTGATGCGACCAAGCAATACCCACTGTTGGTGGAAATTCATGGCGGCCCACACCTAGCCTATGGCCCCAGCTTTAGCGCCGAATTACAGCGCTATGCGGCCGCTGGCTATGTGGTGGTCTATATGAATTATCGCGGCTCCATCAGTTACGGCAAAGACTTTGCCTTGTTACTTGATGGTAAGTATTCCTCAAAGGAAGATTTTGCCGATCATAATTCCGCCGTTGACGCATTAATCGCTAAAGGCTTTATCGATAAAAACAATCTCTTCATTGCTGGCGGCTCTGCCGGCGGCATTGCTGCTGCCTACGCCATTGGTTTAAGCGACCGTTTTAATGCTGCGGCAATCACCAAGCCGGTGATCAATTGGGTCAGTAAAGTGCTTACCGCCGACAGTTATTTAGGTCAAATTCGCAACCAATTTCCGGGCATGCCGTGGGACAACCTCAGCCACTACTGGCAACGCTCGCCGCTGTCATTAGTGGGCAACGTCACCACACCGGCGATGATCATGACAGGAGAGCAGGACCGCCGCACGCCCATATCGGAGTCCGAGCAGTTTTATCAAGCGTTAAAACTGCAAAAAGTAGATACCGTACTGATCCGTGTACCCGGCTCTGCCCACGGTATTGCTGGACGCCCCTCGCGGATGATTGCCAAAATAGAGCATACATTAGCCTGGTTCGAGCGCTACAGGAAATAACCTCAACATCAGCGGGGCATTCACTGCCCCGCCTAGGTTTATGGTTGCTCTTTAGATGCTTTGGTGTGCGCCAAGACAAAGAGACTATCCCAGTATTGCTGCCACTGCGCTAACGCAATCCCGTAACGATATTGATGGCCAAACAATACGCTAGTAGAGGGCGCATTTTGCACAAAGCGCTGCATTGCTGCGCGGTCAATAAAGAGTGCTTGATGTGTTTGCAGTTCATACTGTTGCGCCACTAGACGTTCAAATTGCTGTGGCTGGGCCATAATCTGTTTACTTGCCATCGTCACATAGTCGCGATATTCGCCACTGGCGGCGCTAATATGCACTGAGTGCACGCTATCGCCAAAGTGTTGCTTCAGCACAGTGCCTAAGTTTGCATAGTGATGTTCAATAAAACCGCCGTAGTTTAAGTGGATATAGTGACCCCAGATAATCACTTTTTTATCCGCCAATTCACTGCTCAGTAACCACTTCACGTTGTCGGCCATAGCCAAGTCGTGCTCGTCATGACGTCGCTGCCCTGCCATCGACTGCGCCACGAGCACCAAACCATGGAGTAACCGGGCGACATACTTTGGCCCTTGGTACCCTTGCTGGTCGCTGACAGCCGTGTTTAAAGCGTGCTGGAGGCGATAGGAGGTAGCAACATAGGCTTGTTGCTGCTTTGCATTAATTTGCTGTGGTTGGCGCTTCAGCACTGCTGCGTTGGTGCGTTTAAACGCAGCCCAGTCGACTTCTTTGGCAACACTTGGGGTGAAACGCTGACTTTGCTGGATGATAAATTCGCTTACCTGCGCCTTAGAATATTCACCACTGAGACGACCATCAAAGCCAGCCAGCTGCAAAGGCCGCTCACTGCCTCGCTGTGTGTCAATATACCGCATGAGCGCTTGCACTGGCGCACTTGCGGCGTACATATAAAAGATATTACCCGGTGCTTGCGCTGTGATAGTTTGACCGGGCTGTTGCCAGATTTGCGCAACATCAAATAGACCGCTCTCCAGTATCAACGCATCAAAGCCTTGATGCTGGTGTAAATAACGCACCAAACAGGTCTTGAGTGCAAAATTCTGTTGCTCACCATGGGTCAGTTCATCCAGCATCACAATACGTGCATCGCCAATCGCCTCGCCAAAGCGCGCAAAATTAGCCTGTTCACAGTGGTTATCGAGGTTTATTTTCTCTAGTGTTGTGGCGCTTAACGCTGCCGCATACACGCTCAACAATAACGTCACTAGCCACTTCATAGTCGCGCTCCTTTTTCGCCGGCTAACATCCGTATTAATGTCCCATCTCGGTCAATAAAGTGGTGTTTTAACGCTGCCAATGTGTGGATAGCCAGTGTAAAGCACAGCGCCCAAGCACAGTATATGTGCACCGCTAACCCCCAGTCGCTAAGCGCTGCTGAGTGAGCAAGGACTTGCTGCTGAGCATCTATGTTTTGCGCCAACAATGGCCAATCGAATAAAGCGATGCCATAGCCTCCAAAGCCGCTGTAAGCAGCGCCCGACACCACCATTATTACCAGCAGCACCAACAACAACCAATGAAAGCCATGCACTGCTTTCGCGCTCTTACCTTTAACCGTGCTCTGCCAGGGTTTGAACCAGCGCAGCACCAGTCGGGGTAGCAGCAATAATGCCACCACCACGGCAACGGATTTGTGTAAGTGATATAGGCCATAGTCGGCGACATAGGTCATGTAATATCCCAGGGTCAGCAACCCCAAAATAAGCCCCGCCATCAGCCAATGTAGTAGTCGGTTTACACCTGCATAAGTCATTAAGTACCTCCTCTTTTTTCTTCAAAGGTACTTATTAACGCATTGATTTAAATAACTTTGTGATGAAACAACTGAGTTTGTGACGAAATGCCTGGCTGTGTGCTTTGAGTTAATACTTGCTTCAGCGCTGGTTTAAAAGTTTTGCTCACCGGTACCCAATGATCCTCACCCACTAACACCTGCGCTTTGCCATTTTCCAATGGCTTAAGCTCACGTACATGGTGTAGGTTAATCAGGTAACTGCGATGCACGCGTATCATAGGCGCCGCGCCTAGCTGCTCACTCAGTTGCTTAATGGTGGTGCGCACTAAATAACGGCTATCAGCATCGACAACCTCAACATAATTGCCTGCAGCGCGCACATACTGAATATCAGTGATAGCGAGCGCTTTTTCCATGCCCCGATGCTGCACTGTGAGACATTCAGGGCCGATATCGGCCCCGTTAACTGAGTCGCACGCTTTCACCTTGGTTACTAAGCTCAGGTAAATGGCTCCCATCACCAAAAGCACTGCAAAGGTGTACTTAGGTAGTAAATTAACGACCGCGCCAGCCCAATTAGGACCGTAAAAGTCGAAATCGAGCGACACTCGGATATAACTTAGCAACAGCACACTCACCACAGCACAGCTCAACAACAGCGGTTTATACACTCGCTGAGAGCGTGTTAGCGCATATATTGCTGCCATAGATAGCACCCATAAAGCGCCCCACTCTTTTACCCAAAATAACTGTGAGTCGATAAAGTCCCAGCGTGCACCACCCACGTAGTGGCGCCAAAACAAGCAATAGAGATTAAATATAAAAAGCGAGGCTACCCATAAGACGCCCAGTTTCAGCGTTGGGTGGCTAAGCTGTTGCCAGCGCTGCAGCCAAGTCATGGTGTCAATCCATTGTCCTTATAGATTGGCAAAAATACCAAATCTAACGCCATAAACAAAGCCGTGCAGCACAGACCAAGGTCGCATACAGCTTGCTCGAAAAAGAGCCTACATTTTGTAGGGTCTCTCACATGTAATACGAGGAAATCATTATGACGGGCGAATATCAGCGCATTTACCAACAGTTTCAAAGCGATCCAGTGCAATTTTGGATGCACCAGAGCCAGCGCATCGATTGGCATACGCCACCGACTGAGGCTTACCACCAAGACTCACAAGGGCTTTATCATTGGTTTGCCGATGCCAAACTCAATACCAGTTACTTGGCATTAGATAGTCACGTTAACCAAGGTTATGGTGAGCGCCCAGCGCTGATTTATGACTCACCCGTCACCGTCACGCAACAAACATACAGCTACCGCGAACTGCGCGATGAAGTGGCTCACTTTGCCGGAGTCATGCGTGAATTAGGCGTCGGCAAAGGTGACCGTGTGGTGATTTACATGCCGATGATCCCGCAAGCAGTGATAGCGATGCTCGCCTGTGCACGCTTGGGCGCCATTCACTCGGTAGTATTTGGCGGCTTTGCGGCGCATGAATTAGCAGTACGTATTGATGATGCCACACCCAAGCTGGTGCTCGGCGCCTCTTGCGGCATTGAAGTAGAGCGTGTCATCGCTTACAAACCACTGATTGACGAAGCCCTAGCCAAGGCCCGTCATCGGGTGCAGCACTGTATTATTTACCAGCGTCCACAATGCCCTGCTGAATTAAGCCCCATGCGTGATATTGACTGGCATCAAGCAATGCAAACAGCCACTGCCGTTGACGCTGTTCCCGTAGCCGGAGATCACCCCTTATATATTCTCTACACCTCGGGGACAACCGGCACCCCAAAAGGGGTCGTGCGCGAGCATGGCGGCCATGCCCTGGCAATGCATTACAGTATGGAAGTGGTTTACGCCATGAAACCGGCGGAGGTGTTTTGGGCTGCATCGGACATCGGCTGGGTGGTCGGCCATTCATATATTGTATACGCGCCGCTGATCTACGGCTGTACTACGGTTTTGTATGAGGGCAAGCCAGTGCGAACCCCTGATGCCAGTGCCTTTTGGCGTGTGGTTGAAGAGCATCAAGTAAATGCGCTGTTTAGCGCGCCAACCGCCTTTCGCGCGATAAAAAAAGAAGATCCTAATGGCGCAGGGTTTAAGCGCCATAACACGCAAAGTTTACAGCGGCTCTTTTTAGCTGGAGAGCGCCTCGACCCACCCACCTATGAGTGGCTAACCGAAACCACACAGTTACCCGTATTAGATCACTGGTGGCAAACCGAAACCGGCTGGGCTATTGCCTGTAACCCTATAGGCATTGAGCCTTTACCAATCAAAGCGGGCAGTGCCAGTGTGCCCACCCCCGGTTTTGATGTGCATATACTTGATGTTGATGGCACCCCCTGCGCTGCAGGTGAAAGTGGTGCGGTTGCCATTAAGTTACCACTGCCTCCAGGGTGTTTACCAAACATTTGGCAAAACAATGAGCGCTTCAAGGCCGGTTACTTAAGTACCTACCCTGGCTATTATCTCTGTGGTGATGGCGGCTACATCGATGAGCAAGGCTACGTGTTTATCATGGGCCGTATCGACGATGTGATTAATGTCGCCGGACACCGATTATCCACGGGCGAAATGGAGGAAATCGTTGCTACCCACCCCGCTGTTGCCGAATGTGCGGTGTTTGGCATTAGTGATGCCTTAAAAGGCCAGTTGCCGATGGCAATGGTGGTGCTGAAAGATAGTTATTCTGGCACTTGGGCTGATATTCGCGCCGAACTTATTAGCAGCGTGCGCACACAAATCGGCGCCATTGCCTGTTTAAAAGAAGTGCTGTGTGTTGAGCGTTTACCGAAAACTCGCTCGGGCAAAATACTGCGTAAAAACCTCCGTCAACTGGTTGATGGCGAAGCACTGCAAATTCCCTCTACCATTGATGACGCCAGTATTTTCACCCAAATAGCACAACAATTACGCAGTGCCTAAAGACCCGGTGCCCACGGTAGTGGGCCCTCACTAAGCATCCTGTTGCTCGCTCATAAAGTCAGCCATACGCTGTTGCAGTTGCTCTGGACTGAGATCCTCTTGATGGGTAGCAATGGTCCAAATATGTCCAAAGGGATCTTCCAAGGTTCCTGCTCTGTCGCCATAAAATTGATCGTGCACAGGGCGCAGCTCTTTTGCACCTGCGTCAATAGCACGAGCGAACGTGGTATCAACATCGTCCACATACAACATCATACTCACGGGAGTACCACCGAGTTGGTGAGGACTAACAAAATGTTCATCGGGGCAGGCATCGGCCACCATCAAGTATGAATCACCTATTTTAAGCTCACCGTGAGCAATGCCGCCATCAGGCAACGGCATTTGCATAACGATTTCTGCGGCAAATACGTGCTGATAAAACGCCATCGCTTTCGCTGCACCATCAATAATTAAATAGGCAGTAAGCGAGTGAAACCCTTTGGGTTTGGCAGACACACTCATATGACCTCCGGTTATTTTAATCGCTCAGCTTTAGCTTAGTTGATGAGCCTATACAAACACAGACTACAGCCAAGTTAAAACAAATTCAGGTACAAATGTTATGTGCTGTCATCGGCAATGTAAGCGCTAACACTACACACGCGCTAGATTTAGCTGACTGAGAGAAGCGTAGTTAGTGAGTGAAAAAATAAGCCAAGAATCAGAGTCTCTAGTAGATATTAAAAAAATATCGCGCAATGTGCCATTTGTACCATCTTGTATCTATTAAAAGGAAAATCTATTTACAAACTTTAACAGTTCTAAAAATCAAAATAAAAACCATTAAATCCAGCATAAAACTTCAACTTTATACTAAAAATAAAAACAAAACCCGCCAGCAAAAATAGAATCAAACTCAACTCGTTGACATTAAAACAAAATAGATCAAAGAATTGTAATGACAACATAAAAAAGGAGTTAAAAATGAACAGTAAAATAATAAAGCTATTTTTTGGTATAGCCATTCTCGGGTTTTCGCTAGGTGCCTCTGCTGCTCAAGTTGAATGTTTGATTAGCGGTACGCCAACACAACAAAGCTTTGAGCCTGATTTTTGCCAATCGACGACTAATGTTCCCAAGCCTGGGGTTGTGTTCCGCTTTATTTCCGATCGAGAGGTCGCGCATGTGACTTGGTCTACAAGTACGGCTATTTCTGGCAGCTGGGACTGCGGCTCTGATAATTATTGTCGATTTGATGATAACGGACGAGATGCTAACCGAGGCCTATACGATGCCACTGCGTGTGTAACTCGAGTTCTTTATAATGATGGAACATGGGAAAACACAAACCTTTGTGCAACAGGAATATATACGAAGCAGTTAGGCTTTTAAAATGTTACAAGGAGGTAGTTAACTACCTCCTTATAAAGTCACAGAGAGGCTAAAGATCTTAGCGACTAATAGGACAACCCTGTCTATGTAACTCATATATAATTAAGTGGGTTTGCTGGGCTCTGCCCTGCTAGCGCTGTGAAGAGTGCAGCTAAGTAGAGCGATGAGCGCGGCAATACCGGCAAGCACCGCATATCCACAAAATAAAATAAATACACCCGCATAGTTAGCAGCGATACTCGCAACTAAAGCAGGCAACACCGCGCCCAAATACGAGACCATGTAAACACTTGCCAGCATCCCGGCGCGATGTTCTCGGCTAATATCCGCCATCAACACAGAAATTCCCGCGCTACTGGCAACCCCTTGCGCAATCCCCACACTCAAGCTCGCAGCCAAAAAGACTTCGAGCCAACCGAAATGGAGCGCACAGGCAACAACCATAAGGGCCGTTACTAAAATCAACATCGCCACCCCAATCGCGTGCTGGGCAACGAACCTGCCCGCGAGCGCCCCACCCAAGGGGGTGAGCACCATCACTGAGGAAAAGGCCAACGCACTGATAAGGGCATTATCAGTGCCCAGCGCAGTGGCGACAATTTCCGGCCCAAACGCTTGGTAGAACCCACCAATAGACCAAGTAGCCACAACCACAGCTGCCAAAGTGACAAACGGCCTCAATGCTGCTTTGGGCATGTAGAAATCAGGCTTTAGTGCTGAGCGCACATTGCCTTTACGCTGCACCGTTTCCTCGCATTGAAGCAGTAATCCAAGTAGCATCACCGCCACAGTGGCTATCAAGGTGTAAATGAGTAATTTTGGCGCAGGAGCATAGTTTACGAGTAAGGCACAGCTTACCGCTCCCAAAGGGATACCTATCATGGGTGCACAACTGGTGATCAGTGCCACCCATGATTTACGTCTATAGCTTCCCAAATCACTGACATAAGCACCTACGGAACTTGCAGCCACACCGCACGCAAATCCCTGCAATGCGCGCGCAAAGAGCAGCGCAAGCGAGGTTTGCATGGCAATCATAGTGACACAAGAAAGTAAGACACACAGTAACGCTGCCACGGCCATAGGCTTGCGACCGAGACGATTCGATAACCTTCCAAATACCAATAAAGCCAGTGCAGCAGCAATAAAGTAGGCTAGTGAAACCCAGCCTAAGTCGCTGTGCGAAAGGCCATCTTGCGCACGATATACATTAAAGAGTGAAATTGGCGCGCCGGCGCAAGCAAACACCAAAATTTGTATACTCGCGGCGACAAAAAATGCCTGTTGCTTCGCTATCATTGCTTATTGCGCTCGAATACACACAGTATCACCATCAATTGCTAATAGTGCACTGAGATCCCCTGTTAACGCGCCTAGCTTCACCAACCCTTTGGCGTAGGCGGTGTGGCGATAAAAAATCGCCAAGTTCCCCCAAGGAGCATAGTAAGCGATATCTCCAGGCTCACCTACACTGCCCGCTGCTGCTTCGGATAAACTCAACTCCTTCGGTAAATTGGCAATTTTCTCCGCTTGAGCAAAATCACTGAGCGACACCTGCAAAGGCAATAGAGCATAGAAATCTCGTGCGGCAGGGGTATCCAGCAGGGTGCCAGTCAATGCTGTCTCGCCTATAGTTAAAGTAATATGCATAAGCCCCCGCACCTAAGGCTGATACTGCTTATCAGTCACGGCCTCCATCCAAGTCACGACACTGCCTTGGTGCGACTCTTGAATAGCCATATGTGTCATTGCCGTGCGCGCAGTCGCACCATGCCAATGTTTCACATTCGCAGGGATGTGTACGACATCACCAGGCTCAATCACTAAACGCCGACCCTGCCACTGCTGTACCCACCCCTGACCCGAGGTAACAATTAACGTTTGCCCTCGTGGATGACTATGCCAATGTGTGCGACTGCCGGGCTCGAACGTCACATTCGCACCGCCGGCACGGGTCTGTGGTTGCGGCTGAAATAGGGGTTCCACGCGCACCGCGCCGCTAAAGTATTGCTCAAGCCCCTGCAGAGGTAACTGGCTACCGTTAACTTGTACGCTGATTTGCGCCTCAGGAGCGCTTTGTGCCATGGCCTCGGTCGCCATTGTCAGGCCAATAATTAACATCAATGTCGGAATAATCGCTTTCATAGGTCATCTCCTCAGATTAAGTAGGTGCAATCAACAACTGTGAATTGCGCTGTTGATTGCATCTATTCTTTCTGAGTTCAGCCTATCTCGGTAGTATATTATTCCGCTTTACTTGCCTATAACTCTGAGTGTACGGATCAATTTCTAGGCAAGCTTCATTCTGTGCATTACACTCACAGCTACCCACCCCATCGCCGTAATCAAGACTATGAACACAGAGCAAAACCGTATCAGTGCCATCAGCAATGAGTTGGCTGCAATGATCGAACGCCACAATCAGGGCCAAGCGATGCAAGAAACAGCGATTGAGGGGTTGGCATTTTATCGCCAAACAGAGCCCGCCGATTCGTGTTCATTGTGTGTGGTTGAACCAAGCATTGCTCTGGTGGTGCAAGGTGCGAAAAGCATGACCCTAGGGGACCAAGAGTTTCGTTACGACCCTTACCACTTTCTCATTACATCACTGGATTTACCGGCAAGAATGCAAGTGTTGGAGGCGAACGACCAAGCACCGTATCTAGGCCTTGTTCTTAAGTTTGATTTGGCGGTGATGAGCGAGCTAATCGTTCAAGCGCCACTGCAAAAAGAGCCCCCCAGCGAGCATGACAAGGGCATGGTACTGGGGGCTATGACCACGACCTTACTCGGTGCTTGCCAGCGTTTAGTTGCACTGCTCGATGAACCCGATTCACAGGCGGTATTGGCGCCGCTTATCAAGCGTGAGATTTTCTGGCGGGTGCTGATCAGTGAGCAAGGGGCACGGTTACGCCAAGTAGTCTCTGCTGGCAGCCAGGGGCTGCGAGTAGCACGCGCCATCGAGTGGCTGAAAACACACTACCAAGAACACCAAAGTGTTGATGAGCTGGCCGACATGGCGCAAATGAGCAAGTCCACCTTTCATCATCATTTTCGCCAACTCACCGCCATGAGCCCATTGCAATATCAAAAGCGCTTGCGCTTGCTTGAAGCCCGTCGGCTTATGCTCGGCGAGCAATTCGATGCTTCAAGTGCGGCTTACAAGGTGGGCTACGAAAGCCCATCGCAATTTTCTCGCGAATATTCGCGTTTGTTCGGCACGTCCCCCAAACGCGATATCGCTGCGCAGCGCCAGCAAATTAAAGTTAACTAAGGTGCTTCACTGGCCTTAGCTACAGGCGCCAAATAATGCTCATCGCTCACTGCCTCAAACCATTGCACAGCCTCACCATTCAGCGCCTCTTGCACCGCGATGTGCTGCATCGGTTCACTACTGGTTGCACCATGCCAGTGACGACGACCACAGTTACACCAAATCAAATCACCCGGCCCGATCTGCGTTTTCTCACCCCCTTCACATTGGGTCCAACCGATGCCCTGAGTGACCACCAAAATTTGTCCCAATGGGTGTGAGTGCCAGTGTGTACGCGCGCCAGCAGCAAAATTATTAACCGCAACACCTAATCGTGATGGTGCCGGGGCGTTAAATAAACTACTAATAGTTACCGAGCCAGTAAAACATTCCGCAGGGCCCGTTATGGGTTCACTCTGGTGCGCCCGGATAACGCTCATATCTTCTCTTTTTGACATGGTTTTCTCCCGTTTCTAAAAACACCTAGTAGTGATTACAGTAGCGATGATTTGTGCCTAATAGAATGCCAAAAACAGCGGCATCATTGCCTGATTGTGGCTCACGGTTGAAAACGAAGAATAACGTCTACATTAGCCCCGCAAAGTAACCCGATATTCGATAGTCAGCGATAACTCTTTTCCTATCACTCATACTTTTAGGCAAGAACCGAACAGCTTTGTGTCTATTTAATAACCAGCCTTTACCTGATAATGAGCTCACCAACGCAACACATTATGTGCGCTTGGTAATCCTGATAATCACTAGCACTGTGTTGCACAACCGGAGGTTCTGATGAAAGCCACATTTATAAATCCATTCACTAGCGTGCTTATCTGCTCGGCCCTATGGGCAAGTGCAACCCTAGCTGCAAGTAATACCCATACTGCACAGATGAGTCACGGAGCCAATAACTTCTATCAAAGCGAGCGTATCTCTATGCAAAAAGTTACATTCAACAATCAATATCACATGCAGGTTACTGGTAATTTATACCTGCCCGAAAACATGCAAGCGGATGAGCGCAAACCAGCAATTATCGTGGGTCACCCAATGGGAGCGGTGAAAGAACAAAGTGCCGTACTCTATGCACAAAAGCTTGCGGAAATGGGTTTTGTTACACTGGCCATTGATCTGTCATTTTGGGGTGAAAGCGAAGGCAACCCGCGCAATGCCGTGCTACCAGACATGTATGCCGAAGATTTTAGTGCCGCAGTCGATTACTTAGGCTCCAACGAGCATGTCGATGCTAAACGTATCGGAGTACTGGGCATATGCGGCAGCGGTGGCTTCGCAATCAGTGCTGCGAAAATCGACCCGCGTATGAAAGCCATAGCCACGGTGAGTATGTATAACATGGGGGCATTCACTCGCAACCTTTATAACCAGTCGCAAACGCTGGCACAACGTAAACAAGTGATCGCTCAAGCTGCTGCGCAGCGTGACGTTGAGTTTGCAGGCGGTGAAACTCAATACACCGGCGGCACTCCTCATGAAATCAATGACGATTCACACCCCATAGCTAAAGAGTTTTACGATTTTTACCGCACACCACGCGGCCAATATACGCCTGCGGGCTCCTCACCTAAGCTGACCACGCACCCTACGCTTAGCAGCAATACTAAGTTTATGAATTTTTATCCGTTTAATGACATGGAACTGATCTCGCCGCGCCCGCTACTTTTTATTTCCGGCGACCAAGCGCATTCCATTGAATTTAGCCAAGATGCCTATGCCCGCGCAGCTGAGCCCAAAGAGCTCTACCTAGTTGAAGGCGCCGGCCATGTTGACTTATATGATCGTGTTGAATTGATCCCATTTGCTAAGCTCGGCGACTTTTTCAACACCCACCTATAATTTGCTGACTCTAGGGCAGTCTATCACTGCCCTATCATTATTTTGGAGGCTTTATGAAAACCACAGGCTATGCTGCACATTCACATGACACACCATTGGTGCCTTATGAATATAATTGTCGGCAGTTACGAGAGGACGATGTCGCCATCGAGATCCTCTACAGTGGCGTTTGTCACAGTGATTTGCACACCGTAAAAAATGATTGGGGATGGACGCTTTACCCTAGTGTGCCTGGCCATGAGATCGTCGGCCGAGTCATTGCGGTCGGTGCCAAAGTTACAGGTTACAACAAAGGTGATCATGTGGCGGTAGGCTGTATGGTCGATAGCTGCCAACAATGCAGCCAATGTCACGTAGGCGAGGAGCAGTTTTGTGAGCACGGTTTTACCCAAACCTATAATAGCCCAGACCCCCATACTAAAGAGATCACTAAAGGCGGTTATGCAAAGAACATCGTGGTGCGCGAGGAATTTGTACTCGCTGTGCCAGCGGCGCTCGATTTAGCAAAGACCGCACCTTTGCTCTGCGCGGGCATAACCACCTATTCGCCCCTGAGAACATGGAATGTAGGCCCAGGCAGTCATGTCGCTGTCATTGGCATGGGTGGACTCGGTCATATGGCTGTGAAGCTTGCTGTTGCTATGGGTGCACATGTAACGGTTGTCAGTCGCTCTGCACATAAAAAAGCGGATGCCCAAGCCTTGGGCGCCGACGCTTTTTTACTTTCCAATGATGAGCACTGTATGGAGCAGGCCGCCAGCACCTTTGATCTTATCGTTGATACGGTGCCAGTAAAACACGATGTTACGCCCTATGTGCCGCTACTAAAAATAGATGGCACCTTGACCTTAGTCGGGCAAGTAGGCCCGATGGCCGAAATGAACACGGTGCCTTTAGTCATGGGTCGTCGTCGTATTGCCGCATCGCTCATTGGGGGGATTGCTGAAACTCAAGAAATGCTCGATTTTTGCGCGCGAATGAACATTTTGCCGGAAGTGGAAATGATCACCATGGAGCAGATAAATGAGGCGTTTGAACGACTTGAGCGCGCCGATGTGCATTATCGCTTTGTCATTGATATGCAAAAATCCACTTTTTAAAGTTCGGTGGGTCAAGTGGCAGCACTTGACCCTCATTATTATCGTCACGAACGTGTTATAATGGCGTTTTGTACTCAATAAGATGAACCTTGCCGTGACTGCATTGCCCTTTTCCTCCACTCCACTGTCCCCTGCGTTGTTAGATAACCTGGCATCATTGGGTTATCACTCGATGACCGATATTCAAGCGCAAACCTTGCCGCTTATTTTGGCCGGCAAAGATGTCATTGGTCAGGGCAAAACCGGTTCAGGTAAAACCGCAGCATTCGCTTTGGGGTTACTGCATAACCTCAATGTACAGCGCTTTCGAGTACAGTCTCTGGTTGTCTGCCCCACTCGTGAGCTGGCCGACCAAGTGGCGGTCGAAATCCGCAAGTTAGCACGCGCAATCCATAATATTAAGGTGTTAACCTTATGTGGTGGTGCGCCAATGGGCCCACAAATTGGGTCGTTGGAGCATGGGGCGCATATTGTTGTCGGTACCCCAGGGCGCATTGAAGAGCACTTGCGTAAGGGCCGCCTCAGTTTAGATGAGGTAAATACCTTTGTGCTTGATGAGGCCGATCGCATGCTGGAAATGGGCTTCGAACAGCCGCTGCAATACATTGTTGACCACTGCCCTGCGGTGCGACAGAACCTGCTATTTAGCGCCACTTATCCGGCAAAAATAGAACAGCTCGCTCAACATGTTATGCACAATCCGGAAAAAATCACCGTTGAGTCCACCCATGATCATGCCACTATTGAGCAGTATTTCTACGAGGTGGACGACAATGCCATGCGTATGCAAGCAACGCAAAAGCTGTTATTGCACTTTGCTCCCAGTGCAGCGGTTATTTTCTGCAATACTAAGGCACAATGCCAAGAGCTCTGCGATAGCCTGCGCCAGTGTGGCTTTGATTGTGGTGCACTGCATGGCGATTTGGAACAAAAAGACCGTGACCGTACGTTAGTGCGCTTTGCTAACCAAAGCATGAGCGTGCTAGTTGCCACCGATGTCGCCGCTCGTGGCATTGATGTTGACCATGTTGATATGGTCATTAACTACCATATTGCGCACGACCCTGAGGTACATGTGCATCGTATAGGCCGCACCGGTCGGGCTGGCAATAAAGGGGTTGCATGTTCGTTGATGAGCTATAAAGAATCCCACAAGGTCAACGCTTTAGAAGATTATCTAAATACCACAGTGGAGCCAACAGACTTACCTAACGACAACGTGTTTGGTAATCCCGTTAAACGTGCGCCTATGGTCACAATTCAAATCGATGGTGGTAAAAAGTCTAAGCTGCGCCCCGGTGATATTCTCGGTGCCTTGACGGCAAAGGATGCGGTGAAAGGCGCACAAATAGGTAAAATCAAAGTCACGGCGATCAGCGCTTATGTCGCTGTGGAGCGAAAAGCAGCTAATACTGCCTTGAAGGTGATCAGCGAAGGCAAAATGAAAGGCCGACAATTTCGCGCTCGTAAACTCACTAAGTAACATTCCATTGGCCGCACATTGCTGCGGCCTGCTACCCACTTTGTCATTCAGTATCAATACACCTTGCTTTAGTTAGCGTTGCCTGTTCAGGAACTCTTTTTCACCTGCAATGGAGGCCTTAGGTGACATCTGACTACTTTGAGTTTTTAAGCATTATTGGCGTCGCATTTTTTGCCATTTCTGGTACTTTGCTAGGCCATGATAAAAACATCGGCGGTTTTGGTGTCGTCGTTGTTGCTTCAGTCACCGCGCTTGGCGGCGGCAGCCTGCGCGATGTGTTGCTAAATCAACCAGTATTCTGGATAGACAACCCCAACTACCTCTATGCCACCTACAGCGCTATTTTTATCACGGTGTTGTTTATCCGCCACCTTCCTAATGTATCGAGTTACTACATGCTGTTACTTGACGCTATTGGCATGGCTATTTTCAATATCGTCGGCATTGAGAAGTCGCTACTGCAAGGCACCGATATGATCGTGGCCATCACCATGGGGATGACCACAGGCATATTTGGCGGCTTACTGCGGGATGTGATTTGCGCCGAAGTCCCTCTCGTTATGCGCCAAGAGCTTTACTCTACAGCCTGTCTGTTGGGAGGGCTGACTTATGCCGTGCTATTTCATTTAGATATTGCTTACCTGTGGTGCATTATCGGGTCTGTGTTGGTCACTGTGCTGCTGCGCCTTGGCGCAATTCATTGGGGTTGGCAGCCGAGTATATTCAAGAAAGGCCGAATGCAGTGATGCCAACCATTTTATAATTTGGGGTTTAAATCATATGCTCCGCCCCAAGGTTTTAACTGTACACCTTTTTAAGCCGTGGGTGATGACCTCACCGGCACGGGAAAATAGCAGAACTTTAAGGAGCGCGATATGAAAACCCTGATCATCGGAGCCAGTGGTCAAATCGGCAAAATGACGACCGCGAAACTGTTAGCCCAAGGGCACGAAGTCGTGGCCTTAGTACGCGATAAAAGCAAGCTAAGTGACTTGCCCCAACAAGGGCTAACTATTATTGAGCAAGATTTGGAAAATGATTTTAGCGCTGCCTTTGAAAATTGCACACAAGTGATCTTTGCTGCAGGCTCTGGGGCCAGCACCGGGGCTGATAAAACCTTACTCATTGATTTATGGGCTGCAAAGCGGGCCGTGGATTTTGCGAAAGATCATAAGCTTGCACACTTTATTATGGTGAGCTCAATTGGTGCCGACGCACCTGATAATATTGAAAGCAGTATAAAGCCCTATTTGGTAGCCAAACACATGGCCGATGAGCAACTGATAAACAGTGGCCTTGATTACACCATCGTGCGCCCGGGTACTTTGCTCAATGAACCAGCGACCAAAAAATATCGTATCAAGCGCCCAAAATCGCGCCAAGACGCGGTGATCTCTCGCGAGAACGTGGCAGAGGCGCTGGTGTATATCGCTGGCAAAGACAGTAAAACGAGCCAAGTGTTTGAGCTGTTTGATGGTCCCGAACCAATCACTTCGCTCATAGATTAAAGCCAATGCGCCTAGCCCCAAGCTGGGCGCTCATTTTTACGCCAATTAAAACAACCAGCTTACCGAGAGTCTCAACGTCCGTGGTTCAATGGGATGAAAGTGAATATCCGCAACGCCCTCATCTGCCTCACCCGGCAAGCGAGAGCTGTAGTAGTAGTCAATATCATGATCCTGACTGTTGAACATGTTGAGTAGCTCGACATCCACTTTCCAGTGGGTTTGACGATAACTGAGCAACCCATTGACCACACTCAGAGGCTGCGAACGTCGCTCACCGTCGGCACTGAGTATGCGCTTGCCAATATGACGAAAACGTAACGAGCTCAACCACAACTCATTGATATGCCAATTGACACCAGCACTTGCCACTACAGGTACTGCGCCCTCGACGCGGTCATCCTGAGTGCCATTACGTAAGCGCGAACGCGTGAACGACGCTTCCATATCAACACTAAAGCGTTCATTGAGCCAATAATAAGCACTCAGCTCCAAGCCATAGCGCCGCGAAGCATCACTGGCTTCGGTATTACCGGCATCGCCAACAAATAGTAGCTCCGAGTCTAATTCTAACCACCATAGAGCGGTTGAAAAATTAAACTGCTGCTCATCGAAATAGCGCACGCCTATTTCACCTCCTTCGCTGCGTACAAGTAGGTCAACCTGCTCTGTCGCCTCGAGGGTGATAGGGTCTAAATTTATCGTTGCTCCGCGAGCATCATTGGAATGAAACCCTTGAGCAAAATTAAAATAGCCGGCCCATTGCGGCGTAAAGAGGTAGTTTATGTTCGCCTTCACGCTGAATAAGTCATCGCTGGCATCGCCGGAGTTACTTGGGTTATCACTTTGCACATTGGCTTCTAGATAGTCATAACGCAGACCTAGATTAGCTTCGAGCTGTGAGCTAATGGTTATCTGCGAATGCCAATAAGCACTGTAACTACGCTCATCAATACTGTCTTCACGCACAGTACTTAAACGCTGACGCGCACGTGTATTATACAGCCCTACTTCACCGACATTATCGTTACGCAGGGTGACCCCTACGCGGTGCTCGATGGGCCAGGACGTCTGTTGTGAAAAGGTATACCCTAGCGCTGCACCGCTGATCACCCGCTCATCATATTGCTGAAATTGATCGCCATTGATGGGGTCGTTGAGAAAGTAAGTAAAATTCGAAAACAAATCCAACTTATAGTCAATAAGATAGGCACTTGCGCTAAGGCGTTGCCCTTGCCAATTGGCCGATACACTGTAGCGACTAGAGTGTCCCCCTAAGGTTTTATCTAAAGAACCTAACTCTGTTATTATTCCTTGGCGTACCGCGCGACGTGGTATTTGGTCGGCGGCATTCCAGCGATTGTCGTAGGCCATTGCCGTTATAGACATATCGCCGTCCCAAGCGCGGCCTACATAACGTAGCAACGCATTTTTCTTGCTGATATCTTCATTGATATCTTGCCAAGGGCCGTCATAACCTTGCCATTGGGCAGCGCCAATAACCTTGCCTTGCCCCGCTGCAACACTCGCCATCGCAACCGCTCGAGTATAGTTATCCTCACCAATACTTAACGTTAACTGTTGATGTGTGGGGTTATCAGCAAGGTGAAAATAGGCACTGCCAGCGCTGGAGAAATCTCCTTGCTCTGCGTGATAACTGCCCTTTTGATAGGTGATGGTGGCAATCGTTTCAGGAATAATAAAATTGAGATCGGTATAGCCTTGACCGTGCCCATGACTGCGCATATTAATGGGCATGCCATCGATATAGGTCGCAAAATCGGTGCCGTGATCTAAGTTAAAACCACGAATAAAATACTGATTCGCTTTACCCGAGCCGCTGTGTTGTGTCACGGCCATACCCGGAATAAGCTCTAGCATTTCTGCGCTACGCAACATGGCTCGGCTATCAATTTCACCCTGACCTATCACGCCACTTGATGCGCTAATCGACTCACCAATAAGGCCACTGCGGTGCCCATACACGGTGATCGTTTCTACATTAGCCGACAACGGATGAGCCGTAATCGCCCCGAGAGAAAGTAGTAATGTGTTAAACCTCATGGCATGTTCCTTGTTACTAGTTAATATCAAAGGTGATAACGGACAAGCACTGATTTTGGATGCAAAAAAGGAAAGTTATTTAGAAACGATAGCCCACACTGTCAGTGTCACTGATAATGCAGCGGTAAGCGAAAAGGGTAACTACCAGGCGTGTGGCTAACAATAGCCGCCTGCAAACTGCGCCAGAGCAAGGGGGTGTGTAAAGTTCAGGCAAGCTCACAACGGCCTGCCCAACTGATTAACGGTAGAACACCTCAACCGTTCCTTTGCTTTTAATCAACAGAGGCTGACCGCGACGGTCGCGGGCTTTCGGATGGGCTACTTTAATCCAGCCTTCACTGATGCAGTACTCTTCTACATCATTACGCTCTTTATCATTGAAACGCACGCCAATGTCGTGTTTTAGCACTTCTTCATTGTAATGCGGGCTGCGCGGGTTAATCGAAAGCATATTGGGAATATCTGGTTTGCTGTTGTCGGTCATGATGACGTATCTCTACAAATAAACGTGGGCGCTATTGTAGGTAATCCCACCCTTAGGCTCAATTATTAAAGTTGCTGATAGGAAAATAATCTCGCCTATATTGCTTTCGTTGGCCATGTACTACAAACAAGTGTGCTTAGCCTCATCGCCAATAGAGCTGAATTATTTGCGCTCAGCTCTCAGACGTAGGATAGTGATATGCGGTTTTAATGCTGTAACTACATAGGATAATCATGTTCAAACTATTGCTAGCTTCGAGTTTAGTCTTTTCTTGTGCCACCGCTTTGGCCGCCACCCTTACGGTGGAAGAGCAGCGTCTACCCGCAGCTGCTGAAGCAATGCCCAACGTAACCAGCGCCTTTGCCAGTGATGTAAGCGCGTTTGCACAACAGTGGCAAGAACTAAAGAGCTTCGAACGTGCTCAGGATGTGGTTTATGATTACGCCAACCAGTTGTGGCGCAACGCCAAACAGCGTATCACTACGAAAAAAGATTACGATGACCGCGCATTGTATTGGGCACGGTTACAGTCGAGTAAGGTTATTCGTGCCACTAACCCACACTTTGCGCTCAGCGATGCGCAGCGTCAAATCTTACTCAACACCCTAGAGCGAGGCAGTCGAGGGCAATACGACTTAGCGTACAGCCAGGACACTGAGAAAAAGATTCTGATCACCGGCTTTGACCCTTTTTTGCTTGATGAACACATTAACCAAAGTAATCCTTCAGGGGTCGCTGCGTTGTTATTCGATGGGCAGGTGATCAGCCACAAGGGCGTACGCGCAGAAATTAACACCGTGATGATCCCGGTGCGCTATAAAGACTTTGATGAAGGCCTGATTGAAGCATTGCTAGCGCCCTATTATGCGCTCAATAACGTTGATATGGTCGTCACTATCAGTATGGGCCGAGAGCACTTTGATTTAGAACGCTTTCCAGGTAAGCGCCGCAGCGTTACCGCTCCCGATAACGCCAATATAGTTTATGGTGGCACGCAAACCGCACCGAAAATATCCAGCCTTAATGGCCGCCCTCTTCCCGGTGCAGAGTTTGTTGAATTCAGTTTGCCAGTCGCGCACATGCAAAAAGCGCAAGGCCCCTATGAAATCAATGATAACCATGAAGTAACGACTCTGGAGAAGACATTTAAGCCTAGTTCGTTGGCCGAGCTGGAAGGTGCAATCGCGGTCAATGGTGGTGGCGGTGGCTACTTATCGAATGAAATCTCTTACCGCAGTATTCGCTTGCGCAATGAGCTTAATTCAGATGTACCGACAGGGCATATTCACACCCCTCGCATTGCGCAGTTTGAGCCACAAACGGAAGCGAAAATCGTAGCGCAAATTAAAGCCATGCTAAAACAAAGCTTAGCTGCGCTACAACTGTTAAGTAAGGCTGCTTAGCTAAGCAGCCTCTGACCTCAGCGCGTCTTTGTCTTTAATGACGCTGCTGCGGTGCATTACGCACTAAATCTTTACCATTATCGTACACCTCTTGAGTCACCCAGCGCCCAAGTAGTAGCTGATGATTGTCATCAAGCACCGCAATAAAAGGTCGGCCATCGGCATTGTTAGTCGCCAGGGCAATGCCAGCCGCATTGTCTAAGCCTAATTTGCCGCTTTCCACCGAGCGCAGAAACGCCTCTAATTCCTCTAGCGTATCAATAATGTCATTGTCGTTTATCATTTTAGGTTCTCAATTACCGCTTAAAGCGCAAAGGGTAGCAACTCTTACCCGACAGATAAACATGGCTGTGCCATGCTGCATCAGAACTCAACAAGTTAAGTCTGTTGGTTTTATCAATCCGAATCTGGGCGATAATCACGAATAAAACGCAACTGGAATTCGGTGTTATCAAAGTCTGCGCACATGACATCGAACCCATAATGCAACACGGTATCAATATCAGCGCCAATAGCGCCTTCTTGCGTCAGCGAAGCCATCTCTGTGAGTAGCTCTTTGGCTCGAGTTTCATGGCCCCCACACCCGTAGTCAACCACGGAGTAAAATTTTGCGTAGTTATCGCCCAAGCTTACAGCCCGTTGGAGATACTCACCTCGTTTGGCTCCCTCACTCGTGCGAGCCAAGATAAACGCAGCGCGGGGCTGCTGGCGATAGCGAAGCAAATAACGCAGGATCGTTTGCGCTTTAAACGGTGAGTGAGGATAGGCGCCGCGCATTTGCCCTTGAGGGCGCATATCACGACCAGTGTAATAACTGTAAGCGTAATAAAAAGCCTGCTCGGTAGATAAGCCCTGCAATGCCTGTGGTGTCACATCTATGCTTTTTTCACGATACTGCGTTAATTGTTGCTGATAGTCCTGCGCCCACTGCTGCTGAAGCCTAGCGCCATGAACAACATGAATCGCTAGCGCAGTTGCGGCACAACAAAATGAAGCGCCAAGCAGTAGCACAGGAAACGCAACATAACTACGATTTTTTAGCTGTTGGCGACTAGCGTGTGGCTGCTGTTCACTGAGCAAGTAAAAAGCACGATTGTCTGTCAACGGCACACTTCTGCGAGCAAAAAAAGCGGCAGCCCACGCACCACTGACATACAATGCCAGCAATATAATTCCCCAAATTGTGCCTGAAAGGACAATGCCGATATTGATAGCAACGCCTACGACTATTATGTGCGCCAACAAAGCGAGCACGGCAAAACGCCGCATAAAGCCCTTGCCATGGTAACGTACAGCAACGCCTAACAGAGCACCGCTGACAAATAACATCAAAGGAGATGCCTTAGGCAACACAGCAAACGTTCCATACCACAGCAGTAAAATAGGTATACACCACATGCTTGTGTACAAGGCGGCTTTTAATGCATGTTGGTTATTGAGTTGCGTGTGCACTCGCTTTGCCATGCTCGGCTCTAGATTCATGATAATGTGTCCGGCTTGAGAATATAAATAATGGCTGACTGTACCAAAGAACTATACCCAGCGCCGTATCATTTTCCTACCGTGTAAACTCCATGTTAATAATAGGTTTATACTCATGAAACATATTTTTGTCGCTATCGCCTTATTGGTCGGTTTAAGTCCATTCGCTTGGGCACAGTGTCGCGATAATGTCGTCTTGGTCCATGGCAACACATCATCCCCCTCTAGTTGGAACAACACCCGTGAGCAACTATATGCTCAAGGTTATACCGATACACAAATCTTTGCCCCAAATTGGGGCTCTAAAACATGCGCCAGCTGCAACGATCACAACGGCAGTGAAGAGCTTCCCGTGCGCGAAGCAATTCTTGATGCCATCAACCAATCGTGCAGTGGAAAAATAGACATTATTGGCCATTCGATGGGTGTCACCCTAGCTGCGCAGCAAGTTTACAAACTGGGGTTAAGTGCTGATGTCGATGCATTTGTCGGTATTGCCGGGGCGTTGCGCGGTTTATTAAGTTGCGGTGTTTATCCTTACAATGTGTGGAACAGTACCTGTGGGTATCACGGCCTATCAGTGAGTAGCCCGTTTCTTGACGGTCTATATGGACAGCAATTCGCAAACCGAGTGTATTCCATTAAAAGCTATGCCGATCAGGTCGTCTGCGCAACGGGGAGTTGCTACGTGTACGGCATTCACAGCAGTCGAATTTGGCATGAAACCGCTACTTTTACTTACGCTCTTGGCCATTTTGGCCTACAAACCGATACCGCTGTTAAACAGGTTAGTCTAATTCAATAACAACCTTGTCGTATATGGCACCCAATACTCACGCTTTATAACTAAATATACGCATTTATAGCCGGTAACATCATACCGGCTCGTGACTATTTCGTTGAACTTGTGGCTTCATTCGCTACTACCACGGCCTCAGCGGCGGTGTTAACCTGCGCACTGGTTTTTGCCAGACCGACCGCCTGAGCCCCTCCAATCAGCCAGGTTTGTGCGCCTAAGGAAATCGCCCCTAAACCATGACGAGCCAAAGGCCACTGTCCTTGCACATGCCATTGCTGCGTACGAGCGTTGTAGCGCAGCACATCGGTATAGACCCCCTCGGCGTGTTCACCGCCAAAAACAGATACATGGTGATCATTGACTGTTGCAGCGTGCCCTGCCCTTGGCTGTGGCATAGAAGGCAAGTGCCGCCATGTATCTTGTTCGCTCTGATACTCCAACACATCCGTCATCGGCGGCATACCGACTTGGCGCCCGCCAAGGATGAGCCATCGTCCATCAACCTGCACGGTTGCGGCGCTGTTACGAGCACTGGGTAGCGGCGCTGCTTCAGTGACGCTAAATGTGTTAGGGTCGAACACAAAATGGCGTGCGGTATCATGGCTATGCTGCCACTGACCATTTTTATCGCTATGTGGTGTGCGCCCACCGGCGAGGTGTATTTTGCCATCGATAACCGCTGCAACCGTCTCACTTAATGGGATAGGTAAAGTGGCTACATGCTGCCACTGAGCCGCTGATTGAGACAACATTAAAATGTCACCAGTATTAAACCACTGGCCGCTTTCGGAGTTGATAAAGCCACCCAATGCAAACAGCTTATCGCCAACCACTTGTAGATAGGTATGATGACGCCCTTGGGGTAAATCAGGTGCGCTCTGCCAGTGCGAATCTCCAGGAGACCAGTAATGCACTTTCGCTGTCATTTGCCCTTGAGACACTGGCAGCTGGCTAGAAATTCCACCCGCTACCCATATCTTATCGCCTATCAATGTCGGGTATATCTCCTGTATAGGCTCCACAAGAGATGCACCCGAATGTTGTGGCTCAGCGTGTAAACCAGCGGCCCATAAAGCACTCAACACCAGCATCAGAGGGTATTTTAACTGTCGCATAATAATTATTGGATGACTCCGCAGGGTGAATAAACAACCGTTAGCATAGACAGAGCAGTGCTTTAAAAACAACTAACTAAAGGTCTTACAACCCCCCCTATCAACACCCATGAGTGACAAAAAAGCGCCCGAAGGCGCTTAGTTAGAACTGATAATGAACACTGAGTTCGAGGTTCCTTTCCTCTCCGGGCAAGCCGCCTAGGAAAAGTGCCTTTTCGTAGTAACGCTCATTAAATAGGTTATCTAGGTTTAATTGGACTTTGTAATTATCCGCCTCGTAGGCAAAGGCGGCATCCCAACGCACGTAGCTCGGGACCACAGATTTAGGCAAGCCAAATGCGGTGGAATTAATAGTGCGCTCATCAACATAAGTCACCCCGAGATTCACAGCCACAGGATGCGTAAGCTCAAAGGCGCTCATATCATAGCGTAACCAAGTGCTGGCAAAGCGCCTTGGCACCCCTTTTATTTGCCCAGAGCGCTCGCCTGCACGCACAGTCACTGCGTCCTGGTAAGTACCATTAACATTGACCGACATTACCTCGCTGAGCGCCATATTCAGATCAAACTCCACCCCTTTAGTAGAGTCCTCATCGTCATAAAAATATTGTGGCACACTGATGTTGAACTCGGGGTCATTGGGATTGTCGTTAAACGCCTCATTGGCGTAGCGTAAATTAGTGCGTCGGGTGTCAAATAGCACTAAAGAACCGAGTAAGTCTTCCTCTAAGGCAGTAAAGCGCACGCCAATATCCAATGATTCGGATTCCGAATCAGGGCGATTATCCGCTTGGTTTTCACTTACTGACCCTAAAATACTATAAGCCGTGCGCCCTTTCGACACATTCACAAAGGTCGAAAATTGCGATGACAGCTGATAGTTGAGGCCTAGGTTATAGGTCATACCGGCATCATCACTGTCGTTTTCTAGGCTGACTTCGGGTACTCGCGCAGTGCCTCGATGCTGATAACTTTGCTTAATGCGCGTATAGGCTGCGCCCACACGCGCTGTGAGTGCATCACTTAAATAAAGAACTTCTTGGCCGCTTATCCCCACTGCTTCGACACTTTTATCATAGTGACTGCGCAGCACTGGACTGTAGTCTTCAAAATGCCCTGTTGGCCAGTTGGGGTTACGGATATCAAGAATATAATCAACGGCGTTGGCATCCGCAGCGGCGCCATCGGCATCGTAAATTGACCAGCTTTTAAGGCTAATATCGCGTTTTTCTGCATTAACACTCAGTAAGTGCTCACCAACTACCGAGCCCCAATCCCACGTATGCTGAAGATCGGCAAAGTACTGAAACATTTGCTCTTGCGCATGCTGCTTGCGATATTCTTGGCGTCGCGCTGCATAGGGGTAGAGTTCACCATCGACCATTAGCGGTGCACGCGGCGCTAGATTAATGGTGCCTCGACGCTGCCAATAAACATAGTTGTAAGCTCCAGTTTGGCGCACGAAATCAGACTCATAATCGCGAAATTGCAGTTGTTGCGTGAGCTCAGTATTGGCACCGAGATACCAATCCCACCGCAGCTTCACACGTTGCTCGGTACCAGCATTAGGACGACTTAGCGGCGAAATTACATTGCCATCACCGAGATCAAAGGGCTCAAGCCCATCGTTTTGGTTAATGCTCAGCGCCAGTTGTTGACGTTGCTCGGCACTTAGCTGGAGCGCTTCGCTTGCAGCATCATTGGGGAGATCAGCACCACTCAAAGGGTAGTCACCGTCAATGCTATCCCAGTTAACGATACGTACCGGAAAACCTACGGAGTCTACCTGCACTTCATCGTCAATATAAGCCGTTGATAATAACAAACGATGGTTATCGCTTGCCTGATAGCGCAATGACCCATAAAACTCACTGCGCTCACTACCCAAATCGCGGTAACCATCACTCGATTGGTGGTTGACGACTGCGCGGTAAGCCCAGTTCTCACTGAGTGCGCCAGTTGCATCAAACATCACCCCGTAGCTTTGCCATTGCCCAACATTAACCGCCACCTCATACTGGGCTTGGTCTTGTGGCTTCTTTTCAATTAGGTTAATAACGCCACCAGCGGCACCAATACCATATAACCCCGTAGCCGGGCCTTTAAGCACTTCAACACTGTCCACATTGGTCATCGACCGCGTTGGGTTAAAGGCGTTGCCTAAATCAGCGCCACCATACATGCCATCATAGGTGTAATTAACACCTAGGCCACGAATAATAAGATTATCACCGACACCATAGTTATTGCCCGCTTGCGCTAATCCGGAGACATTACGCACCGCTTCTTGCAAAGTGTCAGCCGATTGCTGATCCAGCAAGGCTTTATCAACCACAACAATGGGTGCGGGGGTTTGCATCAAGGCCATATTCGACTTGGTTGCCGTGCCACTGTTGAGCACGAGTTCGTTATGGCGACCATAGACGCTAATGCGCTCAACCTTGTCTAGCTCTTGCGACGACGAGGTGTTGGCAGATGCATCAGGCGACAGCAGCGCTGCGCCTACGGCAGCACTTACGAGTGAAAACTGAAATACGTTCATTATCTCTTCCCTATATGAGATACAGCAAAAAACGCGCGCATTCTAGCACCACACACAAATGATAACAATTGTCATTTTTGTTTGTAAAATTTATGTAAGCACTGCCATAGCTGAATAGCAAAAGTTGAAATAAGCTAGCAGTTTTCCCACGTTCTATTGCAGTCCAAATAAGACCCTATATAAGCAACAAACTGATTTTTAATATAATAATTAACTGTTACCGAGTGTAATAGTTAATATTCATATAGCGACTAATTTTATAGCGTGGATATCACAACCACACAAAGCAATCGAATTTAAAGTCATTAAAAGGAGATTATTATGTCAACATTTAAAGTAAACATTCCCGCAGGTCCAATTTGGGACCAAAAAGATGCTGAGGATAAAGCGCCCCTAGTAGCGGCAGCACACCAGGGAAAATGGACGGGACAGTGGAACACTGTCGTCCAAGGAGAGATGAGTGTAGTGGAAGTTGAATTGCAAGTGAAAAACACTGGCTCAGACTGCTTCAAAACAAACGTCCTTGCAGGGCCGCTATGGAGCAACGATGAAGCGCAAAAAGTGGGGGAAACCTTAGCAGCCTCTTACGGCGGCACCTTTACCGGTGAGTGGCACACCATTGTTGAAGGCAAAATGAGCGTGATTGAAGTTGAGTTCAAGTTCTAAGTTATTCTACATTACCTTTATTTTTATAATAACGGCTAGCGACCGCAAAACAGCCAGCCGTTATTATATATAAAGCAACATTCGAATTTTATGGGCTTTAATTAAGCGTAAAGCTTGTACCAGACCAAAATATAGAGTCGTAATCACTACACTGCATGCACTTGTACCACCTCACAGCCTCACCATCATAAAAAAGGCTGCTGTATCCGGCATCTCCTTGGTGAGTAAAGACTTTTACTACGCTAAAGTTACGTAAAATCGCCAGAAATTGTCCTTGCTGAGCGGATTTCGTTTTATAAACACCCACGATAACACGCTCTTCACTAGGCTCGTCATCTAAGTTCGCTCGAATGGAGAACTTTAATGGGGAACTCTGAATATCCAGATATTGATACTCAGGCAACGTCTCCTCGAAATAGCTCTTATCGAAGACCGTAATATACTCCCAATCTGGATTTAGTTCCGATACCTGAATCTCCATGAAATTAGACTTTTCAGCACAAAACTTTTTCGCAGTCCACCATGCTTTATTAGGTTCTAGAGTTGAAGTTTCACCAGCTATTGAAGGGGAGTAAAAAAAAGCCCCCGCAACAAGGGAAAGAATCGATACCTTACCAATCAACATGTCAATGCCTCCCACCTGCCGTTCTAGGCTCTGCAATTAATGACGTGCCTTATGAACCTCTCTTGTATTAAATTTTGAAGGGCTCCTATTTGCCAGCTAATTGGAAGTAATAACTAGCGAAAAAAACCATTCAATTATAATAACATGATAACCTATAGCCGATTAGCTACTCAGTTATTTTTATATAATTCAAACCACGGATGTAAAACATTGGTTTTAAAGTAAAAAGTTTTGGCGATATGTATCCAACTCGAAGAAATAGTGAAGCTGATTTGCTGGAAAAAATAAAATGAAAAAGATAACACTTGTGTGCGCGCTTATCTCTTCATGTGCGAGTGCACAGTATAACTACCTAGATAAAAGCACTCTGGATAACCTCAATGACAGTGCATTTTTAGGCGCGCCTCGTCATCCCGTTTACTTCGATTCTGGCGACGTTGCTCGCAACTGTGAAGACTACTTATCACTTATAAAAGCACATCACTTAAAAGAAACCAGCGACAATTACCTCGCTAAAACTGAGTATTTATCTTGTGAAGTACATGGGTTAATCCAAAAAAGCAATAAACTGGTTAGTAATAAACTTGCCTTGCCAGATTTAACTCCCTTAGCAACTAAACTAGACTTACGCTCAATACCCTCCTCGTTTGGACCTCAGCTCAATCAGATTAACTATACGCTATCAACTCTTGCTCAACAGGCAGTGCAATATAAAAACAATCAGCTGTTCATAAATACACCACAGCAATACTTTGAATTCAGACTGAAAGCCGTTTTAGACTTAAACAGTAGCACAATACCCGATTGGGTTATTTGGATGGTGGATGAGTCCAAGCAAGGCACCTACAAAGCTTATGCAACCCTGGTCGTTATGGATGCACAGCCAGACGCACCAACGTGGCAAGCGCAAAAGTTTAGGCAAGTGTATCAAGGGCAAAGTTCTGATTAATGGGCTTGTGTACTGATGAACTGTACAAGTCGGCAATGCCATACCTAGTTGTAAAAAAGTAGCCTCTGGCGAATGGACGCCATCAGCTACCTTATACTTTGAAGCTTAGTTCAAGCCAGTTAGGTGGCACTTAATTCTTTACGTACAATCTTGGCTCCGGCACTGAGCGCACTGAGTTTGGCTCTTGCGACCGAGCGAGGCAACGGCGCCATGCCACAGTTAGTGCAAGGATAGAGCTTGTCAGCATCCACATACTTTAGTGCCGCACGCAACGTGCTGGCCACCTCTTCAGGGGTTTCAATGCTGTGGGTGGCCACATCAATGGCCCCCACCATCACTTTTTTGCCTCGGATCAGCGCCAGTAGCTCGATAGGCACATGGGAGTTGTGGCATTCCAAGGAAATGATGTCGATATTTGATGTTTGTAACTTCGGAAACACCTCTTCATATTGCCGCCACTGCGTGCCCAGAGTCTTCTTCCAATCGGTATTGGCTTTAATGCCATAGCCATAGCAGATATGCACAGCGGTTTCGCATTTCAGCCCTTCAATCGCTTTTTCTAAGCATGCGATGCCCCAGTCGTTAACCTCGTCAAAAAACACATTAAATGCCGGCTCATCAAACTGAATAATATCAACGCCAGCAGCCTCAAGCTCTTTAGCCTCTTGGTTAAGTATTTTGGCAAACTCCCAGGCTAGCTTTTCGCGACTTTGATAATGTTCGTCATACAAGGTGTCGACCATGGTCATCGGCCCCGGCAGCGCCCATTTAATCGGTTGTGTGGTTTGCTGGCGAAGAAACTCAGCATCAGCGACAAAGACCGACTTGCTGCGAGAAACGGGGCCAACCACGCAAGGCACACTGGCATCGTAACGGTCGCGAATTTTCACAGTTTTGCGGTTATTGAAGTCAACACCATTAAGGTGCTCAATAAAGGTGGTCACAAAGTGTTGTCGTGTTTGCTCGCCATCGCTGACAATATCGGTCCCAGCGACTTGCTGCTCATGCAGTGCTACCCGCAGGGCATCTTGCTTACCATCAATCAGCGCGTCACCGTGCAATTTCCACGGTGACCACAGTGTTTCCGGCTCAGCCAACCATACCGGTTTAGGTAGGCTGCCAGCGCTTGAGGTGGGTAATAACTTGTTCATTATCAGCACTCTTCTAGGTTGTTGTTATTTATAAAGCGGTGTTGGCAGACCACTGCTCAAGTACCGACTGATAGGGTTTAATAAAGTGCTGCTCGGCGAATTTACCTTGGGCAATCGCCAATCGGCTGCGCTCTTCGCGGTCATAGACAATTTGCGTGAGCGAATGATCCGCATTTCTCAGGTTAGGCTGATAACAGCTGCCCGCTACGGCGTTGGCGTTGTAGATCTCTGGCCGATAGATTTTCTGAAAGGTTTCCATGGTGCTAATGGTGCTGATCAATTCCAAATTGGTGTAATCATTTAACAAGTCACCAAAGAAGTAAAAGGCTAGCGGCGCTACACTGTTTGGCGGCATAAAGTAACGCACCTGAAGCCCCATCTTTTTAAAATACTGCTCGGTTAATGATGACTCGTTGGGATGATACTCAACACCTAAGACTGGATGTTGATTCTCGCTGCGGCGATAAACTTTATTGTCTGACACGCTAAGGCATATAACAGGTGGCTTGGCAAAATGCTGTTTGTAAGTGTTGGACTCAACAAAATGCTTAAACAGCTTGCCATGCAGTTCACCAAAATCACCGGGGACACTAAAGCCCTCTTTATCTTTGTTGTGCTCTAGCAGTAACACACTAAAGTCATAGTCGCGCACATATGAGGAGAAGTTATTGCCAACAATGCCCTCGATACGCTCATTGGTGCGACGATCGATAATGTTGGTTTTCAGCACTTCAATCGATGGAAAGGCCTGTTCATCGCCGTCAATGTGCATATCTACCGACACAATTTCTAGCTCTACGCCGTAACGGTTCCCTTCGGGGTTATCCCAATTGGCCAACGCATTAAAACGATTATCAATCATTCTTAAGGCGTTGCGTAAATTTTGTTGGCGGCTCTCGCCGCGAGCCAGGTTAGCAAAGTTGGTGGTAATACGCGTAGTGTCTGACGGCGTATAGTGCTCATCAAGACAAATGCTCTTAATGGTAAATGTGAAATCTTTTTTCATGACTCGTTGGTATCCAAATTCCTAAGGTGAAAGCAAACGTCTTCGTGCTGAGTATGCTGATGCAGCCAGGGTGATGACCGCTGTGGCTGTGCACTGTGTCTGTGTGAGCCAACTTACTCAGCAACATGGCTTAAGTTATACGTACATACTTGGATGAAGAAAAACGGTTTAATTTCAGGTAAAACATGAGCATGATTCATTTGCTGGCAAAGCCGTTGCTATTCCCTCAAAAAGCCCTGGCAAATCGTGAGCACACCGCCCCAAAAACACCTAGACTTCTAGCCATCCATATATAAAGATGTATTTTCCTCAAGTAAAAGCTGAGGAATATTCATGACTTAGCAGCACTAATTGCCGTAATGATATTGATATACTCACGCCTCAGGTGGCAATCAAGTGACACAATAGGTGGATTGCTAGATAACGCGATACACCCCCTTGCAGGGGTCATTAGCCGTTTCAAGCAAATAACAAAGAGAATAATGAAATGAGTGAGTTAGCCGTACTATTTGTTTTCTGCGCAATACTGGGCAGTGCTGTGGGCTTTTTAGCGGGTTTACTTGGCATTGGTGGCGGGCTCGTCATTGTGCCTATTCTGAGCATGATTTTGCTGCACTTTGACGTGTTGCCCCCTGAGCAGGTTGTAGTTACCGCCATTGCCACCTCATTGGCATCGATTTTGTTTACATCTACGTCGTCAGCCATCGCTCATCATAAACATGGCAACGTTCCCTGGCAGTTAGCGCCTTGGGTGATGCTAGGTGTTGGTTTAGGCGCCCTGATCAGCGGCTTTATGGCAGCGCTATTACCTGAGCACGTGGTGCGCTGGGTATTTGCTGTTAGTGTGTTTGCCATCGCTATAAAAATGCTGGTAGGCAATAAAAGTACCAGCACCAATGCACGCTCCTTGCCTAATAAAGCAGTACTAACGACGTTAACAACTCTTACCGGTGGCTTATCGGCTATGATCGGTATCGGCGGCGGCGCAGTTTTAGTGCCGCTGTTGAACTTTTTCTCTGTGGATATGAAAAAATCCATTGGCTGTGCATCTGCATGCGGCATTGTTATTGCCTTGTTCGGCTCAATTGGTTACATCAGCGCAGGCGCGCAACATCTCGCCCTTACAGACGGTTTTGCTGGCTTTGTTTACCTGCCAGCGTTAGCGGGAATAGTTTGTACTTCATGGTTTAGCGCGCCTCTAGGGGCCAAGGCCACGCAATCCCTACCTGTGGCCACCATTAAGAAAATATTTGCACTGTTGTTGGTTATTATGGCGGTTAATATGCTTTTAAAGTAGCGAGCAAATCGGCCATAAAGTCTGGGCTGAACACCTACCTTGCTCTTGGTTTCTGGGCGTTTTTATACCGGCGTTATTGTTCTTCGTCTGCGCTGGCGTCAAGGACCAGTTCCTGCATTTGTTGTGGCGTGAATACAAAGAAATAGAGATTTTCAATTGTCGCCACTGCTCTGCCCTGCAACATGGGGTAATCCGAGGCATCAGTATCGAGCCAGTAGCCAGCTAACACTCCTTCCTTTATGGGGAAATAAACACTTTCACTGGTGGTGATGGCGTCGGGAGAATCAAACACATAATCGCCATAGTGCTGGTGCACAATGTTAACCAGTTCGCTTTGCTGCTGCTTACGCTGGCCCACTTGTGACATTAATTCAGACTCTTGCATACAGCCTCTTCGTTATTTAATTGCAGATTATTTATAAGCTGGCTTAATCACTCTTCTCGCACTTGAGTAAAGCAAAGCCAACACAGTAAGAATAAATATAACACGCCATATCTACAAGGCGACAACCCAGAGCTGGGCCCTTTAATTATGAACTTTATCCGCCCTGATAAAAATCCAAGCTCATATAGGTTGCCACGAAAGCCTGATAACCATTCTCTATTCGCTATTTCATAAGACAAAATTACAGTTTATTATTAATCAGTTAAGGACTTTTGTAGTGCCGCCAGCACTATCACTTCAATCATTTAGGGAAATGAAAAACGATGAACAAACTCCATTGGCTGATCGCCTGCTTTTTTCTTCTTTTGCAATCACTACCCGCCCGCGCCCAGTTAAGCTTCCAATTAGAAATGATACCTAACCCTTATCAAGCACCTAAAGGGACAAGAGCCATACTAGTCAATGGTGACGGCTCGCACGTGGTTGTGTACGGCAAAAAAGTGGATGAGCATGATGATAAAATCCCTATGGCATTTCATTGGAGTGAGCGCGACGGCCATACCCACCTTGGCCTGTTAAATAACCGCAACGTACTGCTCCCCATGGATATCTCTGATGATGGCAAGGTCATCGTCGGCCATAATGGAGGGGCCAGTTTTGTGTGGACCAAGCAGCAAAAAATGCGCACCGTGCCCAAACTAAAAAGCCATTACATCAACACCGCGATATCCATTTCAGCGGACGGTAAAACCGTGGTCGGCTATACCGGCTGGCAATCGGATATACGAGCCTTCCGTTGGGAAATAGGTAAATCATTACACGAAATTGGTACAGGCAAAGACAAAGTAAAGTGGCGTAACGCAACATACAGCTCAGAAGACGCCAGCGTGATTGTTGGCAGCACACCTGGGCAAGTTTATGTGTGGAAAAGTGATAACACTATAACCCCTATCATCGCGCCAGAGAGCTGCCACTTTATTGCCGAGGACGTCTCTCATGACGGACACACTATTGGTGGACGTTGTAGCATCGATACGCCCATGGTATGGAACGAGTTTAATGGTTTTAGCACCTTGCCAATACCAGCTGAGGCGGCAGCAGCCATGATCACAGCTATGTCAGGGGATGGCACAAAATTCCTCGGCTCAGCAAAGTATAAAGGTGAAAATTACATTGATACTTATCGCCCTATCTTATGGCATCAAAAGCACATTTACTTTCTTGATGACATTGTAAAACAGCTCAACGCAAATAAAGCGATGAAAAGAGTCACTATCAGTAACATCTCATCCAACGGCAAGGTGATTGTTGGTGGCTATAAAGACAGCATCGACCGCTACTATCCGTTTAAGCTGATAATTAAAGAGTGATAAAACCCAATGAGCGCTGAGGATGAGAACCGGACGAGCTTATATTTTCAGCGCTTAACCATTTATAAAGCTATTTTTTGCATTAAAACTCACCTGGGCATGCCAAAGCACTGGAAAAATGTGCATAACTGCGGCAAGCTAGTCTTTTAAGATGTAAATAAAGTGTAACTTATGCGCACATGCATTGCTCTTTTGGCGTGGTTATTAATGCTAGCTTTGCCCACCTCAGCGTGGTCCTCAGCACCGCTAAGGTTTGTAGCGGAAGATTTATACCCGTTACACTTTGCAGACTCTGAAAAACAACCACAAGGCTTCTTAGTCGATGTGGTCAATATTGTTTTAGCACAGTGCCGTTGCCAAGGGCAGGTGGAAATTATGCCTCAAGCAAGAGCATTTAAAGAGCTGCGAACAACACCAAACACACTGATGATTTCGTTACTAAAAACTCCACAGCGAGAGACTGAATTCATCTTTTTAGGCTCTGTTTTCAATGCTCACGCCTATCTGGTTGGCCTTAAAGAGCGGCAATTTAAGTTAACCGACTTGCAAAGTGCTCGCGGGCTACGAGTAAGCACGGTGCGCGGTTATTATAGCCACCAATACTTACAAAAAGCTGGCTTTTCGTTGCAACATGACTTAGTGCTGGCGCCCGAGCCTGCCAGCTTAATGAAAATGCTCTACAAACAGCGCACCGACTTAGTACTTACCAACACCTTGTCGTTAGATAAAGAACTTCGCAGTATCGGCCTTGACCCCAATCGGCTTGAAAAGAAACTGCACCTCCCCGAGTTCCCCAGCGAGCTGCATATTACTGCCAATAAGAAGCTTTCAGCAGACCTTGCCATCCGACTTCGCCAGTCACTTAAAGCCATCAAAGCATCAGGGCAATATCAAGCCTTGCTAAACAAGTGGCAATTGACTCTCTCAGCTTATTGAGATGCGTTACCGAGAAGATTCATATGCCCTAGCTGAGCCTCATAGCTAACTTTGATGAGTTACACTCAGGGCAATACAGCTCTGGGCTAGGTAGTAAGTTGCAAGTAACATCGGCTGAGCCCATTGATAATTTTTAACAAAGCGACCGTAAGCCAGGATGGAATCCGACACCATAAACAGGAGTGCGCCAATAAAAGCGTACACGCTGAGCGAATAACCTGAGCTCTGCCAAAAGGTATAACTTGCCAAAACCATGAGACTAAGCACAGCAGCATAGCCGTAAACAGGTCCACGCAACGCACCTAGGTGCTTATTTAGTAGCCGGATAAGAACACCCGCGTATATGACTAGTGCCACCAGCAATAAAGGGCTCAGAACGAACTCGGTGTTGTAAATGAAAGCGATGATATAAGCTAAATGAGCGATAAAAAACGCGACCAACCCTTGTAAAAAGTAGTCTTTTTTCAACATTAAAAAGATGTCGCCTAAAAGGGAGAAGACTAACCCTGCAAATACCCAATACTCTATCAGTGTAAGCCCGCTTGTTTGGGTATATGCCAACACGGCAATTAGCACGGTCGTTAAGGGCTTAAACATATAGCACAGCGCGCTGCTATGGCGACTATCAGCAATAATATGGGTGCATGCAGAGACAAAAATTAACAGTAATAAGGTGTGAAATAACATAGTAATCGTTGTAGTTACCTTAGGCTCTAACTGCCGTGTGAGGTGGATAAAGTACGATGGCACTTAAGCCTTTGAGTGCTTCTTATCTCAGCGATTCCCATACCCATGTATCCAAAATGCCTCTAGCTTAGCGTTATCACTTTGCTCTTGAATAGATTAGCAAGCTTATTAGCGTAGTCAGAGGCTGCACTTAAGCTGTTAGTTTCCAAAATATTGATGCGCTCGCCGCTGCGCGCTACAACGTTGAGCTGATAGTCAATAAGTAGTGGCTGGTTGCGCCTAGCATAGCGGATGATCTGCAAGCTATCGATGTCGCTGGTATCCATAATACAGGTGTCCTTTGACCAACACGCCTCGTTCGACAAATACACTCCCTGCCCGTCAAAGTAGAACGTGTTTTTAGGGGAAAAGGTTTTATAGGCGGCAAAAAGTAACAGTAATAAAAAGATGCCTCCTTCCAAGGTGGGTGAGCGAGTCAGTTCATATCCTGGAATAACTCCTTCCTCTGGCACGATAATAGCTGCGACGATTGCAACGAAAAACATAACCAAGCCAAGGATATTTAACGACACGACTTTATCTTTAAACGACACGACTTTATCTTTAAACGACAATGCTGACCTGTAGCCGTCCGCATAGGGCGCTAGCATGGTAAAAGAGCTCGACGGTTCTACTTTGTGCCAATCATAGAGATGTTGGTTCTCTTTTTTAGCCACTTGCTCTTGTAGCGCATCGAGGCGTGTTGAATCAGTAAAAGCCCTTATTAGTTCTTGCCAGCTTTCCTTAAAGTTAGCCTTACTCAAAAAGTAAATATTAGACAGGCTTAAGAGCACACCGATAAGACATAAACCTGCGAATAGCTTGATATCGTCAACCAAACCAAAGGCAAAAATACAAAGAAATAAGCCGGTAACGACATGATCATAGGAAAGATAACACCCACGCTGACACCTCCATATACAGCAGATTGATAATATTCTCACTTTTTCAATCATTAGCAAAGCAAATCCCATAATAATATGGCACCCACAAAGCCGCTGAGGGCCAACCTTCCAGGCGTGTAGGTCAGCCTTTAGCCTGACAAACACAGTGCAACCGTTGTAGGTCAGGCTTCAGCCTGACAAGCATAGTGCAACCCCTTGTAGGCCGAGCTTTAGCCTGACAAGCTCAGTGCAACCATCGTAGGTCGGGCTAGTGAATCGTTGTAGGTTAGGCTTTAGCCTAACAATCATAGTGAAACCCTGGTAGGCCGAGCTTTAGCCTAACAAGCACAGTGCAACCCTTGTAGGTCAGGCTTTAGCCTGACGAACATATACAACCCTTGCAGGTCAATTTTTATCGGTAATAAGGAATACAGGAGCAATTGACGATAGCACTAACAACACACGTTTATTCAGTCAGATGTAAAGTTAGCTAATCCATGCGTGAAAGCATGGTATCCAATCTAACTAAACTTACCTCGCAGGCCCCAACAATACCTAGAGGCAGAGGCGAAATCACAAGGTAACGCGTCACAACTGAGTAAAACTGTTTATATAGCTTTAATTGCCCATACATCTCTGTAAGCTTTGCATTGAGCAAAGCCCAACCTCATGCAGTGAATACCTTAATTTAGCTGATAGAGCTAGTGCCAGCGAATGCTGCCAAAAAGAAGGTTACCCCATGTAACTTCAGTGCCACAGTACGGCCCAATTAATATGGTACAGGTCGCCCCATCTACTTTCGTTGTTACATACTCTGAATACACTGTTTTTCCGTCAACAATCCATGACGTTGTGCCTGTTTGACCATAGGGAATGGTTAAAGGAATGGGAAGGGGAACAACGGGGCCAACAACAATACCTGCCCATTTGTAGTTGCCGTCGTGATGAAACACTTGCTTCGCATCTTCGGTGATTTTTGATTTATCCCCTATGGCATGGGTTTCGGTGTATACAATATCTGCGGAGACACATGCTTGTAGAGCTAACATGGTGAAAATGATTAACGATACGTCCTTGCATATTTTCATTGTTAGTTGAATTTCTTATTAGTAAATATTAGGGACGCATTTAATCGCCAGCGTTGAACTTTGTCAACAAATAGACAAAGAACACGATAATTAGCCCCAAAGCTCCCCACCTCGCATTGTTGACAGGCTTTATAGTGATCAGCTTCTTGTCCAACATTTACCGCTCCATCTATAAATGAATATATCGCCGCTTTTTCCCTTTAATATGAGTAGCAACCTCTCCAACGTGTTAGTCGGCTGTATCACCACGCAGGTTAGTATCGACTAAACGCTCCGGAGGCAAAAGAGTGAGGAACCGACGCAGGAAAATATATGCAAGAGCAAGTAAAATGACACCTGATAAAGCCAGAAAGCTAAGCAATATAACCTGAATGGCACCATTGAAATCGAAATATTTCCAAACGAGCATTAAAAGTACCACTCCCAGTACGCCAGCAATGAAGTAGCCGATAAACATTAAAGTAAGAGCCCAAAGCCGACACCATGCACTAGTAAATTTGCTCCTCCACTTAAATGAGTTTGTTTCGTAATTGATTTCTATAAACTCAATCTTTCTCCCATATTCAGGAAGGTAGCGGAAGGCGCCGGGTGCCCAAATAAACCATTCAATTTCTTTGTTTGTAAGATGAGCGCGTGTGAAAAAACGCAAAGTGACTAATATTTCAGGTAAGTTGGTGCTAGCATCTGTGCCGCAAAGCTTTTGCAACTGCCGATATAGCTCAACTTTCTTATAGTTTTGGGAGCTATAGTTTGTATAAATACGGTTAAAGGCAACAGCTATTGATGTAACGCCAACAAATATACCAACGACTAAACCTGCTTGACCAAGGTAGACATCCATTCTTATTGATTAATTCCATATCTGAATTCATATCCCTAAAGTACAACAACTTCAAACGTCAATGCAAAATGCAAGAGCTGCCCTAGCACTCCCTCCCTAATACACTCTACATTCCATAGCGCCCTCCACCCGGTTATAATTATGCTATATCATCGTTAATCCTTATCTCAAACTTCCATGAAAAAGCTCTCCAAGGTCCAGCTAAAACAACAAGCACTGGTACTCAATGTGGCCGATGCACTCGAACAACAAGCGCGCGCAGAAATACCCGGCATGTTGCTATGCTGGTTTGATGTGGAGTACCACTTGTTCCCCGGCTCCCTGCTCCTGTGTTTTCAATTCGAAAATGACCAAGCACTCAAGGCCGCCGAACCTCAACTACTCAAATGGCAAAAACGCTTAAGCGCCGCCATGCTGAAAAAAGGTGTGATCCTAAAAGATATGCGTAAGCACTTAACCTTTACCCTGAAAGGGCCAGAGGATTGAGATAGAAGAAACATGAGGCAGGTGAATGTGATGGACGCAAGGCCCACCTCATTTCTTTTTTAGAGTGGGAGGCTATGTTATTTCGTCTTTTGATTGTTCTGGAGGCAAAAAGCAAGACTTGCCCCCTTTTGAATGAGTATCTTGTCTATTATTCTTTTATCACAAATAAAATGAAGTTCAGGGAATTCCAGCCACGCTAAATCAAGCGTGGCTGTGACATTGGCAAAAAGCTACCTGCTTAAGTTTATTCGCGTCCTTTACAGCTCATCCTTAAGCATTTGGGGAACAATTTCTGAGAGCCGATCGTTCTTAACAAGCACTTCATTAGCAAAAAATATTAGGTTAGAGAGTGTAATTGGAAATGGGAAATTGTAACGCTGTAGTTCCATTATCAGCTGCTCTCTGTCGAGCCTGAAAAATTGTTTAGCTACAGAAATATCATCATCAAATACTGAAACAACATCACTATCTAACTTCTCTGACTTAAATCTGAGTCTAAATTTATGCCTGATCATTGCATCCCAGCTAGACCCCTTATAGTGACCATATGAGATTTCATCAAAAATTTTAATCATCGTCCATTCGTTAGTTTCCAAAGAAGCATATATTCCATTTAGCTTCCGAGATTTGTCCTGATGACTACACCAGTCATCAGCGCATTTATACCTGAAATCATGCTCTACTTCATGCCAACCTTCAGATAATACAGAACGGATTTGCAATTCAAATGTATGATCAATATAAGCTTCAAAATCATTGGCAATACTAATGTGACTATCGGGAGGAAAGTCATATACAAGATTATACCTAACGGGTTTAAACTGAGATTCGTTATAGCTATCTATACTATTATCTTTACTTCTTTCTGAATAGATTCCAGAAATTATCCTATGTGCAATAGATATATCATCAGCGAAATATAAAACCACCCTAATACCAACTAAGTCCTGTATCCTCTTTGATTTACCATATTCAGAATCACGACTTATTTTCTTATCTAACGACTCCTTAGTCTTTACTCTTTGGAATATTCTATACATTAAACCAACTTGATCTAATGAATCTGATATATCCTTAACAATAGCATTAACTACCCCATCCTGTATTAGATTACTCAAAATCACACTCTCCCTAGCGCTAGTTTTATTTTTGCGATTTCATTTTTATTAATGGCTATATAACTAGCTTTTTTTGCATCCTGAAGTAAACCTTTACTTTTCAGCATCTTAATTTCATGTGTAACTTGTTTTTTCTGAGCTCCGTTTAAGTCTGCCTTGTATAAACTTGCAAGTGGGATGTGTAGTCTCTCGATACTTTGTGAGCCCTTAGGTAAAAACCTTTCCAAAATTTGTGTAGACAGTTCTGAAATATTTATATCAACTTTCTTATTATCTTCATCACTTTTAGATAATACATCAAAATCATTATCAGAATAACAATTAACGAATTCATAATTAAAGCTTATTGATTCTTTTCTTCCAGT
The DNA here is from genome assembly GCF_022347945.1 of Pseudoalteromonas sp. MM17-2. Classification (NCBI taxonomy): domain Bacteria; kingdom Pseudomonadati; phylum Pseudomonadota; class Gammaproteobacteria; order Alteromonadales; family Pseudoalteromonadaceae; genus Pseudoalteromonas; species Pseudoalteromonas sp. MM17-2. The sequence continues at coordinate 2,285 of NZ_JAKRFV010000002.1, read as the reverse complement.
TATTTTGCAGTTATAAAACTTGCAGTTTATGAAAACAATATCAGCCATATTATCGACAAAAAAGTTTGAATCTCTGAATACGCATTCATTAAATACGCTATTTTCTATTCTGCTCTCTTCGAAAAGGTTAGCTTCATTAATAGCTATGGAGTTAATCGAAACTTTGGAAAAAGCACTGTTAACATTATTTAAAAGCTGTATTTCAAATTTAAATTTATCTGACGCACTCAGAAACTCTTGCATGGGTATTAATAGTTCCCAAAGCTTTTCCTTCTCATCTTTTGTTCTTGGCGCATATGAAATTACGGCTGGCTCAACAAATCGTTCATCACTAGCTATCCATTCTGAACTGCTATTTAATATGTCTTGTACTATATAATTACCAAACACAAACTCATTAATAAATTCCAACCGATTATTACCACTATTGCTTCTGTCAAAGAATGCGTGATTAGATAAAGTATTAGCTAACGAGTCTACTGTTGGACGGTCTCTTACTGGATAGTTTTTCCTCGCCTTTTCCAACAGCTCCATGCATCTAGATTTTATAACTGATGTGATATTGTCTTTTGTATCAGAGGTATAATCTAATTCGATCATATCAGCTGCGACAGCTGTTAAGAATTGACTCTGCTCTTTCGGATTCATCAACAGGTTTTGTCGTTCTTGTTCTCGCTCCAACATACTCTCGAAGTAGTGAGAAACAACCTCTGACGGTTTGGAAATAACATCATTAAACTTTTGCGCATCCAAAGCTCTTAAATAGGAAAGCAACACAGGGTTTGATAACTTAGAGATATCTATTCCAGCCTCCCGTAAGCTAAATAGTCTTGATTCGTTCAACCAGTCTGAAACCCTAGGGGAAAATATTCTGAAACGAACGAATTCGAATTGATCATCAAACTTTTCCAGCCACTCGTTAAACAACTCACCATCAAACATCGCTGAACGTCTTGATGTTATTATCACTTTAGCTTCTTTACGAAGGAGCTCCCCGATAGTCTCGAGCATAGGCTCTGCATTTTCGTAATCATCATCTTTGTCTATATCCTTTTTATCGCTTAAAAGCTCATCAAAGCCATCTAGAACCATTGCAATTCTTCCACTTTGGATTTCGTAGCTGACGATTTCTGACTTTACATCTCGAAAATAGCGATCAACTTCTTGAACGAAAACATGATTAAAGACTCTGGCTTGCCTATCTCGGGAGAATTCTGTAAGAAAAGGGGTTGGTAAATTATCATCATCAGACAACTTTTTACTTATCTCAAAAGATGTGCATGTTTTACCAAAGCCAGCCGGCGCTTCTATCAAAATGAGTTTAGCGCCTTCAGACTTGATGACCTCTAAAATATGACTTAAGAGCTTTGAATCATTTTGTAAATCCCCATCATTGCATGAGTAAGGTGCTGTAATATATTTATACTCAGTAACACCTTTTGGCAGAGCACCTAGAACTTTATTCTTATATTCTTCGTATTCGTCGAGGTTTCTCTCTATCCACTCTTCAATTTGGAAGAAACCATTAAATAGCTTATTATGAACCTCGGTTAAATTTGTATATTCTGTTATTTTTGGCGATACACCTAAACGCTCCAAGTCAGTTATGACCCGAGCTATACTCTCCCGATCAGAGGAGTCATCTCCAATTTTAACAATCTCAGCGTTATGAAAAAAACCAGATTTAAATGTAAAAGTTAAAAAAGAATTGTTAGATTGCTTTTCTTTGTAAGTGAATCCATATCTCTGAAAGATATCTATAACACTATTTTTCATTGCAGGACGCCTCCTTGCTTTTTTTCAAATTTATCATTAAGTTATAGTGAATTCAATTATCATGGAAATCAGCTTTAGTCGCAGCCAAATTATTGTACATTGATTTAATATGCCAAATTTGAGTGAAGCACACAGCCGCTTTCAAGTCTCGCTTTTCGCCACTTTAAAGCAAACTTAGTAGAAATTTTTGTTCACCCAATTCACAGCACCCTATCCCCCGTTTAAATTCGCGCTGTAGATATCAGCTTTTGTTGCTGACAGTGAGGCACGACGCCGAGCTAGATTTACCAGCATAGGGAAGTGCTGTTAAATCGCGTCAGCAGATAAGCGCAGCGTTTAACAAAAGATATGAGTTCGGAAGCATGAGCGAATTACGGGCGCCCTAGGAGTTGTTAGAGGAAATGGGCGCACATTTCCTCTGACCCGAAGTCGGCGGCCCGACAAGAGAGTAATTTGAAAAGCCTGGGTTTAGATTTATCAGGAATATCAAGATGTCAGACTGAAGTCTG